>JABSOI010000158.1 GCA_013216015.1 Alteromonadaceae bacterium | reverse complement strand
TTTTATAAATAAAATTTTGTATACGCAACATTAAATTAATAAAATTTAAATTAATTATTTATGTGCGGAATGACAGAACTAAACGTCATTGACGTATTATTGAACTGATTTTTCATGCCACTTACATTTTCAGGTAAGATAGCTCCACTATCAGTGGCCATGGCTAAAACTTCCTTTAACCAACGACGGGTTAGCTCTTGTTCAAATTGTGCCATCGACATTGCGGGCAAATTAGGGAAAATAATACAATAGCGACTGGTTGCTTCCACTGCGATTACCGTAGCCACTTTTGAGCGAGAATGGCTTCGTAAAGCCTGGCATTGCCACGATAAAGTATTTTCATTTGATATTATTGCTTGAGTGCCAATGCATTTACTATCAATACTTGGTATGCGCTCTAAATCTAGGCCTAACCATTTTATAAATTCATTGCTTGCTGAAATGACAATATGCACTAAATACCCCATCGTTTCTTATGTTCAACGTATCAACCTTTGTACTTTTCAATTTGTTTATCCAATGATTGTTTATTTAAAGATTGTTTATTTAGATACTTAACAGTTTTCTCTTCCTTCATAAATTTAACACCAGAGAATTATTCGTTGAACATGCCGGGCACAACATGACGGTAGTGCTGTTCTATTATGGCTGTACTTGTACCGCATTGCTTAGCAAGAACGTCAATCCGTAAATTACGACGTAATAACTGCTAAGAATTATAAGTATATCGAAGTTAGTACAAAGTTCTGTATGAAGTAAGGTATCGGAAATTTTGTCATAAATTTGAATTAATTAGTACTAACGCTTCATCTAAAATTTGATTGACTGCATTGTAAGCTTTATCTGGATTACGTGATTTAATTGTATTAAGAATGTTAGCGTGTTTGAGAATATCGCCATCTTCAGCTTTTGTTATATCTGGGTAGAGAATACTTGCCTGAAGGGCTGTACTGATAAAGTCACTCAATTGGATGATAAAACAATTACCACTCGCTTTTAAAATAGCAGTATGAAAAGCGATATTTGAATCTAGCGGATCATCAAGTCCTTTGTCTGCTTCTTGCATTCTTGTTAACGCTTTTTCTATTTCTTCAATATCTTCAAAGGTCGCATTCACTGCAGCAAGTGCTGCTGCTTGTGGTTCAATAGCCGCTCTCATTTCAGTGAATGATTTTAGTAACGATAACGAAGGTTTACTGCTTAATATCCAACTAAGCACGTCGGTATCAAACAGATTCCAGTTGCTTTGTGGAAGAACCATTATACCTTTTTTAGGCCTTGAAAGAATAAGCCCTTTCGCTGAAAGCATTTTAACCGCTTCGCGCGTCCCACTACGACTTACTTCAAATTTTGTACATAATTCAGCTTCCGTTGGCAGGCCATCACCAATTTTATATGTGCCTTTTACAATGGCAATACCTAAATCATGTGTCAGTTGGTAAGTTAAATTATGTTTTGGTTTTGGTTTTGGTTTATTGTTCATCTCTTGGCTCCTGCTTATTTATCCAATATTCATACTTAAATAAAGGGTTATAGAAAATCGTTACCGTATGAATCGATCAACTCAAATACATTGGATAATAATTCCTTCACAGCTATTTGTGCTTTCTCAGCATCTTTTGATTTGATGTGTTCATAAATACGGTCATGCATAGCAATGTCGCCTGATTTACCTTGAGCTGCATTGGTATATCGGATGCTAACTTTCAGCGCGGTGCTGGTAAACCCAGTGAGTCTGGACAAAAATGGATTGCCACTTGCTTCAAGAATACTGGTATGAAATGCTATGTCTGATTCTAAATGATCATCTAATCCTTTTTCTGCTGCTTTCATTCTATCTAACGCTAGTTCTATTTTTTCTAAATCAGTCGTAGTTGCGTTGACACAGGCTAAGGTAGCAGCTTGTATTTCTATGGCCATTCTAACTTCAGTAAACGACTTCAATAATGATATCGTTGGGTTACTTGATAAAATCCATCTTAATACATCCTCGTCAAACATGTTCCAATTTGATTTAGGTAATACTACAATTCCTTTTTTTCGAATGGATTGTATTAGACCCTTTGCTGATAGCATCTTAATCGCTTCTCTTAGGGCACTTCTACTCACTTGAAGTTTGGTACTCAAAGCTATTTCGGTTGGTAAAACCTCACCGGTTTTGTACTTACCTTTTATAATATCTAGGCCAATACTACTGGTTAGTTGATAAGTCAAATTTTGGGGTGAATGATAACTCAAATGTTTAGACTCTGATTTGAAGAGATAATATGTATGATTGAATCACATAATCAATCATATGCGAAATTAAATTTTATTATATTACATATAAAAACCAATTACTGCTTTTGAATGCCTTAATCATCATCGGGGATTTAAACTCATACCAATTGTAAACACCATTTTAAACACCAATGGTTATTGATTTATAAAAAATTAGATTTTAAGTTGTCAGCTAATCTTTTTAGCAGTAAATGTTTTATCAAAAAAATACTTTGATGATCAAGGGCTGTTGACTTTTTAACTCTATATTATGTTGTTATGATCAAAGACCTAAATAGAATAATTACGAATCGCACTTTTCTCCTTGAGGCAGATAAATCATTTGCCAGCAAAGGGGGAAAGATAAAAGGACAACAGACTCTAATGATGCTCCATTTTATTTTTTAATCAATATATTAATACTATACCTTGATGAAAATAAGTGTAATATGTATTACAAATAACATTTAATAAGTTTCTGGGGTTTTATGAATCACCTTAAAGAAAATCCATTTATTGCAATTTTAAGAGGTTTACAGCCAACTCAAGCTGTAGCGGTAGGAAATTTACTGTATGAAGCTGGATTAAGGGTTATTGAAGTACCTTTAAACCGACCAAATGCATTGGAAAGTATTCGCTTGTTACAAAACAATCTACCAGAAGATTGTTTAATTGGTGCAGGAACTGTTGTTACCCATGAGCAACTAGATAGTTTGATTGAAATGGATATTAAATTAGCTATTTCACCAAATACAAATGAAGGGCTGATCAAAAAAGCCTGTGATCATAAAATGATTTCAATGCCAGGGTTTATGTCACCGACTGAAGCTTACGTTGCATACAATAGCGGCGCTCGAATGATGAAATTATTCCCGGCAGCAAGTTTGGGAATAGTCCACTTAAAAGCTGTTTTAAGTATTTTACCGAATGATGTCGACGTTATCGCAGTAGGAGGAGTCGACCCTTCAAATGCTAATTTGTGGTTAGAAGCCGGTGCGGTAGGACTTGGTATTGGTAATAGTTTATTTGCACAAGGTGATAGTTATCAGGTGAGTAAAGAGAAAGTTATGGCTTTTAGTAAAGCAATTGCCAGTAAATAATAACCATTGCTTGATCTAGCTATACGATAAATGCTAAAGGTGCTGTGGAAGTTAATGCTGCTATTTCATTAACTAAACAAAACCTGCCGCTTATGCCGCGTTTTGGTATGCATATGCAACTGCCTGGTTCGTTCAAACAAGTTAATTGGTATGGCCGTGGTCCTGAAGAAAACTATATCGACCGTAAATCTGGTTATGCCATTGGTTTATACACTGCGGCAGTGGCTGATAAATTCCATGATTATGTTAGACCACAAGAAACAGGTAACCATACTGATGTGCGTTGGGTAGCTGTAGTTAATGACAAAGGTCAAGGTCTTAAAGTTAGGGCTAAAGACACCATTGAATTTTCAGCATTGCCATTAGAGAAAACCGATTTATACGATTTTAACTCTATCCCAGGTCATAGCGCTGAAGTACCAATGAAAGATGCCACTACACTGCGTATCGATTGGAAACAAATGGGTGTAGGTGGTTACAATAGCTGGCATGATAAAGCACATAAGCAATACCTGATCCCAGCAGACAATTATTCGTATCAATTCACGATTGAACCAGTCATAAAATAACCAGCACTAGGAGTAGCTAAGTTGATTGTATTTAAAAAAATAACAAAATTATTGGTGTCAGCACTTATTGTCACTAGTACATCTTTTGTTTATGCAGCAGACAAAGTAAATACGCTAGACAAACCCAACCTGATTATTATCTTAACGGATGACCAAGGTTATGCCGACGTTGGTTTTAATGGTTCAACAGAAATATTTACACCCAATATCGACAAAATCGCTAAAGAGGGCGTTCGCTTTACTCAGGGGTACGTCTCTTATCCTGTGTGTGGCCCTAGCCGGGCGGGGCTGCTAACCGGAAGGTACCAAGACCGTTTTGGTTTTGTTGGCAACCCCACCATTGATCCTAGTGTTGATAATGCGGGCATTCCAAAAACAGAGAAAAATATCGCCGAGGTATTGAAACCTGCGGGATATACTTCGGGGATCTTAGGTAAGTGGCATATGGGAACGCACCCAAGTTTACACCCGGATAAACGTGGCTTTGACCATTTCTATGGCTTTTTGTCAGGGGGGCACAAATACTTCCCTGAAGATTTAGTGATTAATGATTTATCAGAAGTGACCAAAAAATGGCAATGGTACAGCACACGTTTATTAAGAAATGACATACGTGTTGATACGACAGAATATCTTACCGATGAGTTATCCAATGAGGCGGTAGAGTTCATTAAACGTGAAAAGGATAACCCATTCTTTTTATATGTTGCCTACAACGCGCCGCATGCACCATTACAAGCAACGCAAAAATATTTAGACCGCTATCCACATATCAAGAATAAACGGCGCAAAACTTATGCCGCTATGATAAGTGCGGTTGATGATGGCGTAGGGCAAATATTATCGACCTTAAAAGAACAGGGAATTGATGATAATACGATTGTTTTTTTCTTATCTGACAATGGCGGCCCATTATCTAAAAATGCTTCTAATAATGGTGAACTTCGAGGTGGTAAAGGCGACCCCTTTGAAGGCGGAGTGCGTGTACCGTTTGCCGTGCGTTGGCCAGGTAAAATTCCTGCTGGAATTGATTATAACCACAGCGTGAGTTCTTTAGATATTTTAGCCACCATAGTTGATGAAGCAAAAGTTGATGTCACCAGCAATAAACCTTTAGATGGTGTAAACCTTATTCCTTATTTAACTGGTGAGAACGAAGGCCAACCACATGATGTGTTATTTTGGCGAAGTTTTTCTACCAATTGGTCAGCATCGCTAACGGCTAACTCAAAAATGATCAAAAAGGGTGGTGAAGCGATGTTATTCGATTTAGACAAGGACATTGCTGAACAGAAAAATATGTATAAGCAGAGCAAAGATCAATATAAAAACCAACGTGCACAATACGAACAATGGAATGATGAATTACAAGATCCGGCCTTTCCTCGTTTAGGTAGTTGGGATTTTACCAAGCAAAATAAAACAAAAACAAAAAAAACTAAATAATAAAAGGTCAATAAAATGAAAATTAAATTAATAACACTCACTGTACTATTATCTTTAAGCTCTTTAGCTTCAGCAAATCAATGGTATTTCGATAAGCTAGATGTTGATCAAAATGGCAGCATTAATGTTGAAGAGTTTAAACAACATAGTAAGGGTTGGATGGATAAAAAGGGGATCAAAGATGAAAATAAACGCGCTAAATATAACCTGAGTGGTTTTAATAAAATGGATGCCAATAAAGATAGTAAAATTACTTTTGTTGAGTTTGATACATTTAAAAAAAATAAAAATAAAAATAAAAATAAAAAATCTTAATGAATATGACCACTTATCATAATATATGGTAGGTGGGATTTCCTCTCATCGAACAATAGAATATAAATTTATGTATAAAGTAATCAAAGTATTACTGGCTAAACGCGTCTTATTAATGACGGTCACTTTTTTATTTTTATCTCTTTCGAGCCAAGCGCAAGACTACTATGTTAGTAATAGCGGTAGTGATAGCAATAATGGTTTTTCCACACAAACAGCTTTTAAGTCATTAGCAAAAATTAACGCTTTGTCATTAAAACCAGGCGATAATATTTATCTTGCCGCGGGGCAAGTATTTGCTGGAACGATCAAAATTGCTAACGAAGCGGGCACGTCACAATCACCAATCACGATTTCTAATTATGGTGACACTAGTTTCCGCGCTAAAATTGATGCTAAAAATGAATTAGCCGGTATCGACATTGTTAATGCCAGTTACTTAAATATAAGTAATATCGAAATTTATGCTAACGGTGGTATTGCTAAAGAGTATCGAACGGGCGATAAAATGCGTTTAGGTATTTTAGTTGATGTAAACGATAATAGTGGTGCTGAATATGGTCATATCACGTTTGATAATATATACATTCATGATATTTACCATGAAGAGGTTGGCTTTGATGGTAGAGGAACCGATGTAAATACCAGCAATGGTACTCAAGCCTATGGCTGGGGCGTGCGTCTTTATAACAATAATAACAAGTCCATATTAACAAATATCACCTTGCAAAATTCTGAAATTGCCGATGTTGCCCATACCGGTTTTAAAACCACATCTTACGCTAATCGAGATATAGCACAACGTCGCTGGGGTAGCATTTATAAAGTAAACCTCAATAACAATTACCTTCACGACATTGGTGGCCCAGGCATTATGTTTGGAGGAACAAATGACAGCTATGTCGGCTATAATCGTGTTCACCGTACGGGTAGCGGCAGCGACACGCGTAAATGGAGTCGTGGCAGCGGTATGTGGCCATGGGGCAGTAGAGATTTATTGATTGAACATAATGAATTTACTGATGCTCAGGGGCCAGCAGATTCTGCCGGCTTTCATATCGATTTTAACTGCACCAATGTGGTTGTTCAATATAACTTAAGTAAAAACAATGCCGGTGGTTTTATTGAAATTTTAGGTAATAACGAAAATAATAGTTATCGCTATAACGTCAGCATTAACGATGGTTATCGGAAAAAAGGCGTTAATGGTGCAACGCATGAAGGTAAAATTTTTTGGTTAAGTGGCTACGTTGGTCGGAATAACACTCAAATTGCTCCAAAAAATAATTATATTTATAACAACACGGTTTATGTAAAAGACGGTCAATTAACACAATTTGCCGTGCATAACGAAACCGATGGTTTGGTTGTTGCCAATAATATTTTTATGATTGAAGGAGATAGTCATCATATTGATCAAGCCAGATATCAGCTTGTTAATGGAGTTAATCCAACCCAAGATATATCGGTAAAAAACAACCTGTTTTTAACGGTTAATAACTGGCCATCAACGTTATTAGCGCAAAGTACGGGATCACTGGTTGGCAACCCGCAATTTGTAAATAAAGGTGGTTTTTCAATTGCCGACTATATCCCTGAAAATAAAGCACTCGTTGCTAACAAAGGGATAGCTGTTTCAGCCATTGCAGATGATCCTATTGGCTTAGTTCCAGGATTTTCGCTTAGTGAAGATATTTTAGGTAATCCAATAAATGGCAATGCGCATATTGGTGCAATATCTCCGGTTGGTCAATCAAATAAGCCAGGGCTACTTTAACGACCATAGTTTCAGAACAAACCTTTAAACAATCACTTATTGTTACCGCAAATTTTAACGAAGCTATCAGTGGTTTATCTCTTGATAATTTTACTGTAGTTATACCAATCGCACTAAATAAGTGATCATCTTCAAATGGTCTAAATCACCACTAGCTGCGTTGCCGACATGGCAGC
>JABSOI010000157.1 GCA_013216015.1 Alteromonadaceae bacterium | reverse complement strand
ATAGATATAAAACTGGTCGATATTTCTCAAGTTCAGGGTAGTTATCGACCAACCTGTGTGATGTGCATAGGCAAGTTAAACTATATTCCCAAATAATTTTGGAGTATTACTACAAATCATAACAATCATGAGATATAAAATAAAAGCATCGTTGCTGGCTCAAGAGAATTTTGATAAGGAAATAAAACTAAACAAAGAATGGGATAACGCTGATTTAATTATTGAATATTTAAAAATACTCGATGTTGAATATGTTTTTGGAGTACCCGGCGGTGCTATTGAACCGCTTTTTGATGCCTTAGCCCGAAGAAAAAAAGGTGATGGACCGAAAATGATTGTTGCTCGCCATGAAGCTGGAGCAGCATTTATGGCTGAAGGTTATGCCAGAGAAACAGGTAAACTGGGAGTTTGTTGCGCAACTACAGACCCGGGTTCAACCAACTTGTTAACAGGTGTAGCATCACCTTACGCTGATAATGTACCTGTACTGGTAATTACCGCACAAACCCCTCTGCATAAATTTGGACGCAATGCATTACAAGAATCATCCTGTACCGCGATCTATACGCGTTACAGCACATTAATTTCTCATACAGAGCAAATTAATCCTGAGTTGATTTCTGCTATTATGACCGCAAACAGGATCCCTAAAGGGCCGGCACATATCAGCATTCCTTCCGATATTTTACGCCAACCAGCAATACACGGCTCTGATATTAAAATTGAACGTATCGTGCAAACATTCACCTTGACCGATAATGATGCAGTAGAAAAACTCACCAACATGTTATCAAACTCTTGGCGAGTGGTATTATTTTTGGGAAGAGGTTGCAGTTATGCCATTGATGAAATTATGCAATTTTCTGAACTCACCCACGCTCCAATTATTACAGGACCAGATGGAAAACGCTGGGTAGATGGTTTTCATCCCCGAAGCCGTGGTGTTTATGGATTTGCAGGTCATCAAAGTGCCCAGGAAACCATGGAAGACGAGACTATCGATCTAGTACTTGCCGTAGGCACACCTATTACTGAACTAGATACCAGTGGCTGGCATTCAAATTTACTTAATGAAAAATTAGTACATATTGATTCTACTATTGAGCACTTTTCACGTACTCCTAATCATGTTTGCGGAGATATAAAATCAATATTTAAGAAATTAAATGAAAATGTACAGCAAGGCTTAAAATGGGGTCGAACTTGGGGTTCAGTGGATCCTCTTCAACTTAAATATCTAAAAAAGAAAGCATCAAAACAAAAACATGGATATCAAATAACCTTAAACGAACCCGAGAAATGCTCCTCAGATGCTATTCCCTTAAAACCACAAAGAATAGTGACAGAATTTTCTGAACATATTCCAGAACACTTCCGACTTCATATAGACGCTGGCAATTGCTGGGCATGGTTCACTCATTATTATCATAAAAAGAACACTCAAGGTAATTATCATATCGCAATGGGATTTGGTTCTATGGGTTGGGCAATAGGCGCATCAATTGGTAGCAGTTTTGGCAGTAAACAACCTTCTGTCTGTATTACTGGAGATGGCAGTTATTTAATGGCGGGACAAGAAATTACCGTAGCAATGCAACATCAAATTCCGGTAATTTATGTGATATTTAATGATAGTGCGCTCGGTATGGTCAAGCATGGTCAAATATTAGGCGGAGCAAAACAAATTGGCTTTGAACTTCCAGACATAAACTATGCAAAATTGGCAAAGGCTATGGGTATCGAAGGAATAACCATTAGAACACCTGATGAGTTAGTAAATATTGATTGGCAGCGACTTGGAGAAAACAAGCACCAACGATGATAAATTTGATCATTGATGCTGAAGAAGTCCCTCCAATGAATCAGAGAGTAAAAGGATTAGCAGATAAAAATCAATCCGCAACGCCTGACGGATAAAAATAAGTCAGCGACTCCAACAATTTGCATTAGAATTACCATAAACCTTCATGGTAATTCTCTCGGGCTTTTACCTGTATATTCTATATCGTCACAACGCAAAGGCAAAAAACTCCCTGCAGGGTTATCTGCAGCCTCCGTATAACAAGCTTGGACACCTGCCGCAACCCGATTAACGGAAAAACGATAAAGCTCTGTTACATTAATACCTTGATCATCATTAGGCAAATCCCCTCTTAACAACAACCAAACAACTTCAGTATAAGATTTACTATCTAATAATGATTCCTGTGAATAACCTTGCCAATGCACACTTTTTGCAAGCCAAGGGCTGTCATCCGAAGCTTCTTCATTACAAATACTTGTTTGAATTTTGTCAGTAAAGTTATCACCTCTACTCTGCTCTTTAGATTGTTTTATAGACATTAAAATTGATACTCAGCTTCAAACCAAAACTACGGGAAATTGTTTAGACATTTGTTGAAAAGCGTCTGCAGATGATATTGTAGTAAGCTTTTTTGCTAATTTCCAACCACGTCGGCCTAACGCTTGTCGCAACGGTAAATCCGTCAGTACAAATTGTCCGATTGACTATTTTATTAACTTAGTTTCAAACTAATTAATCTTTAATACACAGAATCAGGCGTATGAATTTTTATAGCTAAACGGGGTCGTAGCAAGGACGATCCAATGACATAAAATGTGCTCTACAAGATATGGTTGTAGGGTGGGTTAGCCAACGGCGTAACCCATCACCTTGTAGCTCGCAACTATTTAATAATATGATTGAAAACTGGGTTTTTGATGGGTTACGCCTTCGGCTAACCCATCCTACGCGCTGTCTGAGTAGATCGCATATTATGTGCTCGTAGATCGCACATTTATGTGCGCCTTAAAGTAATGCGTGGATAAATCCACGTTCTACGGATTGCTCGAATAAATCTACATTGTGCTTTTCTGAGTTTGTAAATTTTAACAGCAATACTTAACCGGGACATAGCCAATCACTATAGATAAGTGTCCTCTTAGTTCAGCTTCTTAGCTTTTAAGACAAAACTAAAACTATGGGGTTTATCAGCACGAACATGGTATTTCTTCATGGTTTTTGCTCCCCAGCTGTGATCGCCACCCACGCCATGAATAGCCAGATCCAAGTTAACGTTGATATATCCACGGTCAGGTAAATCGTAATAATGTTTACGTCTTAACCTGTCGGCAAGTGAATGTTTATCCTTCGGGTTATTGGTCGAATACAAATCAGACTCATTGTATGGCCAGGCTCTAAAGTTAAACGGTTGCAGTCCAACAACGCTCAATTGAATATGTTTATTGGCAAAGCTCAGGTTTCTCACATCACTGCGGTTTGTACTGTCTGTTGCTGAGATGTAAGGTACTTGAAATTCTTTAAGTGTTTTTTGATACTTGCCGATCTTTGCTGCCGTTTTTCTATCCGGGTAATTTTCGAATGGTCCCCTGCCATACCAGTTAATTTTCGATAACGATGAATCAAGCGCTAACTTCATGCCGAATTTCGGCATAAACTTATGTTGAATACGCTCGGGATCTGGGGTGTAATCACCGCTGACCTGCACCTCGCCCTCTCCATTAATACGGTACGTAAGATTATAAACCGCGTGGTTGGCAACCAAACGAGCCACTACCTTCACTTCAACCAAATTTTTGCTAACTTTGTTAACCTTTACTGAACTAACTTGGCGAAAGGCGGCAGCATGAAGCCAGGGCCCCATTCTTTCAACAAATTTATTACGCGCCTGATTGTTATTCACCGGCTTCCAAAAATACGGGGCAAGCGGCTCAACTAATAGTTCTTGCCCGGCAATTTTATAGCTTGTCAGTTCACCCGAGATACTATCTATTACTAAATTCATATCGTTTACAGCAATAGTAATATTGTCGTTTAACTGACTAACTTTTACTGCTTTACCTGTTGCAGCTACAGAAGTTAAATACTGATAAGGAGCAATAACAAATTGTTCAAAAGCAACTTCAAATCCTTTATCTGACCATACGGCGTCTTGTTTTGTATGCGCAGACAATTCTAACAGCAATTCAGTTACATCCATTGCCTCTTTAACTGAAAAAGGAACTTGAACTAAGGTAGATTCACCGGGCTGTAGGTTAACCTCCAATTTCCCCTTTGCCAGTAGGTTATCCTGATCTTTGACTTGCCAGACTAATTCGTATGCAGAAAGATTGGTGAAATCATAACGGTTGGTGATTTTAATCACCATAGGATCGTCTGTTTGCTCAAACCAAACATTTTGCTGAACTTTCTTAGCTTCATAATAACTTGGATAAGGTTTTCTATCGGGTGAAATAATGCCATTCAGTAAGAATTCGGCATCGGTCGGGCTATCGCCGAAATCACCACCGTAGGCCCAAACTTCTCGCTTTTGATTAAGGGTTAATTTGTCTGGCTGACTACCATAACTGACCATAGCGGTATTTTTAACTCGGGCCAGTCCTTGATCGACCCAATCCCAAATGGCACCACCAACGTAATTTTTATTGGCGTAAATGGTATCCGAATGCTCCTGATAATTACCCAACGAATTTCCCATAGCATGGGCAAATTCACGTTGTATGAAAGGTTTGTTTATTTTTTTTGCTTTGTTTAATTGTGCGTAAACATCAGTGGTAGTGCGATAGCTTCTTTCAAGAAAATCAGAGACCGACAAATCAGTATCTGAAAGAATAGGACGGGAGGTGTCAAGCTTAACCAGCCCTTCGTGCATCGCTGTAAAATTTTGGCCTGCGCCGCCTTCATTACCTAAAGACCAAATCACTATCGATGAATAATTTTTATTGGTGTGCACCATAGAAACTACGCGATCAACGTGAGCTTTGGTCCAGTCAGGATTGTCTCCCAATATCTTGTTTTTTGTCTTATAACCATGACTTTCCTGATTGGCATCATCAAGTACATAAATGCCGTACTGATCCGCTAATTGATACCACAGGTGATCATTTGGATAATGACTGGTTCGAACTAAATTAAAATTGCCTTGCTTCATCAATTTTATATCCAGCTCCATGGTTTTTAAATCGACATGCCGCCCCATTCTAGGATGATGTTCATGGCGGTTAACCCCTTTAATTTTAATCGAACGACCATTGACCCAAAATTGATTATCTTCTACTTTTGTTTCTCTAAAACCAAAGGACCAGGGAATGTATTCAAGCTCCTTACCTTCATTATCCAAAACCGTTAACATCATGAAATAAAGAGTTGGTGATTCAGCACTCCAAAGACTGGCATCTTCAAGTTCTAAAGATAATTTACCTACCTGCTTGTTTTGCAGATGTTTTACTGTGGCACTTTTCTTTGTGATCAAATTACCTTCAGGATTATATAACGTCATTTGCAGTTGATAGTCCTGCAAATTTTTATCAGCAAAGCGACTATCAAGCTCAAAATCAAGCTTCAGCTCAGCGTCTTGGTAGTTGTTTTTTAATGTCGTGGTGATCAGAAAATCTTGTAAATACACTTGTGGACGGGCAATTAAGTTAACGTCTCTGAAAATACCGCTAAAACGCCACATGTCCTGACCTTCAAGGTAACTCCCGTCAGACCAACGATATACTTCCACCGCCAGATCATTTTCACCATCAACCAGATAATCGGTAATATCAAATTCAGCAGGGGTCATACTGCCCTGACTATAACCCACTTTTTTACCGTTCAGCCAAAGGTAAAATGCTGATTTTACCCCTTGAAACTCAATAATTACTTGCTTGGCTTTTAGTTCATCTTCAACAAAAAACTTATGTTTGTAACTTCCCACCGGGTTACGATCAAAGAAATTAGTATAATCTGCTGGTGGTTCAGTCATCACTCTTGGCTGATCTTTAGCAAATGGATAAGGATGATTGGTGTAAATAGGACGACCATATCCTTGTGTTTGCCAGTTGCCGGGTACATCAATGCTTTGCCACTGGCTAACATCATAATCGGATTGATAAAACTCTGTCGGACGTGAATCCGGGTGCCCTACCCAATTAAACTGCCATTTGCCATTTGCCATTTGCCATTTGCCATTTGCCATTTGCCATTTGCCATTAAGCGATTGAATTCGGCTGGATGAATTTTTGTTTAATCTGTTTTTATTTAATGCCTTTTTATTTAAAGCATTTTTATTTAATCCCTGTTTATTTAATGCCTGTTTATTTAATGCATTTATATTTAACGCTCGGTTTTCATCCGCAAAAGGACGCATAAATGCGTGTCCCGGTTGTTATTTCGACTAATGATCTGAGGATTTTCCCAATCAGGCACTTTTGACGTTTTTTCAGCTGCCCAATTTTTTCCATCAGCCAAACTCTTTCCATCAGCCCAGCAGAGGTTGAATGCGTTAAACATCAACAAAGCAGTAATAAATTGCCAAACTTTGAATTTTTTCATCTATATTTATCCTATATTTGAGTTTTGTTTACTTTGCTGCGCTTTACTTTACTGTGCTTTGATTTTTTATGGCTCTATTAAGGCTTTCTGGCAAATAGCAATGAAACCGTTCTATTATTAATACCATTTCTCATTTCACTCTCACTATAAATCCTGGGTAGAAAACGAACAACAAATACGCTGAATATGTTATTAACAATGGTACCTACTCAAAATAAACAAAAACACACCCAACCACAACATCAAGAGGAAAACGTTTTCATTTTTCTCTGTAAATAACTATAATAACTTTGAATCGCAAATAACCTGTTAGAGAAACAATGAAAACCCTTAAGCACTTCCTGATAACGAGTTTATTACTGGTTAACGGACAACTCTTCGCTAATGAAAAGCCTAATTTCATCATTATTTTAACCGATGACCAAGGCTATGCCGATGTCGGTTTTAATGGCAGTAAAGATATTAAAACCCCAAACATTGACCGTATAGCCCACGAAGGCACCAAGTTTACCAATGGCTACGTTACCTATGCTGTTTGTGGCCCTAGTAGAGCCGGTTTATTAACAGGTCGTTACCAAGGTCGTTTTGGTTTTGGCCGTAACCCGCATATAGACCCGACTGATTTAAAATCTGGCTTGCCTTTATCAGAAAAAATGATTTCGGAGGTTTTGCATCCGGTTGGTTATACCTCGAGTATTATCGGTAAATGGCACATGGGAGCACACCCGAAACTGCATCCTAATAATCGTAGTTTTGATCACTTTTACGGTTTTCTAGCGGGTGGCCACAGATACTTCCCTGAAGACTTAATCTATAAAAATATTGAAGAGGGATTGAAACAGAAAAATCCCAAAAAGGCGTGGACCTCATGGTACTACACTAAATTATTGGAAAATGACAAACGTGTTGAAACCGATGAATATCTGACCGATGAGCTATCTAACGCAGCAGTAAAATTTATTAAGCGAGAAAAGGACAATCCATTTTTCCTATATCTTGCCTACAATGCCCCGCATACACCGCTACAGGCCAGTCAGGAATATTTAGATCGCAACAAGCATATCAAAAATAAAAAACGTCGTACCTATGCGGCAATGATCACTGCGGTAGACGATGGTGTTGGTCGCGTTCTCGATACTTTAAAAGACTTAGGAATTGATGATAATACCTTAGTTTTCTTCTTATCGGATAACGGAGGCCCTGAGAAGAAAAATGCCTCTGATAACGGCGTGCTAAGAGGCGGCAAAGGCGAATACTTTGAAGGTGGTATTCATGTGCCATTTGCAATGCGCTGGCCAGGTAAAGTACCTGCTGGCTTAGAATATACCAAGCCGATCAGCTCGTTAGATATTCTTGCCACATTTGCCGGATTAACTGATGCCCCTATAGCAAAAGAACGTCCGTTAGATGGCGTTAATCTAATACCGTACATTACAGGGAAAAATAAAGAACAGCCTCATGATGTTTTGTTCTGGCGCAATTTCGATAAAGGCATTCTGGCGACTCGCCGTGGCAATG
>JABSOI010000156.1 GCA_013216015.1 Alteromonadaceae bacterium | reverse complement strand
TAGCCGATGCTTTAAACAGCAGGATTAATGACAACTTTCAAACGTTCAGTTTTGCAAAATGAAGTAGCGTGGGTATATAACTAAAAATAGTTCATTCAAAAAATACCGATATAAAGATGTACCCTTGGGATTTTTCCCAAAATCAATGAGCAGATACCTGACGTACAAAACACGAAATAATGAAAACCGGCTCACAAAAAAGATTGACGGAAATCGTTATGAATTTATGGTTTATCTACAAATCAGCAAAGGCTTAGCTGATGGCACAATTTCCGTTAAGGATAGTAATAATTATCGAGCACTCGAAGATGAATTAATTGAAATTGAATACTGGACAAAACATAAAGATGAAATCCTATCCCAATTAAATATGCCGTTATTATCAATGAAGGTCACTGACTTACTCAGCCAACTAGAATCGAGTCTTGAAGAAAAATATCGTCGAGTTAATGAAAATATTAAACAGGGCAAAAATTCCGATATAAAAATAAAATACAATAAAAAAGGTGAAATAATTAAGTGGACATTGCCTTATACCAAAGTCAATGATGATATAAATAATCCATTTTATGAACAACTGCCGATAACGAGCATTGGTGATGTCCTTCAATTTACTGCTGACACCACAGATTTTATGAAATCATTTACTCATCTGCAACCGATATATGCTAAAACAACGCCTGATCCCGAAGTAACCAATGCATGCATTGTCGCTAATGCTACGGGTACGGAAATAAAAAAAATGAAAGCCATTTGTGATGTTAATGGCCAAGACATGGATAACGTCAACAAAAATTTTATTCGTAGGCAAACACTTTGCGCTGCCAGTGCGCTATCACCAGACAAGATTAAAATCAAAGAGTTAGAGAAACGAATTAGGCGTATTGAGTTGGAGAAAGATATCTTAAAAAAGGCTACAGCTCTCTTAATGTCGGACTCCCTCGATTATTTGAAGTAGTTCAAAAACTGCAAGAGAGCTTTAGCGTTAAAACGGCTTGTAAAGTGTTCTAAAAAGAGGTATTAATTCTAATAATTTAATACATAAATGTTCAAAAAATCTATTAACAAAGAAGGGGGAAAGTACGATTTTTAAGGGTGTCAACCATTCAAAGGTGGGTCTTTTTGAATGGTTGACAGGGTAGCATTTAAAACAATTAAAGTCAATAATTAGCTTACCTTTATTTTAAGTACTTTCTTTTCTGAACATTTATCAAGCAAATCTATAACATTAGAAAACTGTTCTATCCATAATTCTAGCTCTTTAATCATTTCTGCTTCTGTCATTTAAGTTATTATATTTTCAGTATAAAAAACACGGTTATTATTACAAATAACGACTGTGTGGAACAAAAAACCACTGGTCAGACCACTACAGCACTAAAAAAGTACTATACTCTATTTGTTGGTGCAGACCGGAACCATTTTTATGGGGTATCAATGTCGGATAGGTAACTATCCTCTAGCCTGAGTGCAGAATAACCAAAGACTAGACCGATAAAATTTAAGTATGATAAAAAAAGCGCAATAAAGCGTTTTTTTTTCGTCTATAATTTAAAGAATTCTCTGACCATTTAATCGCTTAAAGACTAGATAATCCCATTTAAGGGCTTTACCTTTAGGAAATGACCCTTTACCCCATTCATCCACTTCATATGCGGATACTATCATTAGGTTTAATGTATTTTGTGTATGTTCCTTTTTACGTAATGTAAAGAAAATAGCAACATCAGATATGGTAATATTGTAGAATTGCTCACCACCTTTATTACTTCTAAATGGAAAAATATAGCTGATAACCAATTCTTTTTGAATGATATTTTTTAAATAAAAACTCAAACTATAACGGTCTGGGGAGAAGTATCGCTCTTCTTTCCTATACTTAATAGAAATACCATTCTCTTTTTTATCTGTAAATGTATGAAACCCAAATTTCACATCAATGTTAATCGTATTTCCTTTATGCTGATAAGCAAATGTAAAAGGATTAATATGATCTAGAGAATAGGTTTTTGGTGGATCTGATATTGGATTCCAGTGCATGACATTCCTTAATATAGCAACATACGTATTTTGTCGGGATATTATTAGATAAAAATCAATATGCTTAATAAAAATATGAATTAAAACACCAATCAATGAGAGGGTAACTTTAAAATAGCTCATTTTTTTGAGTAGAGCAATAAATATGATATGTTTATTATACTTATATACTTAATTGATTTTTATATGGAAAATATTAATACATTAGACAGTCAAAATTCAAATTGAGAGAATAATATTGAACAGACACAAGGTGAATCTCTTGCACTTATCAAAAAGATAAAAGACGAATTTAGTATTAGCTTAGAACAATGAAATGATAAACTTGATGAATCAGAGCAATAAAATACAAGTCGTATTTGTTAGGGGGTAACTAAATTATAAATCATCAATAGAATTTACGATTTTATATAAATACTCGTCTTTTTTTCGCTCTCTTCGACACTCTTCGTCTACTTGTTTTTTTAGTTCCTCTCTCTTAAGTGATTTAATGTTTTTATATTTCCAAAAAATAAGAGAGCTGAAAACAATTAAAGCTAAAAATAGCCCTGTTAAAAACTCACCATAATATAAAAAAGATAAAGAAATTCGTCGTTATCAATGAGAAAACAATATTTAAAGTTAGTGTGATTAGTGCAACTTTCAACCGTTCCATTATTCAACCACTAATTCAAAATACATCACTGAAATATTGGAGGACATTCCCCCTTTATGGGGTTAGTTCCACATAGCACTGGTTTGTATTCATGATGCTCTACAAGCCTTTACAATAAAGGGGTAGAGGTAGTTAGTAAAAAACATTTTGATAAAAATTATTTTTGTAGTTAACTGATATATAAGTGTTTTATATATATTTGCAAGTTCAGTTTTTCTGCAATTTACACTAAAATATAGACGAACACAAACGTAGAACGAACAGTGTTCGTTCGATAGTGGGGTTTGAGGTCCACTCGACCGGAAACGTACGCTAAGGTTTTTTTAGTGTATCCTAAATCGATTTAGAGACAACAATGTCTAGTAAATGGTCCTTTTCGATTAATTAGACATAATATTTAGCCGTTTATAGCTGTCTACAATGTATTGAATTAGGGGACTATTTTTCTTAGCGTACGATCCCGTACTGTTGGTGCTCGACCCCCGTACCTAAAAAGTTTAATGTCTTCTTATTCAAAGGACGGTTAATAAGTAGAAGGAGTTCAGTTTGTCGAGCAAACCTCATACAGAAAAAACATCTGCCTCAGGAACAATTGCTGGCTTTGATTTCCAGTATTACTACTTCCTGTATAAATTACTGATATTAAAGAAAAGTGAAACTATTGGGTTTGAGGTCTTAGATGATGTGCACACTCAACTGGACAATGACCATCAGATACTTATTCAAGTGAAACACACAGTCCAGACAAAAGCTGATGGGACTTCAACTAATTTAACTGAACTAGACTCCGACCTATGGAAGACAATAAATAATTGGGTTGCAGTTATAACAGATAAAAATGATGGGCGAATAAACCTAGCTTCTCAAAGAAATTTTGTATCGAAAACAACCTTTCTACTAGTGAGTAATAAATCGTTTAATTCTCTTAATACATTCTTATCTAAACTGAATGATTTTCAAAATGGAGAGATTAACTTTCAAGATATGAAAGAATGTCTTGATATTCTGTCCAATTCTTCAAGTTCAGAGCAAATTAAGGGATATATCAATTCAGTTAATTGTTTGGATAACATACTCTTAGAAAGCTTCTTGAGACATATAAAAGCCGAGCTAGAAGTTGAAAATATTATTCAGCAATGTAAAACAGTTCTTGAGGAGAAAGATGTTAACCCTAAAGAGATTGATGGCCTTTTTAATCAACTAGATTCAGTTGTCAGACAGGATATATTTAAAAACTTCTCAAGTAGTAAAAAGATCATTTACTCTTTTGAACAAAGAAGACGAAAGTTTCGCAGGTACTTCGATATAGCAAATAATCCAAACCTTAAAATTACAAAATTTGAGGGCAGCTTATCTGATAGCTTAGAGGAACAGGTTTTTATTAAGCAACTTCTGGATATTGAAGATATAAGCCTAGATGAAAAAGAGATCATTGAGAATTATAGCCGTTATAGACTGATGTTAGAGAGCAATTTATCAACATGGGTTACTGAAGGTGAATTGACATGTGAAGAAGTAATAGCCTTTGAAGAAGATATTTACCGTCGATGGGAAACAGAGTATAGAGCGTCATACAGAGGAAAAAACAATCCTGATGAATATATTGAAATAGCTCATACCATTCTGAAAGCATTGAGGAACAAAGAGTTATCAATATCTGGACAGACATTACTTTCTGACATGAGTCTCGGAGGGGTGTACAGCCTTTCAAACAAGCCAATTATTGGTTGGATTAAAGATTGGGAGAAAAAGTACAAATGAGGACTGAGTCTTTTAATAACTTGGCTTTTACTTCTATAGCCATGGCAATGACGATTGAAAAATCAGTAACACTGGAATTGTCAAAAGCGTTGTTGATCATGCCATTTTTAGCTCATAGCGAATTACTCTCACATTTGGCTAATGGGAACACAAAAATAAAAGGTATCGATAAGTTGATTGTAGATAGACTTCATTGCTTTGCTAACTTTAATAATCGCTATTACGACAACATAACCACTTCTTTAAACGCAATACAGTTTCTTTGCGAAGTTGATACTATCTCAATAGAAAGTGGCCTAATCACTTCAATGAAAAATATTGAATACGAGAGCTCAATGGGTTCAAGGCTTAGGAAGGCCTCAAAGGCATCCAGTAACCTAACAAAAATTCTGAGCGAAGATACAGCCTCTTTATATTTAAACCTAAGGATTGAGCTATGAAGTACTGCATTAACAAGATCATTTTATGGATGGATGATGAAGATAAATATAGAAGAGAACTTAAATTTGAAGAAAATAAAGTTAATGTAATTACTGGAGAGTCAAATACTGGCAAAACAGCAATACTGCACATAATTGACTATTGCTACTTTGCATCTAGACATAAAATAGCGGAAAGTAAAATTAATGAGAATGTTAGTTGGTATGGCATTAACCTTAAAATTAACGACAAGTGTTTCACAATAGCCAGAAAAGCCCCTGATAAAAATAGCGTATCAAGTCAATATTATTTTTCTTCTACAGGTGTTATTCCCGAAAGCCCATCAGATAATATGACTGAAAGCAGCTTAAAAGAAATACTGGAAACTGAATTTAATATAAGCAAGGATGCAATTATCCCTTTCGGTGGAAAATCTTTAAAAGCAAATAGTAAAATATCTTTAAGGTACTTCCTGCTATTTACCACCATATCAGGAGATATTATTCAGCATAGCGAAGTTTTTTTTGATAAACAGAATGAAAATAGATACCGAGAAGCTCTTCCTAGGGTTTTTGACCTGGCTGTAGGTATCGAGACCATTGAAAATATTATCAAGCGTGAAAAGAAATTATCACTCCAAGCAAAATTGGACAGAATTGGCAAAAAGAACGCGCTGGCCTCTGAAAAGAAATCTGAATTTCAAGACGAACTAGAAATAATTTGCAGTGAAGCTAAAGAGTATGGCTTAATTAAGGAGAACGAAGAAATTGTAGCCAGTATAGAATCTCTTAAGTCAGCCATAGAAAGCGGAATTGGTAACTCCTTTGAGGTTCAAAAAAGTAGACTGGACGAGATAACATCAGAAAAAAGCTTCTTAGAACGGAGAATAAAAAACTTAACAAGGTTTCAGTCGGCATACAGTAAATATAAATCCAGTTTAAACGTCATCGAAGATAGTTTAAAACCAGTAGAATACTGGGTAGGTAATGACGAAATAGTTAAAACTTCAATCTTTGAAAAACTAGTATCTTCTTTAGAAGAAGATTTACAGAGAGTTAGAGAATTAAATAGTAAAAAAACACCTATTGATGGAAAAACATCAGATGAAATAGCTGCATGTAGACTGCAAATAGATGGACTAGAGAAAGAAGAAAAAAGCCTTCCAAAAAGTATAAAGAGCTTTAAAGATGATAGAGAAAAGTATATTTTCTTAGGTGAAACAAAAACAAAACTAGATCTTTATCAACCCCTTGTAGAGCGCAGAGAAATAGAGTCTACAATAGAAATTGAAGAGCAAATAGAAGCTATTCAAGTAGTTGATACAACAGAAAACAGGGATTTGTGCATTAAAGTTTTGGAAGAGATCATTCAGAGTTACATGGCGATAGTGAAACCTTCATTGGAAAACTACGGTGACTACCAAGCCGTTTTTAACTACAAGGACAAAAAAATTGATTTCAGGAAGCCAAAAACAACCCATATTGAAGCGGCTGGCAGCAGTTCAAATGATATGTTTAAACACTTATTTATGTTTTTAGGTCTCCATGAGTTAATGCTTAGCAAAAACAGCAAACATGTACCTTCATTTTTAATAATTGATCAGCTAAGTAGACCTTATTATGGTGAAGAAAAACATACCGTTGATAGATTGCAACATTCAGATAAAGCAAAGGTAATAGATGCCTTTAAATTATTAGATACGTTTTTAGGTTATGTGTTAAAAGAACAGAAAGTACCTTTTCAAATAATTGTCTTTGAACATGTGCCCACTGAATACTTCGATGGTTTTGATAATATTCATATAGTTGAAGAATTTAGACATGGAAATGCGTTAGTGCCTCAAGATTACTTAGACAGATTAAATTAATACAGCACTGACCTTATGTGTTTAATTCTGATTGTAGTACGGGGTAAGTCGGAATACGTGTAATAATAGGACTTTCACCCCTGATGAAATGGCTGAATAGCCTGTTACATCTAGGTTAGAGAGATTTCTGTTTGAATTTTTCTATTTTGACATTCTTCAATATCGCATAAAAATATTCCATTATTTTTATACCTAGGAAATCCCTCCTGGAGCCCTTTGTAAATAAGAGGTTCTTCTATGACATATTTGCACCAGGTTAGATGATGGGGTTTTTGTTCTCTAAATAAGCGGTTCTATTTCCACAAAAAAATTATAAGCCATACGAAAAGAGTTTAAAAAACAACCAACATTTCAATAGACAACTTTTGGCAAAATTATTATCCTTAAACCGTCATTATGAAGGTTGGAGTTATACAACTGTACTTTTGACATTGAGTTGTGTACTTATGTTTAAAGTTTGGAGGGAATGGATGAATGGGACAACTGTTACCCTCTAATTTTTTTATACGTACAACTAAAATTGAACTCTATAACGGGTCTGTACGTAATACGTGTAATTTGTTATCACATCTCTGTTCTGTTCCTTATGCTTAACGGAAAAACTGAAACTGAAACTGAAACTGAAATTGAATTAGACATTAATGCCGAATCTATCAGGTTAATCGCAAATACCGTTATTTTTTATAATACGAGCTTACTATCCAAAATTTATGAGTACTATCGAAATACAGAACCAGAAAAAGTAAAGAATATCAGTCGATTATCCCCTGTAGCATGGCAACACCTTAGCTTTATTGGCAAGTATGAATTTTGCAATAGAGAAAATCTAATTGATATTCAAAGACTTACTGAATTATTACTCACTGATTTGAAAATCGATATTTAGGCTGTAAGCTAGTGATACCAAGCGCTGCGAGGTAGGTTAGTGACAGATCGGGGCGTTAGTTAATTAATCCCAATGTATCAAAATCGCATCAAAACCCCTTACAGAACGTTACAGAGATTTTTTCTCACCTGCTAAACAATCTTTTTATTTTCTATGATGGAGCAAGCAATCCGTTACACTCTAACGCATAAAAATGAAGCTTTTTTTCATCGACTCTAAGAGGGACTATTTATAACTATATAAAGTAGTTTTCATATTTATGATTACTAATGCTTTGAAATTATGTGATCTTATCCAAAGGACTTC
>JABSOI010000155.1 GCA_013216015.1 Alteromonadaceae bacterium | reverse complement strand
TAGTTAGCCAACATTTGTAAAATCACAGGTGATAATTTTTTATTGCCTACTTGACAAAGCTGATTAATAGGTGACCCTTGTTTTTTCCTAATTTGATAAATTCATAGCTGAAGGACAGTGGTTACCACATTTCTGACTAAAAATTCTGATTAAAAAAAGCTAGAATTGTGCTCCCTATTTTCAGATATAGCTGACATCTACATAAATTAGCTATGGCGCTAACGCCCCCACTACGAGTTAGAAGCTATAAATTAGTGGCCAGAATTACTGAGCTACAACAGTATGGGTGGACTAGATAAATAGTGTTTTTACACTGTAGCGGTTAAAAACGCGTCAACAGAGCACTCTAAACAAAGTTAGATCTTTAACTTCGATGATAGAAAGCCAAGAACTTGTCTTTGGTTTTCTGTTATCTTATCAATATTGTATACTCGGCTATCCCCAAGCAACACCAAATAGGTGTTCCCAATAATTAAAAAAGAAAAATAACATGAATAAATTAATCGTTCCCCTATTAAGTTTAATAATCATAGTTTCCGGCTGTGCACAAACAGTAGTCATCCCCGAAGCCAAAGGACCTTTTGACCCCAGACCTCAAATGGCAAAGCTCACCGCAAAACATAAAAACAACAACAAGATGCACTTTTTGGTCTTTGGCGATTCTAAACATAGCCCGAAATTACAAACCGTGCTTAAAAGAGCAGACGCTTTAACTCCAGAATTTGCTATTACCACTGCAGACCTTGTCAAATCAGGTGGTGGTACTCAAGGTATTTTAGATTATAAAAAATTAGAGAAGGAAGCAGGCTGGTTTTTCAATAAATATCCAACTTGGCCAAGTGTCGGTAATCACGAACTCTCTAAAAAAAATAACGATAAGTCACAGCCAGAACACGAGATAGATGGTTACGACCAATTTGCTAGCTTCTTTGGTATTGATGAATTTAAATATAGTTTTGTCTACGGTAACGCCACATTCATTGCCTTAGATTGGCCTAAAATAGAAAAGGATTCCCCTGATTATCAATGGCTGGAAAATACCTTAAAGGCAGCCCAAGGAAGCCACATTTTCATTTACAAACATCGTCCCTATTACACCGTCGGTTCTAAAAAGCAAGGCGATGTCGAAGGCAAAAGCACGGCTGTGACCAAACTGTTTTCTAAATATAATGTTGCCGCAGTATTCTCTGGACATGATCACACCTACTATCGCACTAAACGTGATGGGGTTTATTATATTGTTTCAGCGGGTGCAGGCGCAAGCATCTACAAGTTAAAGCGTATCGCCGAAGCTATTGAAGGGGATGTCTATTATGGTTATAACACCGAAGGCTCTAAGCAAAAAGGGGAACAATACCTTTTCCATGATGAGCAAGGCAAAGATATTACCTTCAACGAACCAATGTATTTTGTTTCATCAGTTGATATCAACGGCGAATCCATCACTATAAAAATGATTCAAGCGGCTAATGGCAAAGTATGGGATACGGTTACATTTAACCACCCTGTGGGTATGGTCAACTAGCAGAAATTAAAGGAAGCTCAAAAAATTATTGAGCTTCCTAATATTGATGTTCAACACGTTTATTCATACTTAAAACAATAGATTTTTTGTCCCCTATTTGTCCCCATAAAAGACATTGACGCTTTTTACGATATCATTTTGAGGTGTTATGAATTATTACCACAAAAAAGTAGCCTAAAGGGGTGCGCTCTCATTTTTGAAAGCCAAGTCGGAACTCAAAACGCAAGCAACATAGCCCAGTCGTAAACTTCTGTTACAGGTATAAAAATAAAGGGGTGTGCGGCCGAGCCAGGTCGTTAATTCTAGTGAGTGTGAATCTCACTCTGGTAAGGTTGGTCACTAAAAAGAAAGGGGTCAAGTCGCATTTTTAAAGATATTTTGAATAATATCGACAATCTTGCGGTCAGCGACTTGCTCCCTGTTTTTTATTTAGGCCAATACTTTAAAAATGCGAATTGACCCCTTATTTTTGTGATACAAAGGCTAACTTTTGCCACAAAGTGAGCGCTTGGTTTGTTGATTTTGTCTAGCCAATTACGGCCGCCAATTGCTACCTTAACCTGAGTTGTTAACAGGCTAAATATGCTCTCTTTCTATAAGGATATCCGGTATGAGTAATGGATTGTTTGGTAGCTCAGCCTGAACCCGTCGGCACCAATCTACGACTTGTTCATTGTTTAAAAATGGTGATTCTGCATGCATCCCCATTAAGTGACTTGAAATAATAGTCATGTATGCAGATAAATCCGCAAGCGATATCTGTTGTCGACCGCCTAAAAAAGGTCCTGATTGCAGATGCTGAATAAATTCATCACACAGTCTAAAACGCATTGCAGCAATAGATTCTTTCTTATCTAGATGTGAAACCATGTCGACGATAAATTTGGCTTTTTTAACAAAAAATGGCCACAGTATGCGAACAAAGAACGGTATTTTGGTACCGTGATTGACGGCGCGGGATAACAACCAACCATTCCTCAGTGCATCCCAAGTTTTCTCCCATTCTACAGCAGCTCGAAATTTTCCAACTATCAGGTTGTCACTAACCCATTTATCAATTAACAAAATGGCCTTCGTGTCACTTTCGTTATTACCTAACAGTGGTTTATCAGGGAAGAGTTCGTCAAGCCATATACCCAATTGAGTAGAATCTTTTCGCCATTCTTGATCAATTTTTAATACAGGCACTTGTCTTTGACCCGTAAACTTGATTTGTATCGGCGAAACGGGATTAACGGGTATAAACTCAAACGGAATATTTTTATATTTTAGAAAGCTTCCTACTTTAATAACGTATGGGCTTGTTGGGTATCCGTACAGTGTCAGTTTTTTCATCAATAAACCTAAACTTACTCTAAAATAAAGGCTTTAAACTAACATTTAATTCCTCTTAAATCAAACGTCAGTAGTGAGTAAGGGGTCAAGTCGCATTTTTAAAGATATTTTGAATAATATCGACAACCTTGCGGTCAGCGACTTGCTCCCTGTTTTTTATTTAGGCCAATACTTTAAATGACCCCCTTGTTTTTCATTCGCCTCTATTTCCTGAAAGTCGTTATCCATTTTTAGTGTATCCCTCTACCTGCGAATGATTATACAGGGTTACGGATTAAGAAATTATTAACACTTATTAGATTTTGTTAATAAATGAGCACTGAAAATAGCGCTCATTTATAGTTTTAGTTACCGCATGGACAATGCGGTGATGATGTTTTCTAAGCTCGCCAGTGCATTTCTGCGCTCAGGGCTGTTTCTGTCTGACTTTGCTAATTCATTGAATACTTCCTTATATAGCCCTCGTAATTGAGTTTGTGATTTTGAGGCTAATTCAAACTGTGTGATCAAATTCATGGTATTTCTCCGTGTCTTTTAAGCTCCAACAACCAGAGCCTTTCTTTGCCCCGACAGACGGAAAGGGGGCAGGTGTTGGTGGTTAAAAGACGCGAAAATTAAATTGATTTAGACAGGAGGTAAGGCATCCAAACGTGGATGTTTTGGGCTTTCAGTATTTTTAATGTGTTGAAATGAATGGTTTAGTAATGAGCTATTGAATATTTTGTTAGGGGAATCCCCCTCGATCCAACCTCAGGCAAGCTGAGTTTTTCACTACCCCTTAAAGCGGAAGTATCCGCAACGCCTCTGCTTTTATCAGTTCAAGAGAAGGAGCGCTCTTGCCCGCTCAAAATCAAGAATAATGACGGTTTCCACTTCGTAGACCCTCCGCAATTTTTCTGGATTTGTTCACCAACGCCTTAGTCGCCCTAGTCGGCAGGAGTTATGAGAAACGCGAAAAGCGTTTTTCAAACACCAGCACCGAATTAAAAAAGGGTAAAGACTATGAACCAACAAGACGCAGCAAAAATATTATCAATTAGTGGAACAGTAGCAATCAAAGATATTAAGCAAGCCTACCGCAAAGCGGCTTTACAATATCACCCCGATAAAAACCCAGCAGGGGCGGAAATGATGAAGCTCATTAATGCCGCCTTTGATGTGTTAAAGGATTTTGAGGGTGAATTATCTATCGGTGATGATGAGCAAGATTACAGCCATGAAGTGAACATTGCCTTGAACTGCCCTTGAGGGATTAAATATCGAAGTGTGTGGCGCTTGGGTTTGGGTGTCAGGTGATACGTTTAAACATAAGGCGATTTTAAAAGAGACGGGGTTTAAATATGCCAGCAAGAAAAAACACTGGTATTTTCGCCCCGATGATTGGCAAAGCAAAAGCCGAGGCGCTTATTCAATGGATGATATACGCGACACATACGGCAGCAGCCGACCCACTCAAAAACAAACATTGGTTTTAGGGGGCTGTCATGCATAACGTCAAAGTATTTCCTAAAGTCTCAAATAACATCGTTCATATTGCCGATGTATCCGGCATCTATCACGCGGTTGAACGTGCTGAGCTTATCAAAGTCGCGCAAAACAGCATTACTGATAAATTTATACAGGGGGAAGCTCTTACCAGTTCAATAAAAACCGCTAACTATTTGCAAGTATTGCTAGGCGATTATGAGCATGAAGTTTTCTATGCGATATGGCTCAATTCTCAACATAAGGTTTTAAAAGCTCAAGAGCTATTTAGAGGCACAATTAATGCCGCTAGTGTTTACCCTCGTGAAGTGGTCAAAGAGGGGCTAGCTGTTAATGCCGCCGCTGTCATTTTTGCTCATAACCATCCAAGCGGAACACAAGAGCTATCAAGGGCAGATATTGAAATCACCAAACGGTTAAAAGAAGCCCTTAAATTATTTGAAATTAATACCCTTGACCATTTTGTAATTGGCGCAAAAGTTACCTCGATGGCTGAGAAGGGGCTGTTGTAATTCGTAGATTAAGCCTTATTGATACTGCTATTTTATGCATGGTGGTATTTTATTAAGCGTAGCGCCGCTTAACCACGCTTGAGCTTCCACTTTTTCGCCAGTGGGCAACGACCAAGACTTGTCTTGGATGAAAAATTTGTACAGTTCTTAAAAGAACCTTTACTTGTAGTATTCTAAAATAGTATATAATAAGAATATATCTTATAGATTGGAGCGAAACATTATGGCACAAGCAAAGACACAAACATTAAGCCTTGGAGAGCGCTGGAACGGCTTTATTGCCGCTCAAGTTGAAGATGGTCGTTATGCCTCAGCAAGTGAAGTGGTTCGAGATGCACTGAGGTTAATGGAAGAGAAAAAAGCAGATTCAAAACTGGAAATATTACGCGCGGCGCTTTTAGAAGGTGAAGAAAGCGGCGATGCTGGTGTATTTGATGCTCAAGAGATTAAACGTGAAGCCTTAAAGGAAATGGGATTGCATCAATAAATGCTGGAAATTCATCTACAAGTAAAAGCGCTAGCAGATTTGAAAAATATTCTTAAGCGTTCAATTGAGCAATGGGGATTAGATCGAGCCGAGCAATACTAGGATGATTTAAGTGATGGTATCAATTCCTTAAAAGAGAATCCTAAGCTTGGCTTTGCCCGTGATGATATTAAAACAGGGTATCGTCAATTGCCCATTGAAAAACATCATATTTTTTATCGACTATCCTCAACAAAAATTCGAGTTATTCGGGTATTGCATGACAAAATGCTTAAGGCTGATCAGTTTTAAAAGACTCGTTGTGCAATAAATAGAGGCAATATTTGTATTCAGCAATTTCTACTCCTCTGTTAATAGTGCTATGATATTTTCAGCAACATGTTCAGTTGCGATACGTTTCTTATCGTTAATAAGGTAAGCGTAACCCTTTGTGGTGTTTACATTTTTATGATTTAGTATTTCACCAATTTGATCGAGGCTAATATCAGATGAAAGCGCGATTGAAGCAAAGGTTCTTCTTAAATCGTGAAGCCTGATATCTTTAATATCCGCTTCTTGACGGATAATGTTCCAATGACGTTTAATGTTTTCGAGTGGAAAGCCTATTTTTCTGGGGGACGGGAATACCCAAGGGCTGTTAGGGTGGCGTTCAAATAATTCGATTAAAATATCAATGGCTGCAACGGGCAATATTTTTTCATCGGGCTCATTATTTTTAGTGTCAGGTAACGACAAAATACCCGTTTCAAGGTCTACCCATTCCTTCGGTGTATCAAGCCATTCTTTCTTTCTGGCAGAGGTCAGCAAGTAAAGCAGGACACAGCACCGCGCTTTAAACTCTTCTTCACCTCTGTCTTTATAGCTTTCTAGTACTTGGTAGAGTCTTTTAGGTTCATCACCTGTTAAATGTCGGCGGCGTTTTCGCTCTGGGTTCAGTTCAAGGGCGATAAAAGGCTCATTACCCTCAAATTTTTCAAAGCGACGCGCAACGCTGTAGAGCTTTTTCATTATTTTAATGGATCGGTTGGCAGAATAAGGCTTTTCAATGGAGGCATGGAAGGCATTGATTTCTTCGGGGCGAATATCAATGAGCGGTCTATCAGCAAACACTGGCTCAACATAGGAATGGCATTCCAGCAAGCCATTCATTTAGTGAGTGCTTGGTCTGTTAAAAATAACCTTTGCTTTGGACAAATAAAAGTATCTGATAAATCAAATGAGATCACTGCTATTCCAAAATTACTAGAACTTCTTGATATTGAAGGCGCCACCATCACGACTGATGCAATGGGAGCTCAATTTAAAATTGGTGAGCAAATTGTTGAACAAAAAGGAAATTACGTTCTAGCACTTAAAGGAAACCAAGGTGAATTCCATGATGATATCAAACTATTTTTAGATACAAATCTTAAGAATAACTTTTCAAAAATACCGCATGATGTTTTCAGTAGTGTTAATGGTGATCACGGAAGAATAGAAACACGTAAAGTTTGGCTTACGTGTGACGTCGATTGGTTAAAAGATATTCACCCACGATGGAAAAGTATAAGGGGAATAGCCATGATCGAATCTACAAGGGAAATAAATGGAAAAGAAAGTTATGAGCGCCGCTATTACATCACTAGTCATCACGATAAATCTGCGGAATTTATTGCCCATGCAATAAGAAGTCATTGGCATGTTGAGAATAAACTTCACTGGCAATTAGATGTTAGCTTCAACGAAGATTACAATCGGCTGAGAAGTGGTCATGCAGTTGAAAACTTCGCATTAATGAATAAAGTCGCTCTTAATTTATTAAAAAATGAAAAAAGTATACGTTTAGGTGTCAAAAATAAACGTTTAAAATCGGGTTGGGACGATGACTATATGATGAAGGTACTCATGGTCGGGTTGACAATTGGTTAATTAAGGCTCGTTTGCCCTGATTGATTATATAACGGGTTATTACAGTAAAGTGAGGCCCCATACCTATAATTGTGGATTAACACCGAATGAATCAGAAAGAAGATACTGGATTGAATACAAGACTGTGGCCAAAAAAACTTGACCACTTCACATATGCGTGTTTAAAAGATATGATGGAAATAGCTCGAAAAGATTTAAAGGTAAAATGAACATAACAAGCTGTTCAAGTGGGACTTTTTACAGTTGGCTTGCCTCACTTCGTTCGTTATTATAGCCAACAATAAAAAGCCCCTTAACAGGGCGTTATACAAAAATACTCTACAGTTACAATGGAGGTTTATTATGAATGATAAAATTGGAAGAAATAATTCATGTCCGTGTGGTAGCGGTCAGAAGTACAAGAAATGCTGCATGCTAAAAAACGCTTCAGAATTACCAGTTACATGGGCCGATGAAGAAGGCATGCATATTATTTCCCAAGGTGTGAAACCCACTTCATCTGAAATTGATCAAATGTCGAAAGAATACCAAAATCAAATTAGAAACTCGCCAATGTGGGATGAGATGGTAAATGAATTTGGCAAAGAAAAAGCTGAAGAATTATTAAAGGAATGCAAGGTTGACATTAAGTGAACCTGTCCTGTTTCCTATTTTAAAATTTTGCATTACAAGGCCATAAAAAAGAGAAAGGGGTGTGCGGCCGAGCCAGGTCGTTAATTCTAGTGAGTGTGAATCTCACTCTGGTAAGGTTGGTCACAGCCAC
>JABSOI010000154.1 GCA_013216015.1 Alteromonadaceae bacterium | reverse complement strand
CCACTTCTGGTTTGAACTTGGACCTGTTGTCCCGGACAACAGGTCCAAGTTCAAACCAGAAGTGGTGTCGGACAATAGATCAAAGTACTCACCAGAAGTGTTGTTTCGGACAACAGATCAAAGTATTCACCAGAAGTGTTGTCTCGGACAACAGATCAAAGTACTCACCAGAAGTATTGTCCCGGACAACAGATCAAGGCTCTAATTAGAAGTGTTGTCTCTGGCAACAGATCAAAGTACTCACCAGAAGTGTTGTCCCGGACAACAGGTCCAAGTTCAAACCAGAAGTGTTGTCTCGGACAACAGATCAAAGTACTCACCAGAAGTGTTGTTTCGGACAACAGATCAAAGTATTCGCCAGAAGTGTTGTCCCGGACAACAGGTCCAAGTACTCACCAGAAGTGTTGTCCCGGACAACAGATCCAAGTTCTAACCAGAAGTGTTGTCTCGGACAACAGATCAAAGTATTCACCAGAAGTGTTGTCTCGGACAACGGATCCAAGTTCACACCAGAAGTGTTGTCCAGGACAACAGTGCTAAGTTCAAAGCAGAAGTGTTGCCCCAGACAACAGATCCAAGTTCTCATCAGAAGTGTTGTCCCGGACAACAGAGTCAAAAAACTAACCATATATGTAGGTCCGTTAACCGAGCTAAGAGCTTTATCCATATAAGAGTCCAGAGTATTAACAAGAAATGAAAATGTAGTGATGACCAAAAGGTATGAAATGTGATAGAAATGAATTGTTCGGGAATTCAATCATTACATAGTTAGAGTTATTGCTGTCTATTTTGTTTGTATCCATTGCAATAGTTATAAATTCTAGTATATATATTTAAAAGATTTCTTTGTTAATAATGGATAGGAATTGTCTACAGTAAGGGAAATAAGAGAATAGGTTTACTAATTATAAATACATAACCTTTCTTACACTAAATTATAATTGTTCACTTAACATAAAAATGAAGTACTTGTGTTTAAATGCTATCTAGAACTAAATTTATTTCTAATACCAAGTATAATCTTTATTTACGTTTAAAAATATTTTAAGTACATCCTTGCGGAATTTATAAACTAGTTAAATTAACAAATTAAATAGAAAAAACAAATTATTAGTTTTACTGAAATTATATCAATTATAGTGTCTTGAAGAATGTTACTCAAATAGCATCAAAATCTGCAGTTAAAGGAGATGTGACTATTGCTTAGAGAATATAACCGGCTAAAAACTGCCTTGTAAGACCATAAAATAGAATAACTTTCAATTGAAGTATTTATAGTAAATATACTGTTGAACAGTGTCTAGTTCATATACCTATCATATCGGCTATTTAAAATATGAATGCATTGAACAAGTTGTAGCTTAGTGATTGTTTTTTATATTCTTTTCTACGCTGTTGTTATTTTGTTTTAGATAAACAAAAATTATAATATTAAAAAGAGTAAAGCCATTTACTTATAGCAAAATGCTGGAGATCAATTCAAGCGAAGGCTAAATTTGGGTAATTTAAATTTAAGGAACTAATATGAAATCGGAAAATTTTTTTAAATGGGTCTGGAATATTAATAGCTTAGTGATTTTATTTACAGTAACCGTTATTTTGCTAACCATATCTTATGAAATAATAAAACCTTTTTTTAGGGAACAACCTAGGGAAGAACAAGCGTTAAGTTTAGCTAAAGATATTAATGGAGAAGAAAAATGGAGTTTAGGTTATCCAACAAAAATTGGAAAAACGGATTATTATTATGTGGCGTTAGAATCAGTGAAACTTGAAATTAACACGAGGAGTAAGATTGAAAACTTCTCTGGCTCTGGTGGCAGCTATAAAACAACTAGAGCAAAAAATGTAATTTTCATTAACGCTAAGACGAATAAATCAAATTGGCTGTTTGACTCAGTAAATCAATTGATAACAGAAATTACACCATTAGGATTAAACGAAAACAAGGCAGATTATTTAACTAAAGCTATTTCATACGAAGTAATCAATAGGGACTCTAATAACGATGGTGTTTTAGATCATTTGGATAAACGTACGTTTGCTTTGAGTAAGGTTGATGGTTCCCAATATAGCCATTTTATTGAAGGATATAGTCATATTATAGAATCTGCGATAAATCAGGAAGGTAACTTATTTGTGGTTTTCATCGACAATGATGAAGTGCATTCAATGATAATTGATTTACAATCATTTAAAGTGATTGATCAAAAGGCGTTACCAAAAGTAAATGATTCATAACAACATATAACTAAAGGGATTAGTGATAAAATAACCGTTTTTTACTTCCTACATACATTCAATACTATTGCTCATGGAGGGAGTATGATTTTAGTGGTGGGCATAACCGATTGAAGCTTTACCTACGGGGTGTCCATAAGGAAAAATGTTTTTTCTGCTAAGTTATAACAAAATCTAATATGGTTATATATTGTACTTTGTCACGTTTAACTTTATGATTTAAAAACTCAAGGATGAACACATGACTCAGGAAGATAGATGTCGAGCCATTATAATTCGGAGATCCGATATTTATTATTGGTTGTTCGTTTTCACCAAAACCCAGTAAAGTTTTTTACTTTAAAAATTGTCCGTTCTTTAAAAAAAGTTCGTGCTTTACAAGTAGATCGTCGGCATGAAGATGATGCATTGGCTGATATTAAGCTGATCTGCGAAGTAAAACCTTTAGGTTTTAAAACCAAATACACCACCAAATACATCACCAGAACCATCAAAGATAAAATCAAAAAAGTAAGTGCATACACATTACAGTTTTCTAGACGTCGATCACGATTGACTGACAATGTGAAATTTATATTTTCTGGTGTTATCTCAGTGTTACTAAGGCATAAATCATGTTTGAGTAACGCCTTAGCCCGTTATTATCTCCTCTATCATTCAACTTGTAGAACTATCGTTTGGTTTGTTGAACATCATTACGTACAACGTAGGATGAATGAGGTCATAGACTATTCGATTTCACCATCCTATCAACAGCTGAGAGGTATATTTTAAGCGGTAGAAACAAGATTAAGTTAAAACCAGGTATGTCGGTTATATAGTAATTAAGTCATTAATATTTTCATTAAACTAAGGAAGGATGCCGTAACATTTTTTGCGGTTATAGAGGGAACTAATGAAGCAAAGTAAAGAGGTGCGATCAATACGTAAAGTATCCGATCACTCAAAATCTGATCGTAAAGAATATGAAGAAAAGGGCTCATTGACTGGTAACCTTATACAGTCAACTCAAGAAAAGGAATTTCATAATCAAGGTGATCTTAAAGGGCGTCTGGCTGCGATAGGCTACGATTTTTATAACAAACGTGTGCTAGATGTTGGTTGTTCTATTGATAGTTTATTACACACACTTGCCGGTCAAATAACATCAGGCGTTGGTATCGTTGCTAACGATCAGTCTGTAAATAATACGAATGCCTTAAAAGCAATGAAACATACCAATAATATCCAGTTTTATACCTTTGATCTGGATAATGGAAATTTGTCCGTATTGCGCGATTTTCTTTTCGCTACACCGGTAGATGTTTGCTTCTTTATAAATTTAGTCCTTTGCGTCAAACGTTGGAAACAAGTCTTCAGGTTGTGCGCTGAGCAAAGCACAACCATGTTATTTGAAGTACAAGGCAGTGAAGAGCAGCAAACTGAACAGCTTAACTTTATTCAATCTATTTATACGGATATCCGTTTGTCACGGGAACTATCAGGCGATGATCTGACCTATGCTAAACGACAAATATATATTTGTAAGCACAGAAGTGAAAAAAGCGAATTATGTGAATTACCTGATAACCTAAATTTACTGAAAAATTATAGCAAAGGTTTCATAAAACAGACTTATGAACAAGTATTTAATGGGGAATACGCTGAGTCGATTCACTTTTATCCAAAGAATAAAGTCAGCGTCGTTGTTGATATAAACAGTGAATATATTGTTAAGTTCCCCCGATCAAACTTTGGTGTACAAGGACTATATGCAGAGCAGGAGGTAACTGATTTTATTCGTAACAAAGTACAATTAGGTATACCCGACATAAGTATTCATGAAGAGCCTGTCGTTTTGGGTCGTTACCCTAAATTACCCGGTAAATCTTTTGCTCAAACGCATTATGAGCAGCTGTCTGAGCAAACCAAAGCAAATTTGGCAGAACAATTAGCACAGTTCATGGCGGATATGCATGTTATTCCTTTGGAAAATATGAAGCAAACCGGTATAGAAAAGGCATCCTCCTGGAAGTCACACATTGATTTTATAAATCAACACTTGGCTGAAGAAAATGATGACGTTATCAAAACCCTCTTGCTAGAAGTAGAAAATAATAAGTTAATATTTAACGTGTCTGACGATGATCTAGTATTCGGGCATTTTGATCTGCAGAGTAGGAATATATTACTTAATGGCAACCATCAATCTATTTCAGGGATCATTGATTTTGGTCAATGTAAAATTGGTGACTTACATCAAGATTTATCAGTAATGAACTTAAGTTCACCTGAGTTAGCCAAACGAACAGTATTAGCTTATGTAAAGATAACAAAGCGTAAATTAAACCACGAAATGATCCAGCATTTCACCACAATGTATTATCTTAATCTGTTAGCCGAATTAAAGAGAAATAAAGCGGGTGAAAAGTACGAATACTGGTTAGGTGAATTACATAAATGGTATGGATATGTCATAGACGAGCGAGCAAATACCAACTTTAAAAATTGTCAGCCAGTTTCATCCCTAACGCAAGGGTGGCAAAAATGGATAGCGATTAACTTTGAAAATAGAGCCACGCTAAATGGATTGCCAAAGGTGCTAACAGGCTCTGGATTTTCCTATGAAGATGCCGTTACAGCGCTACGCTTAGCACACAGCCATTCGATTACTGGGGCAGGGCACGAGGTTGGCCATCACCTTAACAAACGTGAATGGCTATTTAAAACGTGTCATAGCTTAGCGAGCATAGATCCTTGTTTCTTTATGCAAATAGACGTGCGTGACACCCCTGATTTTAGTACCTTTATAAATGTTTATTACAGTAAAAATTCCCCTGTTGTTTTACAGAAGGGGATAGAGCATTGGCCCGCATTAAAAAAATGGCAGCCAAGTTATTTTTTAGATCATTTTGGTGAACTAGAAATAGAAGTGCAATTTGGCCAGGAGCAATATTATTTACATGAGTCAAATGTTGGTCAATTTAAAAAAACGATGACCATGCGCAACTATATTGAATCAATCGAAAAAGGTGGCAGAAGTAATCATTATTACCTAACGCCTAAACTATCTAAAAACAGTCCGTCAGGTATTTCCCTCCTGTTTGATGATATTGCTGATTTTGGTCAAGGATATCGAACTTTAAAAGCTGGTAACACGGGCGCATCTTTATGGTTTGGACCTAAAGGCACTTATACCCCTGTGCATTATGATTTAACCAATAGCATGTTAGTACAAATTTATGGTTGTAAAAAAGTCACCTTAATACCCGCTTGGCAAGTCCCATATCTTTATAATAATAAAGGTGTTTTCAGTGTAGAACAATTTGCAAACATTGACCGGGAACATCCGCCTTCCCAAAAAAACATTATCCCTGTTGAGGTCATTTTTGGTCCAGGAGATGCAGTATTTATACCGCGGGGCTGGTGGCACTGTGTTGAATCGCTTGATGTTTCAATTAGCGTTGTATTAACGGATTTTAACGAAGGCAATAACGGCTCGTAGGAAAATAAACGCTTTAGCATGCTTTTTAGTTTTATGGAGATAGCGATGACATTGGATGTTTTAAATATGAATGAAGAAGAAAGTTTTACATTGAATAAAACGGTTGGCACAACGGGAAATAATCATTATCGAAATAAAAATGTGATTAATATTTGTTGGGCAAGTCCTGTAAAAAATAGTGATGTTGTGATCCCTGAGCATAAATATCGACATGAACTTATTAATGAGTGTGGGGCGTTAGGAGTATTATATGAATCACTTTGATACAGGAAGTTTTATGTCTTTAATTTCTTCAGTTAATGGTGAAATAGAATTCAACCCAGCTATGTTGGTGAGCACTTGCTATCCTGATGATAGGCAGCCCAGATATAAAAATTTAACACCAGAGGGTGTAAAAGATATATGTGCCACCTTGAAAATGAAAGGAGGTCGAATATGGCAACCTATTCTAGTTCACGAGAAAAATGATAAAGGTTATAAGATCATCACGGGCCATCGTAGGTGGTTAGCCTCGAAAGTAGAAGACCTCGATACTATACCGGCTTTGATCGTTAAACGTGGTATTGATTCAAAAAGTTTCAATCTGCTTATCCAACTTGTTGAAAATATCAGCCGTAAAAATTTAGATATCAGAGAAGAAGGAAGAACGTACAAACGGTTAAAAGAAGAGTTTAAATTAACGGGAGCAGAAATATCTGCCTCATTAGATAGATCTGAAAGTTTTGTCAGTGAAGCTATTACAATGTATGAAATGGAAGATACCTCAGCGCTTTCTTTTTTAAATGATGTATATGAAAAAGATATTTGCCGGGATACCACCACACTGGTTGCATTGATCCGTTTAGCTCGAGTTGATGCAAAGGGTTGTAAACAATTGGTTGATTGGGCGATAGAGCATAATTGTTTAAACAGAAAATGGGCAAAGTCATTAAAGGAAATTGATTTAACATTACCATTTGAAGATAAAATCAATGCATTAACAAGGGCATTTCCTTTACACAGTCCATCAGCGAATGAAACAAACGCGTACCCGGTTAAAGAAAATGAGCCTGACTCGAGCAATGCTCTAAATGGTTTAAATCATGAAGGGCTGAACACTAAACCTGAAAATAAATTAAGTGATAGAGATGATGATTTACCTTATATAACCCGGCCTATTTCAAAAGCGCAGATTGAAGTGAGGTATAAAGAGTCATTAGCAAATATACTATTAGAGCGTGTTGATAAAGAAGTAGGGTATGCTTGGATAAAACAGGTGAGTAAGGGAGCAAAACCCGTTCGAGTTTTAGTAGAAGATTTATCGATACTACATTTGAAATAATTTGCATAACCTCAAACATGTGAAAACCGAAACAGGAAAAAACATGTTAAATAGAAATCATCTTGTTATGGGAAACATTTCAATTATTATCTCTTATTTCAGCTTAGTGAAGCGGTAGATGCAGTCTTAAAGGGGTCTTCGTAATAGTTAATATCATCTAAAATACTAGGTTTGGGAAAAATTTTCCTTTTGAAAAAGTACAGCGTTGAGGGTAACGTAATACGTCGTGCGTGTATTTATAGGGGTTTGCTGCATCTGAAGCTCAGCGAAAGAGGCAGCAAGGATAGGTTAAACGTTTTGAGCTTTGCGAACGCCTTTTTCAATCAAAGGTAAATAATATAAGGCGAAGCCGCATTCCTTTAATCGCGGGCCTGTAAGGCTCGTAAGAGTGTTTATTTTCTATGGGAAGTATTCAATCATTATCTCATATTTCAGCTTAGTGAAGCGGTAGATGCAGTCTTAATGGGGTCCTCGTAATCGTTAATGTCATCTAAAATACAAGGTTTGGAAAAAAGTTGCCTTTTTAAAAAGAGGTCGGTTAGAGTTAGAGGATAACTTAAAGGGGGCCTGCGGAAGAACCCCAAAAGTGACTGATCTGAGTTAACATATCAGCTAAAGGTCCTGTTTTACAGGGGGTACAGAATAACCGACGTTTCTTCGAGAGTTTTTTATATTGCTAAGATTGCTATTGTCTGGGAGTAAGTTCTAACCTGTTCATTGTTAAATCAAGATAAGTCGGATTATTACGGCAAACCCAATTAAACACTCGCCCAGGAGGGGTCGGTTTTTTCTTAAATTCACGGCAAAGTTTTTCATAGTATTCAGGTGACTCACTGGTTTGTCCAAATCGTTCAAAATTTGTTTTTAACTCTTTAAGTAAAGGAGTATCAATTTGTGAACGAAATGCTGTTACCGTTTGGTCAGGGTTGATAGCAAAAACGAAATAATATTCTTTCTCTATCATTGTTGAGATGACTTTTTTTATTATACCTAGGAAATCCCTCTTGAAGCCCTTTATTCTAGCGGAGTCTAAAAATATTAATTATTACTTTGTGACAATT
>JABSOI010000153.1 GCA_013216015.1 Alteromonadaceae bacterium | reverse complement strand
TGCCTTTCACCTCTGATTATTCAATATTTATCATCATGTTATTCAAGTATGGCAACATAACGATGAAGGGAACATAACCCAGATAATTTACGTAGTGGAGTAAGCAAAGCCTGTCGATATGATCCCGATGTTAACCCGAGTTATCAGCAATGGGCATCACATTATGGCACCGCTATTATTCCCGCGAGGCCTAGGAAGCCACAAGATAAGGCCAAGGCCGAGGTTGGCGTGCTAATCATTGAACGTTGGATCTTAGCGAAACTGCGTCACCAGACGTTCTTCTCATTAGCCGAGCTTAATCATTGCATCAAAGCCTTATTACTTGAGGTCAATAATAAGCCTTTTAAACAACTCAAAGGGACCAGACAAACATGGTTCGATTCAATAGATAAACCTGTGTTAGCAGCACTTCCTAAACATGCTTATCAATATACTGATATCAAACGCGTTAAAGTAAATATCGATTACCATGTTCAATATGATCATCATCTTTACTCAGTACCACATCACTTAGTTGGTGAAAAGCTGGAATTACACGCCAAAGATCATTTGATTGAGGCTTACTTCCAAAACAAGCGCATTACCAGTCACGTCAGAAAATATCATCCGGGCATGACAACCATACCAGAGCATATGCCGACCCAACATGAGCAACATCATAAATGGTCCGCAGGACGATTAATGAATTGGGCTCAAGATATTGGCAATGAAGTATTGAGTTGGGTTAAAGCGTTATTGGCTCAAAAACAACATGAAGAGCAAGCGTATCGCGTTTGTTTAGGCTTATTGAACCTGTCTCGAAATTACCCCCGAGAACGACTTAACAAAGCTTGTGCAATCGCCAACAAACACAGCTTATATCGACTTAAAAATATCAAAGATATCCTGAAAAGCAACCAAGATAAATTAGTGCCCGAAACTAAAGAACAATTGTCATTATTACCACAAGCACATGAAAATATCCGTGGTCCAAAAAGTTACCATTGATTAAGGAGAACAATATGTTAGAACAAACCATTTTACAATTAAGACAGCTAAAACTTAGTGGTATGGCGAATGCGTTAACCAGCCAAATTGAACAGCCAGGCACTTATGAAGGCTTAGCCTTTGAAGATCGTCTGCAATTACTGGCGGATAGTGAAAGCCAAAACCGAGAGCACCGAAAACAACAACGTTTACTAAAAGCGGCTAAGTTTAAATTAGCCGCCAACGGCCAGAGCATAGACTATCAACATCCAAGAGGATTGAATCAATCCATGATGGCCTCCCTGCTACATTGTGATTGGTTAAATAAATCACAGAACTTACTGATCACTGGTCCTTGTGGGACAGGCAAGACTTACATCGCCTGTGCACTTGGACATACAGGTTGTTTAAAAGGATACAGTGTTAAATATTATCGGATCTCCAGATTAATGCTGGCACTCACTCAAGCCAAAGCTGATGGGAGCTACAGCAGAGCACTACAGTCGCTGGCTAAAATAGATTTATTAATTTTAGACGACTGGGGTCTTGAACCTTTAAAAGCAGCCCAACGTAATGACTTAATGGAGATCATGGATGATCGGCATGGTAGTTCATCCACCGCTGTCATTAGCCAATTACCGACAGAATCATGGCATCAATCAATCGGAGATAATACGTTAGCAGATGCCATTTTAGATCGGCTGATGCACAACTCACACAGGATCAAATTAAAAGGAGAATCGATGAGAAAATTACAATCAAAAATTGACGGGTGTGAACACTTAGGGTAAAAATAACATGAGTCCAATGTGTTGAATTTAGGTGTTCACGCTAAAACCGGAATCGGTGTTCACTTTCGCCGGAATACGCACCAGGTATTAAACCTTCAGCAACAACTGTTTTACGCATATCTCTTTTTATATGTTCTTGTGGTTCAACTTCAACAATTCCAATTTGGCTATCAAAATATACTTCGATAGGATCTCTAATTTCCTCACTTCTATGGATAATGTTGTATATCAAATTGAATTTTCGCCAAAAGAATAGAAAGCTAGGGTCACTATATTTCTTTTCTAATTGAATAACATATTCTATATTTTTGAGGATAGAAAAGTATTGCGCAGCTTTTGCTTTGGCATCGGCAGTTGGTTTTTCGTGAGTTTCAATATATTTCTTTAAGCTACTTTCAAAATTTAGAAAAGACTCAGGATTTTCTCTTTTTTTCTTATCCTTATATATACCTACAAAGGTGTCAAAAAATTTATCGTATACATCTGACTTATTTAACTCCGTAAATAAAATATCAAGAACTTTTTTATCCCCAAAGGGATTAAAGTCACTTACAACTACGTTAGAAAAGTGTTCAAAAGCATCCTTAATGTTTTGAATATTTACGTTGTTGTAGGAAAAATCAACAATTTTACAGTCATCTTTGTATTTAGTTGTTCTATTTACACGTGAAATTGTTTGGATAGCACTTATGTTATTTATTTCTTTATCCAAAAATAATGTGTGCAGCCTTTTTTCGTCAAAGCCAGTTTGTAACTTTGCAACAACAATTATTAGCCCATTTTTTTTAAGTGCAAAACTCTCTAGCACTTTTTCTTCAGACAAACCGCCATTCAGTCCAGTTGCACTCTGTTCATCTTGGTCGTTTGAATAAACGATATGTATCGGTGCATCTTTATACTTTTCATATTTAGGCTTCTTTACTAATTCATTAAAGCACTTAGTTATTGATTCTTTATAAGCGATAGCCGATTTAATAGAGTACACAGCAAGCATGGCTTTACCGTAACCACGTATTTGGCGATATACATCTTTAACTAACAGATCTGCAATGTAATTTGAGATAGCGCCTATTCGCTCTCGTTCTTCATAAATTCTTTTCTTTGGAATATCTTTGTAATCTTTTTCAGTAAAACCAGCCAGTTTATTATTAGGTAAATCAAATATCATCTTTGATGCTACGGGAATAATGTTTTTCAGAGGGTTTAGAATAAACCCATCATCTATTGCTTCCATCATGGTATAACTATCGAAAGGACGCCATAGCTTTTCACTTTCAGCATAACCACTAAATTCGCCAAACCGAGCTAATGTATGATCGTCTGGAGTAGCAGTAAAACCAACAATTAAGTTTTTCTTCTTTTTATTACTAGCGTATTCGGTGCTATCAAATGGGCTTTGCAGTTCATCAAATATACTGACCATATCCTCGTGCTGATCACCACTATTAGATCTATGAATTTCATCAATAAGAAAGGCAATACGCATCGTTGATAACTTTTTAAGAACACTGTCATCCATCATATCCTTGACGGCACCAAACTTTTGCAAGTTTACTATGACCAGCCGACGATTCGACTCTAGTGCCTGTTGAAATGTTTTCTTGTTTTTAGCTTCAATAACTAATTTCTTATCAATATTCATATTGAGCATTAAAGAATCGATTTGGCTTCTTAGTTGCAACCGATCGACTACAATCATCACTTTGTCGTAAACATATCCCATTTTTCCATTACAATTTGGACGGAGTAAGTCATTTAATTGCAGAGCAGACCAACCAATAATATTTGATTTCCCGAACCCTGCTGCATATTGCATAAGCAGTGAATATACGTTTTTATTATTTGAGTATGCTCTACGCTTATTTAAAAGCTCTGATTTTTTAGTTTCGCTAACTCCAACAAGCTGCTTCTCTAACAATTTTTCAAAATATTCAGGGTCTTGTTCATGTTCTAAAAACTCATCAATTTTAGCCATGATCTTGTCGGTACCAAACTTTTGCTTTGGACGTGGAGATATAAGAAAACCAGGTTCACTTTTAACCTCTTTAAGACCTTTTTTAACGTATACATCTCTCTCAATAAAATTATAATAAAGAATTTCTTTTTCAATCATTTCTTTACTATACAATGAATTAAACAGTTCTTTCAGCTTTCCTTTTTTGTCAGCATCAGGGTTCAACAAAGGATATAGTTTAAAAACGGAACGAGCTTTCTTCTCTATTATTTCTCGATCAAACTTACCTTCTCGACAAGTTGTTAGGGTTCTGTCGCATCTTGCTTTTTTAGCCAAAAATGTTAAATTTAAAAATTATAAAATCAACAGGTTAAAAAAGCTAAAAACAGTAAAATACTCAAGATGCGACAGAACCCGCTACAGGAGAAATTAATTCTCCACTATAATGCATATATAATTTGGTTATATATTAGTCAAAATTGGACTAATATTTTCTATTACATTCATCGAATAATACGACATACAGTCTTGCTATTATTTAAAAATATTATTAGTATAAAAAATAACCACATGGAAGTGCGTTGAATTAATTTATGTTTAATCGTCTTTCTTCGTGTTTATACAGAAAGTTGTAATTTTAAACAGTTTTACAAATTTCTAATTAATTCAAAAGGTAAAGGAAAACTAAATAATGAATAAACCATTTTTAACAATTGCTAGTGTAATATTTCTCTCATCTTGTGGTGGTAATGACACGGAAACTGTATCAAATACAGCACCTGTAACCAATACCGCGCCTGTGATCACTAAAATTTCAGATCTGAACGTGTTAGAAAGAGACACGGTAACTATTACCTCTAATGCTAGTGACCCCGATGGAACTATCATTAAATATGTATGGACACAAGAATCTGGTTCACGAATCAAACTACCAGAACATAATGCATCGACATTGTCATTTATTGCGCCAGAATTAACTATTTCAGAAGTATTTACGTTTAAACTCTTAGTTACTGATAACGGTGGGGGGACTGCATCTCAGGTTGTTACCGTCAATATTAATGCCTATGACGAATTAAATTTATCTACATTCAGTGACTTAGGTTTACAAAAATGTTTGAACTTAGCGAAGGTTGACACGGGTTCAACTAGCTTAAGCTGTGAGGACATCGATATCGTGAGTCTATCAGGTATCGGAGGACTACCACAGTTACAGAAACTAACAATTAATAAGGCGAATTTACAAGATATCACTGATATTAGCCATTTGTCTCATTTGAAGCATTTAGATCTAAGTTTTAATTATATTTCGTCAATCTCATCTATTAAAGGGCTAACGAGTCTGCATTACTTAGACTTAAGCTATAATAACCTGAGCAGTTATGATAATACATATGATTATTTTATTGATCTTATTGCCCTTAACACCCTTAAATTAAATAGCACAAATTATTCTTTTTATAATCGGATAGATGTCGGTATATTTGAAAAACACACAAACCTTACCGAATTAACGTTGGGCAATCTATATATTGTCAATGAAAATTCGTTAGCGGACCATACTAACTTGAAAAAGTTAAGTTTAGCAAAGGCGAACATTAAATCCTTAACTTTTTTGGAGAATATAGTTAATCTGGAGTCATTAGACTTAAGTCAAGTCAAAACCGATGATTTTACGCCATTACTCTCTCAATCCAAGTTAATAAATTTAAATTTAAAATATTCAGGTATCTCAGATTTAAGTGTATTAAAAAATATGCGTCACCTTAAAACGCTTGATTTGGAGTTTATCAGTAACGAATTAGAGCTGACTGCATTAGAAGTATTAACTGAACTAACCTCGCTTAACCTTGCTAGAAATGGGCTTGAAAACACCGCTTCGTTGGAAAAGCTTACTCAGTTAAAAGAATTAAACCTAAAGGATACAGATTTAAGTTCACTAACATTTTTAACAAAAATGTCCCAGTTAGAAACCTTAATATTAGCTAGCAACAAACGCATTTCTACTATTTCTGAGTTAGAAACACTCACTTCTCTAGCGTCTTTAGATCTGGCCTACATGGATAAGCTTAATGATTTATCTCCTTTATCAAAATTAAGTAACCTGACATATCTTAGTATTTCTGATATTGACGCCACTACAATTGATTTGTCTCCTTTAAAAACGCTAAACTCGATCGTTGAATTAAATCTATCTAAAAATAAATACGATGATGTTGATTTTCTTACTTCTTTACCAAAATTAGAGAGACTTAATTTATCAGATAGTAACCCGATTAACTGGAATGGGTTACCGGAACTTAAAACGTTAAAATCATTAGATATAGGAAATATTAATACGCAGATATTTGAATCCTTGCGGGATAATATCCAACTGGAATCACTTTCTCTTCACACTTTGATTAATATTGAAAATTTAGAACCCTTGTCAAAACTAATAAAGTTAAAAAGCGTCAAAATCATTTACGCTTTGAGCCTTATTGATCTATCTGGGCTTTCCAATTTAACAGATCTCGAAGAGCTAACAATTAATTACGCGCCTATTCGTGATATTTCGGTTTTAACTACCGCTAAAAAATTACAAAGAGTGAATTTGGATGGAACACAAATAGAAAATGTTTCACCTTTATTAAATAAGCCTAACCTACAAATGATTTCTTTAAGAAATAATAAAAAATTGTCATGCTCTTCCTTAAATGCACTGCAAACAGCTTATGGTGAAAATATGATTGAAGTGACCCATAATTGTATAGAGGCTTCAAACTAAATCGGGATAGCCGAATGGAAAATTTAGGCAAGATGACACTGCAGGAGTAATTTTATTCTCTTGCAGCTTAACTGCCTATAACATAGGACGTTTTCAATTTTTTACTAAGAGGCTAACAGAGCCCTTTCATGAACCCACAGGTATAAATCAGGAGTACATACTGAATATTGAATATCAGACATTAGCTAGTCTGACACAGGGGGTATAGACGGTTCGGCATCATGTTTATTCGGCGACAATTACCTTGTTTGTCGGTCAAGGTAGTTGACGTCTGATACATGTTATTGCGCAATGAGGAGCTAACCCTGAATTCATTAAATAAAAAACGGCTTAATATTTATTTTATCATCAGGTTTAGTCGTTTCCTTGTTAGCAAAAGTGAATTTTTTGGTTTATGTGATGGATACCCTATGGATTATTTAGATGAGTCATCAACACCGTTGTATACAAGTAAAGCTTTTGATAGCTTACTAAATATATTGAAAAAAATGAGGTGCATATGAAAGTTATCACTGAAGCTGTTGACGGTTTAACCCTAAACGCACGATAAAACACTATTATTTTTTAAAGGGGATGTATATGTTTTTTGCTATCTTCGAAAGTCAGATAAAAACAGTAAATACTGTAATTTTTGCTTTAGCTGTCTTATCAATACCCGTATTGGGATTGGTTATTATCTTTGGGCTAGCTGGAAGTACATCAGAATATGGTTCTGTCGCATCTTGCGTATTTTACTGTTTTTCGATTTTTTAACCTATTGATTATATTCTTTTTAAATTTCATATTTTTGGCTAAAAAAGCAAGATGCGACAGAACCAAGGTTTGAAGCTTTTCGTTAACTTTATAGTCCTTCATACCATCTATTTTACTCTTTGTTTTTAATTATGAAATAATAGCAAGGTAGGTGGTATGCGCCTTAATGTTACGAATATCGTTAACTAGCTCGCGAAGCTTACACCCATACTTTCGAACATTAAGGTGCTCTTACTTCGTTAACGAATACTCAGAGGTTGTCGTTATACCGACTCATCTATAATATTTTCGCAGAAGTAAGATCGCATACCAGTATTAAACATAACACAATTCAACTAGAGTGGTGAGTGACTATGAGCGAAAAATACTTTGCAGCACGCATAGGATTAGACTGGGCCGATGTAAAACATGATTATTGCTTAAGGGATGAATTCAGTCAAAAAATCGAATACGGTGTATTTAAACATTCACCAGCCTCAATAAATAAATGGGCATTAGAATTAAAAGACAGATTTAATAATCAGCCTGTCGCTATTTGCTTAGAACTCAAATCAGGACCAATTGTCTCATGTTTGTTAAAGCATGATTTTATTAGTCTTTTTTTTTGTTGTTCCCCAAGCTTTGGCTAATTATCGAAAAATATTTGCCCAAAGTGGTGCCAAAGATGATCCAACGGATGCTTTTTTGCAGCTGGATTATCTGACTAAACATTTTTCAGATTTACAAGAAGTTAAACTTGATCAACAAAACACTCGTATGCTTGATCAATTAACTAACCATCGAAAATCATTTGTCGATGAAAAAGTAAAGATTGTTAGTCGGATCACTGCAGCTTTAAAAAACTATTACCCCCTAATACTCGATGTTTTTACTGATCTGGATACAGTGCTTTTTTGTGATTTTGTTGAACGCTGGCCAAAC
>JABSOI010000152.1 GCA_013216015.1 Alteromonadaceae bacterium | reverse complement strand
ATCCCCTGTTATTAGTACCGTAGGAAGATTAACTGATGGGAAAATGATTTGAAATGTGTGGTTTATAAGACGCTTACGATAAAAGCATGAAATAGAGGCTTTTGCCTTACTTCATACTACTACCGTTTAAGCATTAGAAATAGTATTGAATTTTTACTGATTTTTTTGTCTGCTATGCGAACTAAATAGACCTTTGGACCAAGGTAACAGGTGATAAATTCATAGCTGAAGGACAGTTGTTACCACATTGCGGACATAAACTAGGGGAGGTTTAAAGTTGGTTCGGATTATATTTTGTATTGATACGCCTTGCTAACTGGTGTAAAAACGTTAACTAAAATTTGTGATGAACAAGCGACAACCGACTGTTTTTAGTCCTACTTAATTGATCGCACAACAGTACTTTGTTATATACGGATCAATGAGGTCAGTGTAACTTGATTGAATAATAGGATCTAGATTAAAGTTAATTCTTCTCAATCTCGAAACGAACAATTTCTTAATTCATACTGGAAAGACAAAAGCTACCACATTGCAGATCCTAAGAATTAATGCTGAAATGACATTTAGGATTATTTTTTCTGATCGATAACGACTGAGAACAGCTGCATCGTTATTTGCTAGTTCTTCTTTGTCTTTTTAAGTTCAGCCAACGCATTTTTTTCATTCACTAAACCGAAACTATATAAACCCGATATTGACATAACACTACTAAGGTAAGCTGCATCTTCTAACTCTGCTGATAAACGCATAAAATATATCCGATTGCCCTTAAACGAATACTTTATATTCATTTCACCTGCTCGCCAATTAGACATGAACGTACCTTTTTTAACAGTCAATTTGTGTTCCCCTGGCTTCAAATTCAGTATTTGGTAACCTCCATTACTTAGATCAAAATGATCAACACCATCAACTTGTATGGTAGGGGCAGCAGCTCCATCTAGTATCATCCAAGGCCTGTAGACGTAAACAATTGCTTTAGATTCTTCTAAATTTTGAAGGTTGGTAAACTTGGGGCCCGTGGCACTGCACCCAACAAGAAAAAGAGTAATTAAAAAAATAAACGAATAAAATAACTTATTAAGCATAGCGACGAAAAAACTCCATGAAAAAATACCCCTTATTATGGTGACTTCTCAATAATGTCCGTCCCACAAGTTTTATTTAATTCGTATTAATATCACATAATTTCATAGTTTTAGAAACTACAAATATTAAGTTTTGGGAAGAACTGTTATATTACTGAGACTTCTCAGTAATATAACACGAATAATTCATTAGAAAAAGTATTGAGTAATTGATGGTGTTTTTAGTCCGGTTTGCGAACATTGAAGTCGTTAACAGCATATTCTTTTTTACTATTTTTTACTATTTTTTAGTAAAGGACTTTATTGAGTAGTAAAGTACTTTATTGTTCAGTAAACAACTTTATTGATCTCTTACACATAGCTTTAAAGGTAATCAATTTTGGGTTGTTATTTAATCTAAACCGAATTAAAAATTAACACATCAAAAAGGTCCGGAAAGTCGGTTCTTTAACAGATTTAAATGGGATAAGTAAACAACAGTGATCAAAACGTCAATTTGAGTTATATTTTTAGTTTGTAATCATAGCTATAACTTCAGTTTTAGGCTGTGTTGTATATCATCATCCTTTGATATTCTAGCAAGTTCCTGAGCCATAAAATTTAAAGAAGCATCTCCATAAACAATAAATTTAGTTAATGCTGGCATGGAGTTTTCGTTATTTTGATTGATGTAATTAATCATACTCATGTTTTTGGCAAACACTAAAGCAGGAATTTGTTTGATGTTGTAAAGCATAAATAAACGCGGGTCAATTGTGACATTGGTTTTTAAAAATTCACATTGAAAACCAGAGCAATCTTTATCTTTTTTTAGTACGTTTTCCATAAATTTTATCGTAGGGAGTAACTTACTGTCATCGTTTCCTACTACTCCACGAAGTACCATAAGGCCGCCATGTTTTTCAATATCTTTAGCGTAACGTCTCAGGGTTTCAATGGGCATGCTTTCACTTATAAATAGAATTAACTTATGTAATGGGTTTGTTTTTTGCTCTTCGTTATTTTTTTTATTTATATCTTCAGGTGACTCAATATTTAAGATGTTTTTTATTTGTACTTCATATTTTTTTTGTTGGGAAAGATATTGCTCAGAATTAACGTGCTTTTTCAGCAACAAGGCTTTTTTTTCTAATCTTGATGGTATTTTAAATTTATTGATAGTAACTTTTAAGCGCTCAAGTTTTGTTTTATTTAACTCAACAGTTTGTGCAAATGTTTGAGATGAAGGCGTCAAATAAAGCATCGAATAAAGCATCGAATAAACTAACAAAAAAATAATATTTTTAAAATGCACTAACACAACAATTCACCTTCCTAAATATTAACCATTCAAAGTTATCTTTACCCACAACAGGGTGCTTATTTTGAGTCCATAGAATGCCGGGACTTCCAATATATTTAGCGTGTGATTCAACAACGGGGCGAACCATCTGCAATCGATATCGATCCTTATTCCATATGGGGGCGTAATATCGACTACATCCATTAGCTGAAAATTCCTGAAGTAATCCTGTCCTCCCCATTAGATAAATTCCTCGTGCGGCTAATGCGGCGTTTCCTTCTACATAATCAGTGGCGGTAATTGAACCTGCTAAGGGATAAGACATTCCCCACGATCCCATACACCAATAAAGTGAGTTTATGGGTTTTCCTAATGAAATAACTGATGCGGAATCAGCAGCACAAGCTAGTGCTGCAGCAGGGTTGGCAAATAGAATTGCTTCCGGATTAATAATCATCGCCATAAGGTCATCATTCCAGGAGGGTAATACTTCTGTGAGCATGGCTACATCAAACTCTCTGTCGTATTCAATGCAGGGTAAATCTGTGTACATATCTAAAATTGCCAGAACGGGGAAAATATAATAATGCAATTGTTGAAATAATTTGCTGCCCCCATTGTGGTGTTGATATGAACCGCCTAATTTACCTTGCATTTTATTTCCGATTTCAGATCCGATTGGCATCATGCAGTAAGGTGTTGATACGGTATCTATAATTCGGGCTGGTTCCCAAAATGACGCGCTTAAACCAAACTTTGGTATACCGCCAACACTACAGGAGCATACGGGGCTATTTGGATCTTCATCTACGTTTTCCATATTACTATTTCCATATTCGACAATACCGCCAATAGAAATAGGAAACATACTTTGCCAGGAAACATCGGTAATCGGGTTGATTGGTGAGGTGTTACAAGAACCTGCACTGGTGATATAAGATGTTAGAAAAATGCTTATGATGAAGGACAAATTGATAAAATATTTAATGTTCATTAATTTTATCCCGTAATTTTGCTTCACTTATTTCTTCTAAAGTAGGAATAAACTTAAACTCTTCAATTTCAAACATTGTTCCTTTTTGTTTAATAATTGATGGAATTTTTAATACATTAAATTTGTTTCGGGTTTGAGGATCTAATAAAAATACTTGATGTTCTAAAATGTCTCTGGCTTTAAATACATCACCATTTGTTAAAAGTACCCGGTCTGTTTTTTTTAATTTATCTTTTAACCAACCTAGTTGTTCATAACTGATAGCGATCACTCGAAATGGTATTTTCAAAAATTCTAATGGATTGAATTCAAAACCAGCAGGGTATATTACTTGCCCGTTTTGATCTTTAATTTCACGTTGAAGTTGGTGTAATGGCTTATGAAATCTGATGGTGTTTTCAGTGGCAAAAGGTAAAAAAGTTTGTTGGTTTTTAAGCCAGCTATTTGTGCGATTAGTCATAAATTTTTTCCAATTAACTGTTTTTGCCTTTTCTTTAATTGCAATCAGCGCATCGGTTTCTTGAATTTTATATACTGTTCCGACAACACTGATGTTTTGTGCTGATGCTGAGTTTGATATCACCAAACCAGTCAACAAATTAAGCACCGTTAATTTCAGCACTGACTTTACTATTAACTTTAGTCTTAACTTTAGTATTGATTGTACTTTCCAGATCACTTTGCATCTCCGATTGGTTTTTATGTTGCAGTTCGTCGTAATATTCTGATAAGTCTATTTTTGAGAAATCTAGGCTTTGGAACTGTTCAGGGGTAAAGCCCTGACATGCAGGGGCGTTAGCAGTTCCCCATCTCATGCCTAATTGTGGGCGTCCTTGTTCATGAATTATTTTCGCTAACATCGAGTTAAAACAACATTTAACTTCAACTTCCTGAACACATACGCCAAACCATTTTTTGGTACATTTTTCACCAATATCAATACAGTAATTACTTGCGTTTAATATTGCTGTTTCAATGTCTTGGGGTGGACAAGCTTTTTCCAGATAGTTCATGACCAACATAATGGCTACAGTAATTGCTAATGTTGTGGGATCAAAAGCTCCGGCAAAGACTTCAGTAGCAGCACTACCTGCTTCAGCAGCGGTAGCTCCGCTTTGGTAAGCTTCATATGCAGCAACAGCAGCCGTGTAAGTAACCGAAATTGTTTCCATATAATGGTAGGTTTCAAAAATAGATCCCATTGAGTCATGATAAATTTCTCCATCGGATTTATCGCAACAGTTTTGATAGGCACTGGAAATTCCCGGTTGGCGACAATCCATTGCCCTGCCGCCGAATATCATAATGTCATCTAAGCATTCTCCTGTGGTTGATCTTTGTCCGTCATCCACATAAATATCTCGGTTAACTGGAGATTTTGTGTTGTTATCAGAATATGCACCGCAGTTTACTTTTGAACAAACAAAGTTATCAGTTTTATTCTTATTATTACTACTATTAGGGTTAAGGTTAAGATTAATACATGAATACTCGTTACCTAATGGGCAGTCGAATTTTTTTTGTTTACTGCATTTTTTAATTTCAATACAATTACGTAAGCAACTATTTTTATTTGTGTATTTGTCATTGCGAGAAGTTAAAGGGCAATCCCAACCATGTTTAAGCACCGTCGTCGTTACCTGTTTTCTACAACCCAAATAAGCCTGATACCACGTACTGTATTCTATTTTTGTATCGTTACACCGATATACATAAGGAGTAGATAAAGTTCGGCACGCTGGAGATCCTAAATAACAAGCGTCTATCCATTGAAAAGGCTCTCCCCCTTTTGAACAAACAAACTCATCGCGAACTGGGTCACAAGGGTTGGTTATCGTATATTGATTATCCCAAGAATAATTGCGATACCAAACGGTTACCGATTTATACCATTGTGTACTTTTACAAGCGTGTTGCTTTTGGCATGTGGTGCCTTTGCAAACACTGTCGTCAATTGGGCAATAATAGATATGACTTTTGTTGCACGAAACTGAATCAATTGGGCAGCTGGCAACGTCGTCAATATACCCTGCTCTTTGAGCATCGGCTTTGTATGCTTTAAACGGATCGTAAATTGAGCCTTGGTCGCATATTTCACCTTCACCGTTTGCTAACCACTTTCTATCACCAGTAACATCTTTTCCACAAATGTATGAATTCACTGAGGGATCCCAGCCAGTAGATCCTTGGGCTGATACTGCAAATATTAAATTGAATTGGCAACATATTAATATGCACGCAATTATTCTATGGGTGTTTTGGTGCCACTGGTACATACCATGTCCTTTCCTGATAAACGTAAAATTTGCATCATTGATGCGGCTTCTGCGAACTCATTCAGGCACGCACAAGCTTTTAGTATTGTTTCACCTGTTCCTGCAGGGCATGCTTCTTGGTTACATTCATGAAAGAAATATTCATATTTGGTAGAGTCAGCACGATTATTAGCAGAAACACCAAATTCATTTACTGCCGTATCATTTACTAATTTGCGTGTTTTACAGGCTTTAATACAAGCTGGAGGTGCTGGGATATCTGGGATGTTGATGCTATGTGTACTCGTTGTGGAAGTGCCAGTTACAGGATCAAATTGTTGATCTGTATAGCCACTCGTTGTTGCTGAAGAGCTAATGATATGTTGACGTTGAAGGGCATCATCAAAATTCCAGGTTGTTACACCGGAAGTACAGCTATACTTTCTTGATTTTTGAAACCAATTTTTAGTGATCACCTCATTACAAACACCATCATTATATCTTCGTGTTTGTTCAATAGGTAAAAGCCCTGTCGAGGTGAAATTAACCCATGTATTTACCCCATCAATATTTTCGTCTTTTAATCTACAATCTGCATTCGTTTCAAACGGTAAACATGCGTTAATAATATTTTCGCTATTAATGTCGCAAGATACTTTTTTAGCGACAAATTTAAATTCTGCTCCAAGCGCATATTTATAATCTAAACCGTTACTGTCGCTATTGTCTGTTAAACGAAGGTTACCGAGCATTCCATTGCTACAGCTGGGAGACATAATAACTGTTCGTTGTACGCTAGTGTCATATTTAGGGCTATCATATGGTTTGGGTGGGAACCAATCGGTTGTTCCTAAAAACTCTATCTCATACCCATTGTTACAAAGATCAGCAAAATTTAAATTAGTGGGTAATTGAATAATTGATCCTTTTGCACTGTCGCGGACATCAATATTACTGGTGTTGTTTAGCAGATTGAATGTGTAACCGATATATTTGTCACCAGGTGCGCCTATTTTAATGCTGAAGGTTTTATTATTGTTTTTATTATTGTTGTTATTAACAGAAGCTTTTGTTAAATCGATTTCACGGTTAATGGTACAATTTTGTATTGATGTAGATTGATGGTTAGCAGCAGTAGAATTTGTAAGGGTCTCAAATAAAGAGTTTGTTGAAAATTCTGAAAAAGCAGCAGTAGACAAGCCTTCAGAATTATTTTTATAAGCGGTTAAAGTGCCGTCAAACGACTCATGACAAGAAGCAGGTTCTTGTCCGAAAAATCTAATTAAAGGACCTGAGCCTTCAACCCCTGAAATGGTGTAATAAGGGTTAACTTTCTGAAAGGCATTTGCTATACCGCTTCCTAAATCTTTAATAATTGTTTTGAAATTGTTTATCAGTAAACCCGATCCACAGGAATTATTCACACAATAACAACTTTTTAATAAATCGCCTTGGAGTGCTGAAGTTATCAATTTAGGTGTTAATGTAGGTCTTAGGTTGATGTTTCCATTTAATCGCCATTCATAATCTTTACAATTATTCCAGGTACCAGCATCACATTTTATAAATCCATTAGCACAAATCCCACTTACAATGGGTTGTGAATACACTGAATCTAATATGTTATCCATATTTTTATCGACCGAAATAGTTAAAGATATGTCACCCGTTCTGGTCGGCACGGCTAATATTTCTAAAAAGGTATTTGATGCTTTGCACCCAATATTTGCATCAAATTGAACACCTGATGCCGTAGTCATTTTTTGATCACTTAGTAGCGGGTTTGTCACATTGGTTGTTAGGGAGTCTTTGTTTTTATAAAAACCCGATAGTGTATCGTTTAACGCATTTGCTCTTTTTTCCATTTGAATATTTAATTGAGAGTTTAATTGAGAGTTTAATTGAGAGTTTAATTGGGAGTTTATTTGAGAGTTTATTTGGGAGTTTAATTGATGGTTTAATTCGTCAGCAACAGTCGAAAAGATCACTCCAGAAAGTGCAATAAATATTAGTTTTTTTATCGTTGTTTCACTTATCATCACACGCTATTTTTCTTATGTATTATTGAGCAGCTATTATTGAGCAGTTATTACTGTCAGTGTATGTTTCACTACACTATTGAAGCATTATTAATCGATGGAAATACCAGATAGAAGTGATATTGCTTCTATGGGGGAAGCACCTTTTTCAATTAATTTATTAAATTGATTAACTTCATTACCGGCTGATGTACTGATCCAATAATTCCAGGGGTCAACACATAGTCTTGCAACACCTTTGTAAATGGCGCTATCCACCATCATTTCAGAATATCGGGGTTTAGCATTTTTAACTGACGTTAAAAGATCTAATGCTAGTCCATCGTAGTTTATTATTTTTTGCTGTGCTGCTTTCTCATAATCTTTTCCTTCCAAGAAAAATTTGAACGCTGCGTTGTTAATTAACACTTCTCCTACTTCACCAAACTGCACCGTGTCCATTATGCTTTGAAGGACCACACCGAATGAGCCATGATATTTTCTCGCCCTTCTATAGCCTTCCTCAATTAAAGCAGCTAAACGAGATAAATCATTATGCCCTTGCTTTTTAAGCATGCTTGCGGCTTCTTCAAATAATATAAATCGTCGTTGTCCCCGATCGGATAAATATAAATCTTGAGTTACCGCGTTCATCACTTGCATTACAATGACCGAAAATAATTCTTTTTGTGACTTTAATTGTTCAAGCTCTAAAACAACAAATTCATCAG
>JABSOI010000151.1 GCA_013216015.1 Alteromonadaceae bacterium | reverse complement strand
GTTGAGAGGGTTTTTCTATGACATTTTTGCACCTGGTTAGCAGGCAACTTTTTTGCTGCCTGTTAGGAAATATTTATTGATGGTTAGTTACTGATCTTTAGTGTTTTGATTTTTGTTCTATAAGTTCAATTTATAATGATCTTGCCGTGATGATCTTGCCCTGACAACAGAATTATCACTTGAACTTAGGGTAATGTATGAGTATTATACTCACCGCATGGATTTAGTGCGATTGAAGAATTTTGTAGAATTAAAGGAGTAAAGTAAATGCCATTTTTAGCTAATGAAGCACAGCAAGTTATCACATCTGTCAATCAAGCTTTTGATGAATTGGCCACCGTCGCCAAGTCACTGAATACCGATGCTTATCTCAATTGTCTGGATAAAGACAATTTCACCGCACTCAATCCTGATGGCACTGTTACCCACAGTTTCGAAGATTTTGCTACCACTTATCGTCAACAAATTGCTTTTTGTCGTCAGTATAATTCGCTGGTTTTTGATAATGTCAAAATTACACCAATTAATGCCACTACTGCGATATTGGTGAATCAATTCACCGCCGAGGTCGTACTCGAATCTGGCGATGTCGTGATCAGTAAAGGCGCAGGTACTCAAGTATGGACGTTGTCGAACGATTTATGGAAACTCGTGAGTATATCTAGCAGCATTAAGTCCTAATATAACCAACAAAAATCGTCGTGATTTGCCAATTCCAAGTGTAAATAATAAATTTATAATGGTTTTGTCATCAAAAAAGTTATAGATATTTTACCAATTATCCCATCAGACAGCCAGCCCTGGCAGTTCAGCAATTAAGTGTTAGAAATTAATCCTTGCTAAAGATTGGAATTAAATAAAACCAGTTTCTTTGATGCTCGAACCCCGATAAGAAAAACTCAAAGAATCAATGTAAGTTAGAGCGAAACATTGATAAATCCACATAAGCGTTACCACCTAACATAAATATTTATCTGTCGAATGCCATATTAGGTTCTGTCGCATATTGGGTGTAATTAAACATTTGGGTGAAAATCCCCATAGGATTACTATATTACCCACAAAGCTTAGTCAATTGTCTTAAATTCATATTGTTATGAAAATTTTTTCTTAATTTAGGGTCTATTAAATAAAAGAACGGTTTGTCGATAGATAACCATGTAGCCTTTATAGGGGGTCGAGCACCAACTGTACGGAATGTTACGTTATCTTATATATCAATCAGTTACACACGTTTAATTTTGACGAAAAAACATCTATTTGGTTTTTTAGCTCCAATATATACTAAAAAATGACCTTATCGCTACTTTCCGTACGGTGCTCGAACCCCTTATATTAAATACCCACTTGATAAAGTGTTTAATCATCCCCCCCATTTTTTATTTCCAGTAATCACAGGTTTGAACAATTCAAATTATTGAATGATTTTCAGTTTGTAAGGCATTGCCCCTCCAAAATTGTCCATATAAATATTTATATTTAGGTTGTATGAATATAGTCAATTTATTAGGAGTGGGAAGTGACAAATTTGTAAGGCCGTGGTCTAAGCCATTGTAATAGTTCAATTAAACGTAGGTTGTTATGGACGAGTAACAATACCTATAAAAATAGTTAAAGCCAAAAAAGCAGATGATAATTGCTGTTAACTTTATCTAAGGTAATTAAAGCTCATCATGACAGGATAAACTGAACTAAATAATTGGTGATCTTATATTCCTGTCACTTCCGCCACACAACCCGACTTAAATATGCTCTGCGATTTTTTATCCATCTATGGAGAGCATAAAAATGTGGGGGGCAAAACAAAGAGGTGTGTCAATGATCTATCTTGCAGCCCCTTGTTTCATAAGTCTTGGCAATTAAGGGGGATAACTTTTTTTGAAATGCCCCCAACATTTTTATGCTCTCCTTTTACGTACAGACGAGTAGTTCTGCCCCCCAAGGTAAATTCGAGTAAATGCTTTTTCCTATGGTCAGGAAAGTGCCCCATAGGGTCGTTGTTGAAATGTTAATATTTGAAAAAGCACTCAATGACTATTAAAGGTTTCCTGCTGAAAACAAAGGGCCTAGTGCGGGTTAGCTACGAGCCCCTTGTACGGGTAGGGTTATTCCATCACTGATTGGAATTGATACCATTGGCCATTTTTAACGCCATCCCATACAAAACTAACGTCTCCACTATAATTAATGGCTATATCTTGCAACATCACATTACTTTTATTCTCACTCACAGCAAATGTGGAGTTTGAGTTACAGATGTCGCCTGTGCAGCGCGCAAGCCCGATTCTACGCTCTGTGTCGCCTCTGATATCCCAGATAATCACTCTTTCACCATTGCCTGCTATCGCCACATCTGAATATTGCCCTTCACCTACAATTATAGGTAGCGACCAATTCCCGTTTATTTTGTTAGTGATAGCGATTGGGTTTAAAGCACCAGATATTCCTTTTTCCCAAACAATAGAAGCATGACCCCTCTCGCTCATCTCAGCTCTAGGGCGAACAGACTCCTCAGATATCTCGTCAATAGCTACTTCGCCTATCCATTGCCCATCTACAAATTCGTTTCGTATAGCTTGCCAAGTGCTTATAGCGTTTTGCTCATTACTACGTGACCATACAACAACAGCATTGCCTTCACCATCAATCGCCGCATCAATACTTCCGATTTGGTATACCTCACCGTTTATTTGAGTTGGTTCGTTCCATATGCCTTTGGATCGTGTTGACGCGAAAATTTTATATTCTTGACCTGTAGATCGCTCTTGTGTCCACACTAAAATAGCTTTTCCATTGTCGTTCGCAGCCAATTTTAAAGACTCAACGCCCTTTAAAACATAGATCTCTGTCTCTTGCCACTGTTCCTCGATACGTTCTACTACTTTAATTCGGTCGTCGCCATAACTGGAGTTTTCTATGCTAGCAATGACTGCATAGCCGTCATCATTAACACTCGTTGTGTCACTATTTCGGTCGCCAATAAATGTCCAGGGGCTTTTCCATTCGTCATCAACATACTCCAAGACAAATGTCTGGTTCTCATCTCCCCAATACTCCCAAGTAATAATCGCATCACCTTGATTACTCATCGTAACATCAGGATAGTAAACATGGGGGGTTGTACTTATCTTTCGAGGCGTACTCCATTCACCAGAGCGTCGTTCAACCATCTGTATTTCATATTGTCTGTTGCTTTGATTATAAGACCAGTACACTGACACAATATCGCCATTATCGCTTATAGCAGTGCGAGATCGTCCACCATCCTCCCAAAAGTAGACGGGGTCTTGCCACTGACCTAGCGTCGTAGTGAAACCAACTAGATAGGGGGCATCTAACGATACGCCTTCTTGTGACTTCACCACCTCGTCGATGGTCAGTAAATATTGGGTATCACCAAATAGTTTTTGCATTGGGTAGACTTCAAGCGTTTGACCGTTGACGTTCACTTTCTCTATCTGCCAGTCAAAACCCGATTCTGTTGCCAAGGTTATTGCACCTTCAACACTTGAAGCATTGATGGGGTCATTAAATATCAGAATAAGTGGGTTTATTCTATTAACGTCACTTGTCATATCAGCTGGAGTTGATGCCATTACGTTAAACAACGCGCGTACACTCACATCTACACTATCGCTGGCAGATAACCCTCTGCTATCTGTAACAATCAGACGAAACGCCAGCACTTGGTCAGTGAGAATGTCGGGTGCAAAAAATGTCGGTTCCAGTGTAGTGGCACTAATAAGCTCTACTGATACACCTGCTGTCTGTTCCCACACATATGTCAGGTTCGCTCCATCTGCTGAACGTCCTATACCAGAAAGTGAAACTTCCAATAATTCATCTGTTTGTATATTTATGCCTGCTTGTGCAATGGGTGGAAGCTCTTGTTTTTCTGTACTTGAGCCACCACAAGCAGACAATATAAATATACTAAGAATGACTAATGTTTTTTCGATGTTCTTTTTTGAAAATGGCATAAATTCTCTTTTTGTGTTCTTTATGAAAGCAGAACGCAGCAGACGTTCTGAGTACAGGGACAATATACACAGCTGAAGAAAAACTTCAATACCTCACCAAACAATAAAGATTTGTAGAATTCACAAAGATCCTTGTTTTCTTCAGCTTCGTTCTAATTGTTTTTGTTGGTCTTTGTATTTACTTTTGATCATCAGTTGAAGGGGCTGAGGTAGAGTTCGCACTTAATGCTGATTGCGTTAATCTAGATGCTGAGTTACTTGATTAAGGGGTTCGAGCACCAACGGTACGAATATGCGGTGCACAGCATATTCGTACATATGTAGAGTTCTTTAATATGCAGAGCTAGCGATAAATTCATAAAAATATAAAACAAAAAAACGAGTTAATATTTATCTTCTCATCAGGTTTGATGGTTAGTAAAAATTAACTGTTTGCTTTAGGCAATGGCCCCCTATGGGTTACTCAGTTAAAGCTAATTTTAAACTTGTAAGGCGCTTTAGGCACTTAGCGAGACAGAAAATATTGTGCCAATGTTGCTTATTGGATTAGCTGAAGTATGGCTAATACCTTGGTATAAATAAACATGGATTAATTTTCTATCTTGTTTTGAAGCTAAAGTGAATTACAACTTGTGTCGCTTTTGCCACAAAACGGTCGGTTTTTGTGAGCCAAACTCACCTCAGCTAAGGGGCAGTTTAAATACGAAAGCGAACCCTTTAGATTTTCATTATAGGGGCTGGTCAGTACGCACAGAAGACAATAATTAAATGTTATTTGTCATACTTTTCTAATGTTTAATTAGAAAGAGGTGACCTGAATTACAAAACCGCATTTCCACCGCAAATAAGGGGAAATACCGCCTTTCAACGGATAATTACAAAACTTCAATTTTATAACCTATTGATGATGTGTTAACAAGAAACACACCAAACTTAAAATGTATCAGAATTTCAAAGTGATGCTGATTTATACGAACTTTAACAAGATAACACTGTGAAAAACATCATTATGCAAGTAACAACAAGGATACTAGGATATTATAAAAATTGTTACATAGATCAAATACAAACATACAAAATATTTTAATAGTACTAATATTGATAATATTATGAGAAACAATACAGGACGATATATTCATGAAATTAAAAACTAACCTCCTCGTTGCAGCAACGCTTATCTTCTTTATTATAGGAGTACTATATTTCTTTTCTCACAATGTAGCAGTAGTTCAAATCGAAACCTCTAATGATAAGGTAAATTCAGTAAAAGCCCCTCAGGCACAAGAACCCGCCAATCAAACTGACAACCAAGTTATTAGCAAATCAAAAAGTGATACTCCGAGCTGTTTAACCCCAGAAAGTATGTTTATTTCTTCAAAGAAAAACATCGAAAAAAAAGCAGACCTTGTAAAAGTACTTCAACAACTTAATGAGTCAAATTCAAGTCGAAAAGTTATAGATACCATTTTAATCAATTCTGGAATAGGTCTAAACAAAGGTCATCGATTATTAAAAAATAATGATTATAAAGCAGTGGTGACAATAGAACCTTCAATCGCTGATAAGATTAATGTCAGACAAGCTCAGGTTATAAAAAAATTAATTGATAAAAATGATTTAAATGGCTTTCTAGCATTATATTTAAATAATAAATTATCTCCCAAACAAACAATAATGGTAGATTATAAGCCATATACACCATTACAAACCGTGCTACTTATTCATAAATACAATAAAGAAGACGATACAAAAACCGTCGATATTATTAATACTTTAATGGATGTAGGGATATCTGTTCAGCTTGCAGATATCGTTGAATACACTGCAAAAGGAGCATCAACCGACATTCTGTATACTTTATCTAATAACTACCCAGGTAATACCAATCAAACGTTTTTTTATGGCGTCGAAATGCACACCCTAGTCAGTCTTTCTGTAAAACAAAGGAATGTCGATAATCTTATTTATTGGCTTTCTGAAAATATAAATCCTTCACCTTTGAAATACCGAGCTAATGCCTTCGATTATGTTGTAAATACCAAAAAAAGCACTCAGCTTGAAGAAATAGTTTCACTACTTTTAGATTATGGAGTGGTACCAAATCAATTTAGCACCTTCGATTTTTTAATTAAAAATTTAAGTCCTAAATATCAAGACAAAACTCAAAATCAGCTTAAACTTCTTAATTACAAAAACTTAACGTTGAAAGAGACCACTATTATCAATGACACCGTTGAGAGTTTATTTAACATAGCTACACGTGATTTAATAATGAAAAGCGAGTGCCCCATTTCGATAAAGTCAAAGAAACTATTGGTACAGAAAATCTTTTCTTATACCGATAATTCAATTAACGAAAATGCACACAAAACACCAATTGTATTTACACCAGCTAAGGTTTTTTATAAAAAAATGAATAAGGAATATAACAAAAAAAAATCTCCTAGTTCTGAAAACTTTACTATAACAACCGATACAACAAGTACATCAAATAATCAAGAAGACATAAAAAACCAAGTACAATTATTAAAAGATATTGGCTGGGAAAAGTTTTTAGAAGAACGTTTAAAAACAATTGAAATTTCTGATAAAGAAAAACTGGATGTCAGCTTTGCGCTCGCTTTAATGGTAGGTTGCAACTCTAAAGACAGCATTGAATTAATAGAAAAAGGGGCTGAGATAATTCCTGAATTACTAATGGCTATTGTAACTGACTGTAAATTAGACGTTCTAAAATCTCTTTCTGCTAATGGCTATGATTTTCATTACGTTTATCAGAGTGGGAGCAATGCAGTATCAATTGCCGTCAGTGATAAAAAATTAGAAAATTTGAACTTTCTTATCACTCTTGGTGTGAATGTGAATGGTGAAAAAAGCCCATTAACTATAGCATTTAAACATTTAAAGAGAGATCCAATTAGTTATCTAACAATTATTGATGCTTTAATTTACGCGGGAGCGAGAATTACCGACCAGCATAAGACAGATTTAAAAACTTTAGTTCCTAAAGAACTTGATTTATATTTAACACTAATAAACAAGCACCCTGAATTAAAAATGTAATAATCTGCAATGGAAAAAACGGCAAGGCTACAACTAAGCTCTTGCCGTAATTCGGGTCTGGTCGAGTAGAACGACCAGATTACTCTGGCCGAACCCTCTCAGAACCGGACTTATGGTGCGAAAATGGTTATGGGGCATTACGTCTGACAGACATCCTCTAACTTGTGTTATTTCAATCGTTTAAACGGCTATAAATGTTATTTTACTTCCCATAACATTAGTTCACTCAATGGTGGTTCTCTTGACCATTTTTAATCTCTTGGGGTTTAATTCCCCGCAGCTTGCTGCGCTTTGGGTAAAGCTGTAAAGTAGAAGGATGAGTCGATTTCTCCATAAAAGTCATAATGTTTCGGTGCTTATGTATCATATAGTATGCCCAGCCAAATATCGTAGGGCGATATTTACAGAAGAAGTAGATAATGCCCTTAAAGAAATCTGTGAAGAAATATCAAAGAGGTATGAAATAGTATTTCTTGAAATTGGAACCGATAGTGATCATGTTCATTTTTTAGTCCAGTCAGTGCCGATGTATAGCCCCAAAAAAATAGTTCAAATAATCAAAAGTATTACGGCTAGGGAAATTTTCAAGAAGTGCCCAATTAGTAAAGAAACAACTTTGGGGTGGAGAATTGTGGTCAGATGGTTACTTTGTGACAACAGTAGGAAAGCATGGAGACGAAGACGTAATAAGGAATTATGTCAAAAATCAAGGAGATGATTCCTACAATGAGTTACATAAAGCGCAGTTGAAAGAGGAACAATTACTCTTATGGTAGAAGGTAGGATTAATACCCCGCTTTCACGAAGTGAAAGTCGAGCCTAAGCGAGACAGCTTGCTGCGGGGATTTTTAATTGGAGAGCACTATGTTAGAACTATATTTTCAAAACACCAATACAATCATTCACTATAGAGCAGGCCCACTTGGCCATTATATTGATGGTTTTGCACAGCATTTTGATGAACTGGGATATACAAAAACAACCGCCCGACGAATTCTCTATGGTGCTGCTCGTCTAGGGCAATTAGAAAATGAATATTTACTGCGGTAGACAGCATAATTTCCATTTTAAAAGGATAATTGTTATGGGGAGTAATTCGGACACTTTGCCACAAGTTTTGGTGGGTACAGCGACATAATTCCCCATAACCATTTTCGCACCATAAGTCCGGTTCGGAGAGGGTTCGGCCAGAGTAATCTGGTCGTTCTACTCGACCAGACCCGTACTAAGTCAACTTACCTATACTTAATTTGGCTATCCAATCATTGATGTTTCAGAAGGGAAACTAAGACATTTACAGGGGTCTGTTAAGAACCCCAAAAGTTGACAAATCTTAATTCGTCAGCCTTATTACAATGGGGAATAACAAGGTTGAACAAAAATCAAAACACTAAAGATCAGTAACTAACGATCGATAAATATTTCCTAACAGGCAGCAAAAAAGTTGCCTGCTAACCAGGTGCAAAAATGTCATAGAAAAACCCTCT
>JABSOI010000150.1 GCA_013216015.1 Alteromonadaceae bacterium | reverse complement strand
TAGCCGATGCTTTAAACAGCAGGATTAATGACAACTTTCAAACGTTCAGTTTTGCAAAATGAAGTAGCGTGGGTATAGAGATTAAAATTTAAAACTGTACACAAGGAAAAGAACAATTGAATTATGTTAAATATTGTTGGGCTTTATTGCTCATGTCGTCTAATGCATTTGCTGGGTGGACTTATACATTACCTGTAACTGAGGTTTTTATTGATTACTCTGCTGCTGAGCCGAAGCTGAAAATAAAACAGACAAATATGTGGAGTCCTAAAGTAGATGGTTGTCCATCTAATAATACCGACGTTCAATATTATGTTGTTGAAGGTGATATTAAACAAATAGATCGCATTTATTCTGCAGCACTAACCAGTTTAACATCCCAAGCAAGTGTTAAATTTGGGACTTCAAGTTGTGATGAAAATGGTTATCCTATTATTTGGGGAGTTAAGTTATATTCCAATTAGGAAATAACCTGAATTAAGGGGAGTCATTAGGCGGCCAATATCAATTTACATATGAAATTATTGATTGATTTTTAAAATTAGCTCCTTAGCTCCCTGCACTTCTATGAAAAACTAATTAACAACGATAAATCGAATGTGGCAGAAACCTGTTGCCGATTGATCTTTTCTATTGGTATATAATCTAACCGTTTGCTTGGCTGCTTTTGCTGCCAGTAAAACAGCTACATAAGTATTGTAATTACTGTCACTATTGTTTAAATATGCCCATGAGTGATCGTTTTCACACAATTTAGGGCTACCACTTAGATATACCCTAAAACCATAATTAGTTCCGTCGGTTACTTCAATCTGCGAAACTAAGCCTGATACATTCCCATCCCATACTGCAAAACTATGAGTAGATAAAAATACCAAACAGAAAGCTATACCCGTTACCTTTCAAAATGCGGGAATTTGAGGTGAATTAAAAAGCATAGTTACAAGACGCTGATTCGCCGGATAAGTTATTCTTATTTAAGATTCAGCAACGCAGTAAATATGTTTTTTAAACGAATCAAAACCTGCATTTTGAATGGTGATGGGTATATAGTCCTTTTCATTTAAAATCTCCTAAAAATAATATTGAGCAAGATAGTAAACTCAAATTACATTTTTTCCAAGTAGTTTGGGTATAGTTGCCACGACATGGTCAAAAATAGTTTTTTATTTTTTATTTTTTATTTTTTATTATTAGCGCAATCTATTGAGTTTCCCCGGTATTTATACAGGGTGTGATATTTAACTTTTAGAATTATTCAGGAAGAATTAATTGGGTATAGCTAATTGGGGGATAGCTAATTAGAACAAAGCCAATAGAAATAGTATCAGAACATGCGCCAGAAACCACGACGACGACGCTGTGCCCGTTGGCGTTGTTTTAAGGTACCGCTGATTGGCACACTGACGGTGGCAATTATTTTACCGTCGGCACGATCTATTAATGAATAGCTTTTACTTTCATCTAAAATGTGACCGGAAAATTTAAGTTCAATGCTACCTCTTTTGCTATTGTTCCAGCATCTTATTGCAGGTGAATTATCATCGGTATATAAACAGAAACGGCTGCTGACAGGGGTTTCCCAAAGAACATAAAAAGTCATTTCGCAAAATTCTTCTAAAGGAGACAATTCGCAAGAAGTTGGGCTTGCGACCATATTTGCGACTGTTATATTTTGCTTTTTGTGAGACTCGGCCATGGCAAATACATTACTTGAAATAAATAAAATCAAAGTAATTGATAAATTAAGCCAATATTTTACTACTGTCCGTGTAGTCAAACTCCGGGTAACTAAAAAGACCACATAACCCCCATACCAAGAGTTAAACTGTCATTGTTTGGTGAAACTAAAGGGCTTTTGTTTATGTCATTACTGACAATTGAATACGAGCCATGCATGAAAAAGGATAAGTAACTATTGTACTGATAGGCAGTATATAAGCGTAAATTGTGAATAATGGAACTACCGGGCTGATAAAAAGGTCTGTCTGGCCTTGCTTCATTTTCATTTATACCAAAATAGTAATCGGTAGAATGGTCACTTAACCATGAAATTCCATAAGACGGCCAAACAACCCAGCGCTTCATAAAAATAGGGTAGGCATAATCAAAAGCAATAACATATCCCTTATGTGTATTAGAAACATCATGTAATGCTCTAAAGCGAGCTTCACCATGTTTGTAGCTGTAATACACTTCAATACCTGCATCTAAAGAGGTCTTACGATCATTAATACCCGTGAGGGTGTCTCCGTAATTTTGTGAGTCGGCATCAAAGCCTGTAAATATTGATTCAGCGATAATGTTTACCACAAAATGTTTAGTACGCTGCAAGCTGTAACCCAATGTTAAGGGACGACCAACCAACGGGTGAACTTCGACAAAAAAATCTTTGTAATAATACCCCCCAGAAAGCAATACTGTTCTGTAAAAAGTACCAATTTCTTTATCGTTAACCCCTTTCAGGTAATTACGGTTAAAACCTACGGCAATGCCAAGGTCCAGCTCCCAATAGCTATCTTCTTCGTCTAAACTTTCCTTGATTTGATCAGTGGAACTTTTAGGTGATTGGCTTTGAGAAACCTTTGTTTCAGCAGCCTGAACATTGCTGAAAAGGTTGATTAACAGCACAGAAATAATTAGTCGTATGTATTTGTTCATTTGTGATCACTATACCAAATATACCAAAGGTAATTTTTAAGTAATATTAATAATGCTTGTTAGTTTGACTGAGCAAGCTTAATAGTTCAATGCTTGAACAGAAATAGTTAAGCTACTAATACTAAATAACAATCCCACTCATCAACTGATCATTATAAAATGAACAATTAGTGAGTGGAACTGGTGTCATCCGGTCGTGGTAAAGCCTACCTTTGTGTAGGATTTCCAGTAAGATTTTAAACCGAAATTATAGTTAAATAGCTCAGGTATACATCAACAATTATATTTTATGATCAATTACTTCATAACCTAAGGCTTCAAGTTGAGGTCTTAGTGTTTCGGCATCACCAACAACAACTAATAACATATCTTTTAGGTTTAAATGCTTTTTAGCCAGACTATTAATTTCTTCAACACTGATGTTGTTAACTATATCAGCACGTTGTTTAACAAAATCAGGCGTTAAATTATGCTCTAATATCTGTGCGAGAAAACCTAATTTTGCTCGTGGTGTTTCATATTTCAAAGCATCTTTTTGGTTAATTGCATTTTTCATGAACGAGAGCTCTTCAGCGGTAATACCATTCTCTGCATAGTTATTGATTTCTTTAGTAAACTCAATAATTGCTTTATCGGTAATATCGGCGCGAACTAGTGCCGACGCAGTGAATATTCCAGATAATTTATCTGCACTAAAATTAGAACGTGCGCCGTAGGTATAGCCTTTATCTTCACGTAAATTAAGGTTTAAACGACTATTGAATGCGCCTCCAAATGGGAAGTTCATTAAATTTGACTTGTAATATTCACCGGTAATATCTTGAGTGATAGAACGTTTGCCTATATAAATTGCCGATTGCGCCGCATCGTCTTTATTTACTAAATAAATTACGCCCTTTTTACTGTTGGGCTCTGGTAGTGTTAAATTAAGCGATTTACCTTTGCCCTGCCAAGATTTGAAAACAGCTAATGACTTCGTAACCGTAGTTTCAGGCATATCAGAAACAATAATTAACTGACTGTCAAAAGGTTTTACATGTTGTTGATAAAAGGCTTTAACGTCAGCTAAGGTTATATTTTTAAGACTAGTCTCAGAGCCTCCGCTTGGCGTGGCTGCAATATTGTCCGCTTGCATCAATTGGCGGTAAGCCGTTCTTGCCAAATACCCGGCATCTTTTTTGTTGTTAATAACACCTTGAATAGCGTTACTTTTATTTCGCTCGAACTCTTTTTCATTAAATGCGGGCTTCATCAATTTTTCGATAAGCAACAACAAGGTTGCATCAATATTTTTAGTTAAAGCGTTTACATTAATATTTAAGTATTGCTTACCTGCATAGATATTGATTGAGCTGCCTAGCTTCGATAATGCCAGGCTCATTTCTTCTGCAGAACGCACAGTAGTTGATTCGTTTAACATATCGGCGAGTAAAGCAATCGATCCCGCTTTTTCTTTAGCTTCATAATAATGCCCGGCAGGAATTTTAAGTAATAATGACGTAGTAGGTGTTTCAATACTCTGTGTACCTAGTACATTAATGCCATTAGCAAAACTTTTTTTCCACATTTTGGGAACGTCAACCGCTTTATTTGCTCCGGCAGTAGGAATAATACTTCTATTAAAGTTGTCGTGTGCTTTACGTAAATTCAAATCATCATCAGAAGTTGTGGCAGCTACAGCTATCTCACGTTCTTTAGGTTTGAAGTTATCTTTAGCTGCAATTAATTCAGTTTTACCTTTAGGTACAATACTCATAATAACCGCATGTTTATTTTTGATATATTGTTTAAAGACTCGCATTACATCGGCTTTAGTTACATTGGCATAACGGGCGATGTCTTTTTCTATATAGTTAGGATCACCTGTAAATGTTTGATTAGCTGCCAGAGTCGTTACTTTTCCTTGTACACTTTGCAAACCAAAAATATAATTAGCTTCCATACCCGCTTTTACTTTTAATAAATCGTCGTCTTGTACGCCTCGTTGTTCAAATTCAATTAAAGTATCACGAATGATTTGCTCTATATCTCCTAGGTTTTTTCCTGAAGCAGGGTGTGGTAGTGCCAATAAATTAAAAGTACAGGCTAATTCAGCGCAAGGATGACTTACTGATGCTTGTACGGCTAGACTATTTTTAACAAGGTTTTTATATAGGAGCGATGTTTTGCCACTACCAAGAATACTTGATAATACATCTAACGGTGCTTCATCTTCATGACGAACCGATACAGTAGGGAAAGACATATAAACTAAAGGTAAGTGAACGTTATCTTCCATTGAGATATAACGATCTTGATCTAATGTAAAACTAGGTTTTTCTGGTATATCAACTGCTGGGCCGCGGGGAATGGTTGCGAAATACTTCTTCACTAAATTTAGCGTATTTGCGGTATTAAAATCTCCACCAATAGTAATTGTTGCATTGTTTGGCCCATACCAACGTAAGAAAAATGCTTTAAGATCATTTACATTGACACGGTTTAAATCTTTAATATAACCGATTGTTTGCCATGAATAAGGATGTCCCCCAGGATACAGTGCTTCAGCTACCCGCTCTCTTAATAATCCGTAAGGTCGATTATCGTAGTTTTGGCCGCGTTCATTTTTAACGGTTTCACGTTGTACTTCGAATTTTTCCTGTGTGACAGCATCAACTAAAAATCCCATACGATCGGCTTCTAACCAGAGGACTTTTTCCAGTTGATTTGCGGGAACGGTTTGGTAATAATTTGTTCTGTCGCTATTAGTCGTGCCGTTCATGGAACCACCAGCTTCGGTGACTAATTTAAAGTGTTGTTCATCGGCAACATTTTCAGATCCCTGAAACATCATGTGTTCAAAAAAATGAGCAAAACCAGATTTACCTAACTCTTCACGACCGGAGCCAACATGGTAGGTAATATCTACATGCACTAATGGATCTGAGTCATCTTGATGAAGTATTACGGTTAAGCCGTTATTAAGTACATATTTTTGAAATGGAATAACTGTTTTTCCTGCCTGAGCTTTAACTTCTTCAATAAAGGTGATGCCGGAAATTTTGTCGAGGCTTGAGGCTGTGTTTTGATTCTTTGCTGTGTTTTCAGTTGGTTGGAATGGTGTTTGTTCACATGCCGATAGGCAAGTAAGCAACAATGGTATAGTCCATTTTTTCATTATTTGTACCTGTAAAATTGATTGTTTTAATCATAAGTCATTCGACAAATGAGAAATCAGGTGATTTGTTACAAAATATTACACCTCTAAGCACAATAATTGATTCGCCGTTGTTCCGCAGTATTACTTAATCTCACCCATCGAAACAAATACATAATAATTAATTTTGTGCTGCCAGACACTGTAGCCAGTAATATAAGTGGCCAGCCGGTTTCAGTCCCCATTGTCAACGCAAAAGCTATTGTGGAAATATCCATCATTAAAATCGTTTGACTCATTTTTAATTCTATTGCTCCTGTCTTGCCATTTAACCAAATGAGTTTAATTTGTGCGTAATACCCGTAGGCCAGAAAGAGTGTGATCACCACAATGAGAGATGCCGATATTATTTTACTGTGGTCTTCAAGCCTTAATTCCTGATAGGTGAGTGATACAAATAAGCCAAAAACACTTAGCGTAAATATTATGCCTGTGGCTAGAAGGGTGCCCGAACTTTGTTTATCACGGCGGTCCTGCCAGATTTCAAATAAGATAAGTAATACCAGAATTGAAGCAATTAATCTTGGCCAAACAATAAAGTTATTAAAAGGTTCAATGCTATAGCCGTAGATAAAAAAAGATAAATAAGCGAGAAAACTGACGAAGAATTGTTTAGTTGATAAAACATCAGTAACCCCGCTTTTACTTGAGTGTTGCGATTTTCTTAACCATATTTTTTTTAATTGTAATAGTACGCCATATAAACTGACGAAAATGAATAGTGTGTTTAATGTTCCAAAGATTTGATAACTCATAAAATATATATTGTCGACAATATTTACGTCTACTATAATTTAAAGTGGGTTAAATAGCAATAAAGCAATGTATTGTCGACATTGCGAGTGTTTAAAATAGAGTTAATACAAAGAGTAAAATTATTTTCAAGTCCCAAATAATGTTTACTAGCACATCTTATTTAAGGGGGCAATTGAATAAAATAATGGTAGGTTTTGAATCTTGATGGTTTAAGTTATCTTGAATTAGTCGAAGATCATTTCTTTTATTCTCCAGATAATATTCGCATTAATGCATTAATGCATTAAAGTATAGGGTGAATGTTTATGAGGTTATACCGTTTATACCCGTAATCATTCAAAATGCAGGTTTTGAAGCGTTTTAAAAGATTATCTACAGCGTTGCTTTCAATCCCAATAGCCCGCTATTGCTCAATCAAGCGCCTTTTAGATAAACTTTCAAATTCACCTCAAATTCCCGCATCTTGAATGACCACGGGTATAGTTGCATTTAAAAGTAATGATACTTCTTCATTGTTTATAAAGTATTTGTTTCTGTTATAACAATCTGTAGCTTCATTATCACTACTTATTACAAAAAGCCGATTTGTCATGATTGTTCAACGGGTTGTAGGTTTTATAGTTCCAATAGTTATAGTTGATAAAGCCTACTTTTTACAAAAAGCGCCTTTTGTTAAAAAACTGTGTAATTTAAACCTTCCAGTTAAGTAGTTTAAAAATTAGGCTAAAGTCTATTTTAATGTTCGAATGCTTAAATTCGGCGTGTCAGCGTTCAATTTTAATTGTGTCGATTCTTCATCGAGGCTAGAGATAAATGAAAATTAAAAATTATTAGTCTCTCTTGGAGAGTCCACCTTCTTGGTTACCAGCTCACTGGTATTTATTTTTATTCTCCATGTCCGGCCATTGAATTCTACAAGATCTTCGTTTTCCAGAGGTTGTTTTGAACAAGAAGGAGTGGTTAATGTTTCTATCCAACATTGTTGTGTATCGACCTCAAAATAGATGGCAATTTCGGCATCGGCAACGTTTGGCAAAAGACTGTAAGCGCTAAGTTCAATGAGCTCATTTATGAATCTAATTGCTTTTTGTAAGGGAATAAAAAGTTTTTTGGCTCGGCCAGATCTATTACCCGAAACATACAATCATCTTTACTCGCTAAAGAAATGACATCTCCTAACGATAGCGGATAGGCTCTGTTATTGACAAGCTGTTGACCATTTAACTAGGTTTCGTTGGTACTAATGTCACGAATAAGCGAACTATCGTTTGTTCACTCAATGATGGTGTGTAATTTAGATATCTCGGGTTTCGATATTATGGTGTCGGCGAAGTATGTCAATCTACCTATACAATGGTAGGCAAGCAGATAGTGTTGTGATTTATTTTCTAAATCTTGCAAATACGCCATAGGTAATATTATTCGGAAGAATTACTTAAAATCAGGTTGTTAGAGCTATTTAGAGTCTAGTATGTCTTTCATCAGGATACAATAGAGAAAGTATTTCTCCCAGAGCAAGTTCAAATAATAATTGAACTTTGTAACCATTCATAATGAACCTGATTGTCGATTATATTTGCAGCAATGTTGGTTGAAAGTCATATTGATAGCAATTTTGTACAAACATATATTTTCAATTTGCAATATTAACAATTAAGACATAAAAGACTTAAAGGCGAATTTTTTTGATCAAGGCACAGACAAATTATCAATTTCCTACTGAATTTGGTGGTTTAGAAGTGGTTAGTGCAAGCTACCAGAACTATAATTTTGCTAATCATAGCCATGAAGGTTATGCCATTAACGTTATCGAAAAGGAGCGCAGCGATTTTTACGCTCTGGTCAACATTATATACCCATCACCATTCAAAATGCAGGTTTTGATTCGTTTAAAAAACATATTTACTGCGTTGCTGAATCTTA
>JABSOI010000149.1 GCA_013216015.1 Alteromonadaceae bacterium | reverse complement strand
ATACAAAAACACTGCACCAAATCAATGCTAAATAGTTAAAATCTTGCATGAACTAATTTGTACCCTTAATGTTTTCTCCAGCACAGTAAGTTTAGTCCATGATGATGATTTCTTCATTTCAACATTAAAATAAATAAGTAGAAATAATTTGAATTTTTCAATTAGATGTTTTTAAGGGGTTGGTCACATATATTATCTGGTTCAATTAACTGATTATTTAGGTTTGCGAGCATCTTCATTAATTGTTTTGCTGTTTATAGCGAAACGCTGAGCGAGGTTGTCCATTAAGCCAAATAAAATTTCGACATTATAGCCAACCAAAAAAGCTATTAGCATGTGAGAAAACTCACCCTCTGGCATTGCCTGACTATTGTCGAAAAACATCCCGCTGGAAACTCCTGTGACCATGCCAAGCATAATTCTTAGCTTGTAGTTTGAACATTTCCTAAGGGTAAATGTGGCGTTCTGAAAAGAAGTATGAATAGATCTTAGTACCAAAGTGTATGCACCAAGGCAACCGAACAGTAATGGTAATGCAAAACTTTCGAGCAAATTAAGGGCATAAACTGTCGATAATTGTGCGCTGAAAAATAGGTTCCTTGATCTAGCCAATTGCCGGGCTTTCTCAATTTTGTGTAGTTCTTCGCGGGCTTCACTAATATCTTTTTTAAGTTTGTCCTTTTCATCTTTGTTGGTGTTTTTAAGTTTATATTCTAGATCTTCCAGTACACTTTTCGCCTTTTTCAATTTAAAATTATAAAGGTAATCATCATATATGGAAAATTTAGATTTCATTTTTTGTTCATTTTGACTCATTGACCAAATGCTAATCCAGCTATATAGCATAATACGATTCGCATCAAATTCATGATCCAGTTTCTCGTACTGTATGTCTAATTCAGTTAGTTCTTTAGTCTCGGAATTTTTTCCCGAATCGGTTTGTTTCTGATTATTGTCTTTTTTTTCCTTCTTATCAGGCTGATTCAGCTGTTCGGTTCGTTTTAATTCCATTTCAACTTTGATGCGATCGGCATTCAACTTGTTTCGTTCGGTATTAATTTTATTACGCTCGGTAAATAGTTGCTGGGTTTTCTGCAAAACATCAACGCCAAACTGATAATAAGATTGCAGGGCAAAGGTCACAACGATCATTGAAAATATTCCAAAGCCATAGTAGATAGGGATCCATTTGACCTTCTTTGTAATTTTAGGATTGTTTATCTTCCACAATAATGAAGGGTTGGTTTGGTTTATACTTTCTATAGTTGCTGGTTTAATTGAATTGGCTAATTGATGATAGTCAATCCAAAAAGTAGCTTCTTCGTCGGTAGATAAGTCTCTATTGCTCTGGTAGAGTTTTTTAGCTTTAATAAGTGACTTGATAAATTTCTGATTTAACTTGTCAGAGGTACGACACAGATAGGCTAAGACTGATTCCACTTCATCCATGGCTATACTTAATTCAGATTGTTTGTTTGCAGATTGTTTATCAATATTAATGACCTTGGCAATAACCTGAATTGGATACCGGGGATTTTTTATTGTCATATAATCTATTTCTCAGTGGCGGATAAGCAATTAAAATTATTGTTTATTTACTGGATTGCCATTTATTCTCACTTGCTCACCATCATGGTTGTAGATCACTACAGCATCTTCAAAAAAGCTAAAGGGCACTTTTAATTCTGGTGTAGGTTTTCGACTGAAGTTAATCGCGATATCCGGGGTTAAAACTACGCCCACTGGGAGATTTTTTGTAGACTTACCTTTAACCAGGATTCGGTATCCGTAATCTGCCGCAAGCTTTGCATTGGTTTGAAAGCTAACACCTATTGCCATAAATACACTGTTGTTACCAGCAGTGACATGACTAGGAGTAACACTCAACACTGGAATTTCGTCAGAATTATTGTTGATCCTGCTAATATTTTTGAATAATTTTGTACTACCAGTGATAAGAAAAACACTGTCACTTGGTTGACTGGACTGCTGAATAAATTTGGCCATGGCAGAATCTAACAAGTTCAGATTTTTATCAAAATCTATTTCGATTAAATCAAGAGTAATACCATCATTACTATTTTTAAGATAATTTTTTAAAGGCTCCACCTGAGTGACAATAGAACTGGAGTTATGTTTATGATAAATCACAGCAATATGCTTAAGGTCAGGTAGGAATTTTTCTTTGAAATATGCGACTTGAGTGCTTACATCAAGGTTTAAAGAGGTATAGGCGATATTGGTTTGACTGATACCTAATTTTTGCTTTACCTGCCCTATGGATATCGGATCTTTATTACAAACAGTGACAACAGGCAGCTTACCCTTATGATAATATTTACTCATAAAAGCGGTAGTCTCGGATCCCATGGAATAAATCAGATCAATATCATTGCGCTCCGCAGTTTTAATCATTGCTCTTGCCTGCTCTTCGTTACCTTGATAATTGAATAAGGTAAATGCTACATTAAGATCCAAACTGTTATAGTATTCGATAAGAGTTCTGGTCGATATATCATAAGCACTCGACCATTTTGGTGATAGGATAAGAATATGAAAATCATATTGTTTAATTCTAGACAGTGAGACAGGTGCAGCATAGTTTTCAAAATCGTTGATAAGATCAAACCAGTTGGCTGAAGCCGATTGACAAACTACATTTTTATTATGATCCAAAGGCTCCTTGATTGATCCAGAGATCAGGCGTTGGCAAAAAGTTTGATGGGATGTTATCTCAGCATGGCTCTTACCTATGCTATTCACTAATACAATGACCAGCACTATGACCAGCAATATAAATTTCAGCAAACTATTAACCATTTTGCAGGTAAAGGTATTTTTTTCCGACGGATGGTCGTTTTGTACGTGTGTATTTGAAACATATATCATGATGTTGCTCCTGATGCAGTTTTGTTTTTTTCTTTTAAGAATGATGAATTTTTACTAAAAGGATGCTTATTAAAAACAAACAATACACCACAAAAAATGACGAAATAACCGATATTTCTCAGGGATTCAATATTAGTAGTGCCATCGCTGTTGAGCAGAAAAATACTTGCCAGAACCGGACCTGAAACATGACCGAGACGTTCGATAAAACGATACGTTGCTGCAGTTGTAGCTTTACCTACCAGCAGGGCATTTTTGGAACGTACAACATGGGAAACTATTGGTGCATGAATAAAACCATGAGATAGTCCTATCAGTAAAACTCCACACAGAATAATTAAAGTTAAGACGATATTTTCACTGGGGGCCGGTAAAGAAGACACGCTGTACTGTTGTTGCAACCACCTCGTACTGCTGATAATGATCAAACCAATACCACTGCCCAGACTGCCTAGAAACAAAAAGAATTCTTTTTGTTCTTGTAATAATTTCAAACGGCCTAGCAACAAGGTTGATGACAATACTCCAAAATAATAGAACACCAGAATTTGACCAATCAAATCAGTATCAAAATTTTGCTCTGTTAGATAAATTGGCAAAAAGAAGATCAGCACTCCAACGTACAGTGCTTTGGTCGGAAAGCCGATAAGTACAATTGATTTATAAAATTCAATATCGGTAGCCAGTTTCTTGATTTTGAACCAAAGATCTGACTGATGATTGTTATCACGAATGATAGTCGATGGTTCAATTTTTTTCGTTTGTCTCAGGTCTTTAAGCATTAACAAACAATAGATGAAACAGATCAATCCTATTACAGCACCAATCAAAAAGACTCGTTGTTCACCCAACTGAGGCATGAGTAAAGCACCAATGGCCGCACCTGATATAGTACTGACATTAAAACTTATAACTAACTGGTCGGTACCGCGCAAGTTACTTTGTTGGTTTTCAAGTTGTAACAGATAGCTTTGCACAGCAATAAATAATATTCCCTGACCTACTCCCGCTAATCCACGCAGTAGTGCTATAAGAGTATATTCTTGGGTATAAGCCAAACCTACGAGCCCTGCAGCTGAAAGTGTCAGTGCCAGAAGCATCATATTGCGTAAACTATGAGTTTCGGCCCAACGTCCTGCGGGGATAAGCGAGAAAGCAAAGCAAATAAAGTAAACCCCAAACAGGATCGATACTGAATAATTACCGTCACTGAATAGATTGGTAAAATAAGCAGGTAAAAAAGATAGATTAATTGCTTCCATTAGTATGCCCAACGTAAAAACAGAACGGACGAGTTGTAACAAATGATGTAAATCTGGTTCAGGGAAATGTCTGATTATTGGAGGTGTTTTACTGTTATTCCCCTTTAATTGCTTTTGTATCGATAAAAGTACGTCAAGAAATCCGTTAGACAGTAATATGGAGGCAACAAACAATAAAAGAATATTCCGGATGGCTTTCCAAAGTCTGGCGTATACTTTTGACCACGGTGTTTTAACGACAATTTGATAATCAGATCCCCCCAGAACTTTGCATGTTGTGATAAATTCGTCTTCGTCTGTGCTAATGGAGCCAGCAGCGCAGTCATTTACGATTTTGCTATTATTCTGAGCAGAATATTTATCGTCAATTGAACTCTCAACAATGTTGTTTTTGTTTAATAAATATACATGGCTGATATCCAGTTTTTTTGGCCGGTATTCATCGAGAAGCGTATCAATGCCTCTAAAGTCTTTGTCTATATCAAAGCCAAGTTTTACAGACTCACTTAAACGAGATCCCAATGAACGTGCCATTGACGAAGATTGTTCTTTAATACCGGTCGAATATAGTGTGATCATCACATAGATAATAACGGCACCTATAAACAGAAAGGCCAGATGGTAGAGCCCTTTTTGGATTAAGATTGAATGCTTGCTGGAAAAGGACTGAATTAATGAAATTATTATCGGCACTATGACAATTAGCAATAAAGCTAAAATAACAACCGGTCGGAATTGAATATTGACAGTTTGGCTAAACAAACCATCTTTAGGGGTGATCACCAACTGCGCAACTTGACTGATTTTATCTTCAAGCGTAAGAATTATACGGTATTGAACCAGACGATTTAATTGATTTTTTTGATCCAATAGTCCTTGCCAATCAATATTGATTTCCCTTGCTAATGTTTTATCTGTCATATCACATGTTAATTCTATCTCTTCTTGTTGGCTTGACCGCGCAGTGTTATGACTGTTAATAATAATCTTAGCTGTTTCTATTTGTTTACTCTGTAGTGCCAATTTATCTGCTTGTAAAGCAAAACCTTGATATTCAATAGGCACGCCGAGTTTAAGGTTGGTTTCTATCGATTCTGTTAATAACTGAGCCTGATTGCAGACATTTGTCAATAACATTGAAGAGGTTACCCTGTAGGATTCACTGATCCCGATAAACATCAATAAACCAATAGACATAGCAATGACTACTTGTAATGATAAAATCTTCTTAAATACTTCCATGGTATTAGTTACCCTTATTTTTCTGGTAATTCAGAGGTTTACTTACGCTATTGCCCTTATATTCAAAATTTTCCATACGCTTATGATCCGCATAGGTGAAGGGCTATTACGTTCTGGGACGATACAAAGAACTTAAGGTATTAGATAATTGATTAAGGATCAGCATATCGTAATCAATTTCCAGTTGATCTAACCCTAAAGAGATCAGACTGGTGCTTTTGTCATTTGAGGCTTTAAGATCAGGTTTTGGATTTGCTTCCAGGACGTGCAGTTTACCGTTTTGATCCATTCTCAGGTCTAATCTGATAATGTTATTCAGATCTAAACCGCAATAAACTTTTTCAGCGATGGTTTTAAGTAACTGAATTAATTGTGCTTCATTAACCGGATGCAGAGGCTTAACCGAGCTTGTGCTGATTGCATTGGTATCCATTGAAGTAGAAATGGTATTTGGATTTTCAAGAACACGTTCAAATAAAGCAAAACACAATGGTGAAGAATTGGTCCTAAAACGGTAGTCATCTGATCCCTGATATTCGCAAAACACTTCGCCCATCACCGCTATGCAGTATTCCCTGCCCGGCAGGAATTGCTCAATTAGCACAGTATTGCCGGTATCGTTATACACTTTTTGACATAAGGCATTTAACTGATTTATTGATTCTGCAATATGCACGTTAAGTGATGCTCTGCCACAAACTGGTTTAACAATATATCTGGGTTTGTCTTCACCGTTTGAGTTTTGAGAGAGCGTTTGAGTAAAATGCTTGAATTGTGGATGCAGGCTTATTTTTTTCAATGTTTTTGGATGCCATACAAGATAAGGTGCAGTGGCAATTCCTTCACTTTGTAAATACATTTTAAAAAGATGTTTATTATCCATCAAGGCTATCTTGGCCGGAGTGTGACCAACATAGGGAATACCTACGCTTTCAAGTAATGCGGCACAATGACAGGAAGAATCATGACCTTGTACCCCCGCTGTATTGAGCCAGGCAAAAGTGATGGCATATTTGTCTAGATTTGCAGCTAATTTTTTATTTTCCTTGAGTAGGCGGACATGTTTAAAGCCAAGCCTGATCAGAGCATCACGGATATCACTCGCTACTAGCTGATAACTCTTCCAACTACGGGGATTGGTGCTTCTAAATAGTACATTTTCAGGAACAGATGGGTCCCCTGCGTAGATGATGGCAATATTAGCATCGTGTTTTAATTGGTGTAAAACTGTTGGTAAATTGTGCTGTAAATTTAGCATGTTTGATCCTTCATTTAACATGAATATTATTATTGGAAACGCCTCCCGCTAATTTAATAGATGGTTGAGCGGTGTCGATAAAAAAATTTTAAAAGGAAAAACTAAGGCCAAAAGCATGGTTAATTGTTCTGGGATCGGTGTAATTTCGCTTGTACATGTAAAACAGTTTAAAACTCTTTCCTGCTATTTTTAGTTTTGTTCCCAATGGAATAAAACGTATTTGATTAAGTTCGGGTTGTCCGTTAATAACTTTGTAAATTAACTCATTACTGGCATAAAGATCTTTAACCAGACCGTCTCCACTTAATTTTTTGTTGAATGTTAAGCGGTGGCGCAGACGGATTGTATTTTGTTCACCACTTCTTGTAATGATTTCCACGCGGTTACGTAAATCAACTTTATATTGGTCTAAATCACCAAAACTATAAGAAGGTGTAACTTCAACTTCTAGTCGTTGTTTATTAACGTATTTATCATCTGAATTTTTAAGTTTAAGAAACTTATAACCCCAACCGACGTTAATGTAAGGATTTAGCTGATGACGTATTATCGGGCCAATGAACAAACCGTTTATTGTGTCTACTCCATTTTTGGTTCTTCCCTCAGCATAAACGGCTATTTTGGTTTTTTTATCTTCGCTTTGCCAAACTTTGTTTGTTAATGATAACCATGCTTGATTATCATCAGCCAGGGCCGAAAAAGGTATTGTATAACTGATGATCAGAATGATTGAGCATAAAAATTTTTGATTAGGTTTTAGTTTATTAGATGCCTGTTTATTAAGTATTAGCTTATTAGTTATTAGATTATTAAGTATTAGTTTTCTCATAATATTTATCCTTGATAGTTTAATGACTTTAATCATTTGAAATTATTATTGTTACAGTATGCATTCAGGTGATGTACCAACTGAAAAGTTGATACACATAGGCAATGATTTATCGGCAATTGTCAGTTAAAGACGTATAACCGAGGGTGTAAATAAGATTGAGATTTATGTGTTATAAGGGAGAAATAAATAGGTCATTTATTCTTTTTGAAACAGGAGTCCCCCATTTAGATATAAAAATGAGGATATTGTTCTCTGGTTGGAGATTGCTATATTCGTTTACTTAGGATCAGCTGTAGGCGTAACCCATCAAAACATATTTTTATCACATAGTTAAAGGTTAGACAGCCCCCCTATCTTTATAATGCTTATTAGCAACAAATCGAATTAGCTTTTCTAAAGTCAAAATTTTACAGAGTAGGATGGGTTAGCCGCAGGCGCAACACATCAAACCTAGCTTTATCAAATGCTTACATTTTAAATTCCCACTCGCTGTAATGGGTTACGCCTTTGGCTAACCACCTAATTCAGCATCAATTAACAGTGACATAGCCTATGATATTTGTCGGTATCACACAAATTCAGCAGAGTTATCCCCCCATCAATCAAAAACAAGGGGTGCAGCAAAACCCACGTTTATCTCAGACAAAAGCTAAGACAGAAATTTGGCTCGCCGATCAAATCGATCTTTAGGAACTCTACTCCATAATTCACGGTTAGATAATGTTCTAGTAAATGACTCAAGACCGTTATCGGCAACCATCTTTTGAATTAATTTTCTACTAGCGGGGGTATAATCCAGCAATTCTCGGTGATTTAACATTTACTGAGATAAAACAACATTTATAGCCATTTCTTATTTTCTGTCGTATTTTGCCATATTCATTCTGACTTTTTACTTAAAGAGCAGGCACGGATCGATCTGAACAGCTAAGTACATTATTTCATTCTCTGTTTTTTAAGCTGTTTTTATTGCGGTCACCTCATAGTTATCAGGGTTTATTAGCAAATCCATTAAATGTGCCCAATCGTCTACAACCAACATTCTAATTGTGATCCTTAAGTTTTCCCATAACTGTCTTTT
>JABSOI010000014.1 GCA_013216015.1 Alteromonadaceae bacterium | reverse complement strand
CGGCGAATCAGCGTCTTGTAACTATGCTTTTTAATTCACCTCAAATTCCCGCATTTTGAAAGGTAACGGGTATAGTTATATACCAATTATTCTAAAGCTAGCTCAAACAAGTTAATTTCAGTATCGATTGTCGGTAATTTCATCACATTTAAAAAGTTAAAGCCTGATTTTTCCAGTAACTTTATCGATCCCTGATTATTCGTATTGGTGATAGCTTGCAATAGTTTAAGCTGTAATGTTTCCCGAGCGTACTCAATAACGGCTGACACGGATTCAAAACCATATCCTTGTCGACAATATTTTTCCAGAAAAGCAAAAGCAACTTCCGGATGAGTAACCCCCTCTCTTTTGAACAAACCAGATAAGCCTATTGTTTTCCCGTCACATTTTCTCTGGCAACAATACAAACTAAATCCATGTAACTCATGCATAGCCCAAGGCCCGTTAATGATATAATCCTTGGCATCATTTAAATTGCGTACACCTTTGTCGGCTATATTTTTAATAAACGCTGGCTCATTAAGCAAAACTAAAATCATTTCCGTATCACTTAAACTTAATGGACGTATTATTAACCGTTCGGTTTCAGCAATAGTCATGTTTTGGGTTAAGGGTGAAAATTCATCCCCAGCAAAACTTGCTGGTTTATTTACATCTATTGCCATAACCAATTTTACTCTTTGCTTTACGTAATAAACGCGTGAATAACACGAAATAAATCCAATTACATTGAATTTGCCACGAATATTTACCCACCCTAGCATGAGCAAAACGAATATCATAGGCACATATCCCCTAAACTTATCCCTACCCCTAACCCAATCCCTGACTAAAACAATTCCATTTTTTAAATTTTCATGACTTTTGGCACCTGTTCCTGAAACTAACACCCGGTACTATAAAGATGAACTTTTAAACAGAAACAACAGGACATTATTATGCTAACGACATTTATGAAAAAAACGGCAAAATTTATTTCAACAGTAATAGTTTTTACCAGTATTGCTTCACTATCTACTTTATTCCTTATCAGCCACAGTGCTTCAGCGGCTGAACTAAAGATTAATGTTAAAGAAATCAGCGAGAATAAAGGTCATTTGATGGTGGCATTATTTTCGGGAAAAGAGTCTTATACCAAGGGTAAATCTCAATGGTCTTCTATGGTAAAAGTCAGTAAATCAGAAGAAGTCATTACCTTTAGCGATCTACCTGATGGTGAATACGCCATAAAATTGTTTCACGATGAAAATGACAATAAGAAATTAGATTTTAATATGTTAGGTATTCCCAAAGAAAGCTATGGTTTCAGTAATAATGTCGGTCAATTTGGGCAACCCGATTATAAAGAAGCAAAGTTTACGGTAAAAGAAAATACTATGATTGATATTAATTTGTTTTAATATCTGTAAAGTGATTAAACCAATCAATATAAAAGTTAGGCTACTTGGGTATTGGTATAAGTATAAGTAGCCAAACATTAATATTCAAACCAATTTCTAGTAAATAAGTGGAATTAATATTAAATATGAAATTTTCATTCATCTCTAATAATGTTCGCCAGGATTGGCTACTTTACAGTTCGGCATTGTTAACCTGGTCTTTAATTACCTATATTTCATTAAGGAATTTTGATTTAGGTTTTGACCTATTCTGGCGTGCGGCCACTTTATTAAGTTTTATTGTTTTATTTTTCAGTAATACAATAAGGGACAAAAACAGAAATGTAATTAAAACTAAAAGCATAGTATTTACACAAGTACTGATTGTCTGGGTATTAATATCTGTTGATAAATATAATGTTTCTCCCATATTGCTTTGCCTTGTTTCCAGCCAACTAACAGGGCTGTTTACACGTTTTCAATCAATGATATTTTTATTAGTGGTTAATGCTGGCTATTACTTTATTTTAACCAATAGTGACCCATCCAGAGGAATTATCCATGTTAGCATCATATTTGTATTGCAATTATTTGCATACTCTACCCTTGATATTGTAAGAAGAGAAAAAGAAGCAAAAGAAAAAATATCAGCGATTAATCAAGAGCTGATCGCAACACGTTTCATGCTGAAAACATCGACAAAAAAACAAGAAAGATTAAGAATATCACGTGATTTACATGACATTTTAGGACATCAACTAACCGCATTATCGCTAAACTTAGAAGTAAGCATGCATAAAGTACCTGTTGAATATAAGGACATGTTGAATGATAACCTTCAGCAAGCTAAAAACGTACTGCGAAATGTGCGTGGTGTTGTCAAAGAAATGCGTAACGAAGACCAGTTCGATTTAGTAGTCGCCCTTGATGAACTTTTTGATCACCTGCCAAACTGTAACTTATCTATTGAAAACCCATTAAACGTTAATTCGATAAGTTTAAAATACCAGCTGATAGATTGTTTGCAGGAGGGGATAAGCAATGGCTTGCGACACGGATATGCAAATCAATTCAATCTTACTTGCCAACGGGACAACAATATTTTAACCCTTCAACTTATCGATAATGGCAATGGTGTTATTAATAATATTGCAGGAAATGGTTTAACGGGTATGAAGGAGCGACTAGCTGAATTTAACGGTTCAATAGAACTGATTAATAATGATATAAAAATTTCGACAAGCGGCTGTACTTTAATAATGACCGCGGAAGATAGCTATGATCCTAAATTCAGTCAGTAATTATACCAATTGGTATTATACCTATGGATATTAAAACAAACTTTTTGCAATGGAATAATTATTATGATCACAGTAGCACTCGTAGATGACCAACAACTTGTTCGTCAGGGCATCGCCGGATTATTATCACTCAGTGATGCGATAGATGTTATTTGGCAGGCTGAAGATGGTGAGCAAGCACTCGCAAACCTTGAAAATCCATCACCAAAAAAAGCATTGCCTGATGTACTGTTACTTGATATTAGAATGCCAAAAATAAACGGTATAGAACTAGTTAAACAATTAAGGAACAAAAGCAATAGCCTACCCGTATTAATGCTCACCACTTTTGATGATAGCGAACTTTTTATGCAAAGTTTGCAAGCAGGTGCCAACGGCTTTTTGCTTAAAGATGTTTCTTTAGACAAGTTAGTCGATGCAATTAAAACCCTGGCCGAAGGTGGTTTTGTTGCAGAGCCAGTGGTAATGAAACAATTTGATCACGGTTTAAACAATACTCAAAATATCGAATCTTTAACCACTAAAGAATTACAAATATTAAAGTTAATGGCTGGTGGCTTTTCAAATAAAGAAATTGCCCGCAGTATTTTTTTAGCCGAAGGGACCATTAAAAATCATGTATCAAACATTCTAAGTAAACTCAATACCCGTGATCGAACTCGCGCAGTATTAATAGCAATTCAACAAGGACTTATTTAGTTAATTCAATTAGTATAGATTTATTGTTGCATTATTAAGAACTATGTTTTCTTTTTAATAATCTTTATTGAAAAAATGTAAACATATAAACTATATCCAAACTAGCAAATTAATCTTACTTAGAGTTATTTTTATGTGGAAAAATACCGAGCTAAACTATGGTCGTATTGCTAAGATATTACACTGGTTTACCGCCCTGACTGTATTTTCATTATTCGCACTGGGTTTTTGGATGGTTGATTTAACCTATTACAGTCAATGGTATAAAACGGCTCCGCATTGGCATAAAAGTATTGGGATTTTATTATTTTTAGCCACGTTATTCAGACTGGTTTGGCGCTATTATAACCTTGACCCGAAAGCTGTTGCCAACCATTCAAAGTGGGAAAAAACTGCTTCAAAGATAACCCATGTAACTATTTACGTGTTATTACTTACTTTAATGATCAGCGGTTATTTAATTTCAACTGCTGACGAACGCGCAATAGAAGTATTTAGCTGGTTCGAGGTTCCTGCACTGGGTGAGTTATTTGATAGCCAAGCCGACATTTCAGGGGTAATACACCTATATCTGGCTTATACATTAATTGCAATTTCGCTATTACATGCTGTCGCAGCTATTAAACATCATTTTATTGATAAAGATGACACGTTGAAACGTATGATTTAATAGAATAAACTAAATTAAAGATAGAAATAAAATTAAAACCAAGGGAAAACTTATGAAAAAACTTTTGATTGCAGGTGCACTGCTTACAACCAGTCTGATCGCCCCAAGCTATGCGGCAAATTACACTATTGATAATAAAGGCGCTCATGCTTCAATTAACTTTAAAGCCAGTCACTTGGGTTTCAGTATATTAACAGGTCGTTTTAACAAATTAAGCGGCACATTTTCTTATGATGAAGCCAATATTGCTGCATCAAAAATTACCGTAAATATTGATACCAGCAGCATAGATTCAAATCATGCTGAACGGGACAAACATATCCGTTCAGATGACTTTCTGGATGCTGGCAAATTTTCAACAGCAAAATTTACCAGTACAAAAGTTGAAGATAAAGGCAACGGAAAATTATCAATTACCGGCGACTTTACTTTACATGGCATTACTAAGTCATTAGTTATTGATGCCGTAAAAATTGGTGAAGGTAAGGATCCCTGGGGCGGCTACCGTGTAGGTTTCAGCGGAACAGCTAAAGTAACAATGGGTGATTTCGGCTTTAAAAAGAACTTTGGCACGATTGATCTTGATCTTTATATTGAAGGTATTCGTAACTAAACTGAATACGGGATAAGCAAGACTTACTTTATCGCAAAAAGTCCTAAAGTATTATTGAAATGATGGGTCTCGCCTGTGGCTGACCCATCCTGTCCCATTAATTCATTTTTCAACTTTAAAACAATTACTTATATCAACCAGCAAAAATTCATTAAATCAACTGTTCACACAAATCATCAAGTTAATAGTTCAAAATAAGATAGTCGATACAATTCAGACTTTATATACTCAATCAGTGCTTCATTTTTCGATTATCAACGCAAAACAATGATAAATAGCTGGCGATTTATCATTGTTTTAACCCAGATGCTCGGAAAAAGGAAGTATTGAGCAAATGCTGCTTATCCCAAATTCAGGTTAGATAGACACTATTTAGAAAGTGTATTGTAGCTGTACCCCAAATATTGTGCTTGAAGTTTTTGTACCATTCATTCTGTCTTCATCTTTAAAACGAAACAATTCTGGACGAATACGTAATCCTCTGGCAATCCATGGCAGATCTATTGGAGCACTGATCCCCACCATAGAACTTTTAAGATCTCGAATTCCATCAGCTTTACTACTCATTGAACCATAAATAAAGTGAGCAACGCCTTGTAACTCTCCATAAGTAAACCGATAACCTGCATCTATCCAATAACCTAAATTATCATTATCTTGTACTAAGTGCCCTTCACTATCATAAATAGCACCGGCATTGTTACCTGCTTCTGAGCCGGATAGAGACATTTTGGTATTGCCCCAGTTTTTACCGCCGCCAATTTCTGCTGAAAAGACGACAGGGCCTGAAGCTGTTTTACCACCGAGCGATACACCGTAAGAGGTCAGGTTTTCACCATCAGTATAGCTTTGATCATGATAGAAAAAACTAGGAAATATTTGCCAGTTGAAAGTACTATAAGCCATACCAACATCTAAACGAGGCATTTTACCATCACGCTGTCCAACAACAGTTTCATCATCATCATTGGTACTTGGGGTTGAACCTTTATTAGGATCAACCAGTGCCACTGCCAAAGCTCCCTGACGATTTAAAAATTTATAGGTATAACGGATTTGAGAAGGTCTGCTTGGTGATACGTTACCATAACCTTGCCCTGAATTGTGTACCATAGCAACTGAAGGATTTAATGGTGCAAAAGGTGTTGATGTTTGACCAGCCAATAACTGGCTTGTTTCACTAATGTCCCATTTTCCATAAGCATGACGTAGAGAATCTTTATCTTCATCATCACGCAGTGCCATTTCAATATACATACTAACATTATCTTCATTATCCCATTTCACTCTGAAACGAGAATTGTCTGCAACTTCCAGTTTGGTTAAAGTTACTGTGTCTCCATTAACATCCGTATACTGCTGAACATAACTATTAGTGAATACTACTCCACCTATAGTTGATTTTGCCTGAGTTATAAAAGCTGAAGCAGATAAAATTGTTGTAATTGTTATTTTTGTATAAAGGTATTTCATTGTGAGTAAGGCTCCATATAAATACAACACCATCACATTCAAGCAAGGCTGTTTTATTTGTATATTAATATCAGTCAGCTAAGTACCACGTCAGCTAATCAAGTATTTCCAAAATAGGATCTTCAGTTATCAAAGTATCTGAGAATTTTTTAACTTTTTTCTGTTTGTTTTTCTTTAAATTTTTAAGGTTAATTTCACTGTGTTTAACCTTTTTATTTCCTTTTACTGATTTCAGCTCTTCTTTCAATTCTACTTCCAGAAGATCTGGTTTAGTTACTGACAACTTGCTTTGTTCAATAGTGATCTTTTTTTTATCTAAACCCGTTTTCTTTATTTTTTCAGAACCGAACAGTAATAAATCCGGTGTTTCAAGACTCTTATCCAGTTTCTTTTTATCTGTAGCTGAGGCAGGAATACCGTATACTAAAGCCAAGAAAAAAGCTGTGCACAGAGCTAATTGTTGGATTTTCATTTTTCTATTTCCTTCATGAAATTAAACAGCAACCATTGAAAAAGCCTGATGCAATTAAACAAAGATCAGTTACTGCTGTAATTTATAAACTAAACAATATTTCTCGACTTAAAGCTCATTTGCGCTAATGAATGTTTATATTCCGATTCACCAATTTTTTTAACTTCACCACGAGCTAATTTATATCTAGGTCTTTGACTTACTGGATCTAAAACCCTGCCAGCGAGTGAATTCGTTGCACCTACAGACGATGGCAAATTAAAATAAGTAAAAGACACGCCTTTTTTTACTGCATCTGTCACTATCGCAACAGCTTCAAAACTGGCACTTTCCAGCTCGATATAGCCATTTTTTTGCATTTCACCAAAAGTCATAGGCTTGACATCTTCCCATTTCATGCCAATTGCAGATTCCAGATGTTTCATTATTGGATCGGCATCCGGGTCATCTGGAATTGATGCATTGTTACTATCAGTGGGTTTGTTCCTTAATGGTCGCTCTACAGGGTCCATCGTCATCAACAACTCATCTGATTCAATAATGTCTGGATTACCCATACCACTAGCTCTGATCCCATCAGTTGTAACATGCTGGTGATCAACAACTTGAGCAAGCAAATCAACTTCATCTATATCTGCATTTGCTTGTAATGGCACTACACCTCTGACTTTACGATCCTGTTCACTTTTCGAATAACCACCTATTTCAATAGGGATCCTATCGTTTGAAATCAAAACACGATCGCCACTTTCTATACCACGAACCTTGGCATCTTCGGGATGGATCTCAAGCCAATTGTCAGGCCAGCGTTCTTTAATATACGGTCGACGCATTTGATCATCAAAACCTGACTGCCATAATTCATTAATTCTCCCTGTGGTTACCCAAAGTTCATTTTCTCTAGGTTTCATAAACTCCCAATAATCACCAAACATTTCCCAGTTTGCTTTAAGCAGGTTTGCGCGTCCTGTTTTAGTTTTAAACTTACGTAACCAAGAGGGGTTTATAGCTGTTAAGCCTGTTGGAGTTCCAGTTCTTAAAGTAGAATCATGTAAACGCTTGGTACCGACCAATTTGCCATCTTCCCAACGAACAGGTGCCTGGATACCAGTAGTTCCCATATCTCGTAATAGTTCGTGTGCACGACGACCATGCTTACGGGCATATTCAACTAAAGCAACATAACTGGTGCGTCTATTTTTATTATAAAATGCCGCATCTTCAAAAACTTCATTACTGTCTTTCCAGTCAAAACCGCTATACCCCATGCGCTTTGCAAACATTGCAGCAATCTTCCAATCAGGTAAAGATTCACCTGGTGAATCATTAAATTTGGAATAAAGACGGATCCTCCTTTCACCATTAGCACGGGTCAGATCTTCTTCCCCCCAGCCTGATGCAGGCAATACTATATCGGCAAGCTCAGTATTAATGGGTTTTACCGGGTAGATATCTTGATCTACCATCACCATGCCATCGTTATCCATGCGCTGCTTGAAAGTTTCAATAATATGATCTTTATCTAACTTGGATGGCTGATAGGTATGGCCACTGGTTAGATTATGTATTTTGTCTTTTAATCGTTTTGAAGCAGTCATAGCTTGAATCCAAGTTGTACCAACTACCCAAACAAATTTTGCTTTACCTTCTTCAACCCAACGATCCAGATCTATACCTTGTTTCTTCCAGCCTGGAAACTTCTCTGGAGCTAAATGCTCAGGGTAGTGACCACCTGGCATCATGCCACGTTGATGACCACCAAAACGAGATATAACTTGCCCCGGACGGTTACCAGCTCCACAGATCAAACCTAAAGCAGTAATTGCAGCAGTATTGGCATAGTTATTTGACCAATACAGCCCTTTTTCAAATCCGAAAGACGCTTTTTTACGACTTCCATCTTCATTTGGTCTTGCTAACATTTCAGCTGCTTTGTATATGTCTTCAGCTGAAATTCCGGTTTTTTCAACCGCAATATCTAATTCCGCATATTTGTATGTGGTGACCCACCGCTTATAATCGTCAAAACCATCGGCTTGAAATACTTCTTGATCAAGTTCAGCACGATTATTAATCCACTTATTTACAAATTCACTGTCTTCCCAACCGTTTTCAACAATGATCCGCGCCATAGCATTTAATAACAGAGTATCAGTACCCGGATTGATTTCTAGATAAAGTCCACCAAGCTTTTCCGCATAAGCTACACCGGCCGTTTTGCGAGGCATAACAGTAATAACTTTCATGCCTCTACGCATGGCTGGAAGGATCCATTCGTTAAAAATTATTGTTTTTGATTCGAACGGATCTGTGCCAGCTATGAAGAGTACATCCGCTAAAGACCAATCTTCATAACAAGCGGAAAAGTTATCAATGCCCGCATCAGACATACCTGGAGTATCTGGACCATGCCCTGTAGGTTGGTCATGCACAGCCCAAGCAGGTGTTTGTACACCTTGGAATGCAAGTTTTGTAAGAGCGTGAGTATTTTCCCAGTACTGATAGGAAAACATTTTCATTGCCCAACTTGATACACCATATTTTTCAATGGTGTAATTTGAAATTTCTGCCATTATATCAATAGCATCATCCCAAGAAATGCGCTCCAACTTACCATTAATCCTCACTTGAGGATATTTCAGGCGGTCTTTCGTTGGACTATCAGGGTTATAACATTTTTTGGCGATTGTTCCGCCACGAATACTGTGATCCCCTCCAACGTTAACAACTTTGGTATCTTTATCAGCAACAATTACAACATTATGCTTTTTACCGTCAACATCTACCACATTATGCTGATTTTCGCTTATCCACTGTCCGGATAATGGTCCAACAGGATATAATGCATTAAATGCATTGCCTTCTGGTGTAGGCTTACCACTTTCACCAACAGGCCATCGATACACTTTATAACCGCAACCTGTGATACAATAATCGCAGGCGGTTGTAAAAACTTCTACATTTTTCGGTGGTAAAAGAACTTCTGTTTCGGATTTATTTACCATTTTATTACTCATAATTGAAATACCTTTTTAAATTAAACCCGCTTGACCATAAATCAGTCCCATTACACCTGTAATGTAAACGTCATCACCCATTATCTCTAATCTTGCTTGAGGTAATGTTTGAGTAGCATGGCCTGACACTACCATGCCATGGCGAGTTAAATCGAAAGTTGTAAGGTGTAGCGGACAAGGGCCTAGAACTTTATGTTTTGCTTTATAGCTACCATTCAATGGCCCACCCATATGGGTACATAAATTACTGAAAGCTACGATGTCCTGGTCTTTGCCAACACCGCCGGCCCCACGTTCGCCTAATTTTACCAAAGTGAAACTCGACATTGGATTGTCTAAAGGGAACATAAATTCAACAGGATTACCTTCTGTTAATTGACTTAAAGAAGCAACTCTCAAGGGAGAATGCTCTTTAACTATTAATTTAAACGCATGAGCCATTCCAGGCATAGTTGATAAAACGAAAGTTGAAGCTCCAGCAAGCAAAAAATTTCTTCTAGAAACGCATGGCGCGCTATTGTTTAAATGTTCATTTTTATCTAAATTACATTCATCCATAATTTATCCTTTATACGGCAGGTCAAAGACAAAATTCTCTGCTCCCGTTTTCCCTACCTATCAAATCTTTTACAACGAGATTAAAATGAATGTTGTAATAATTATTTAACATAAAATTACAAAAACATAAAAACTCGTAACGAGTTACAAAAAAAAGGACGGGAATATAACACAATAAAAACATAAGACATCATTTTTTTAACTAAACTTAAACATGTATTTATTTTATATACACACAAAATAAGATAGGAGGTAATATTTTAAGAGAGTTAAGTATTGAAAATAATTAATCAGGCGACTTATACAAAAGGAGCAACATAAAATATAAACCATTGGTTTTCTTGAACTATGAATTGTTTTTTTAAATCTAATTTATTTTTATTCCACTAATAGATGAAACGAGTATTACACATAATGGCTATTGCAAAATATAGATGTTAATTGCAAAATTACAATTTTAACAATTTTAACAATTTTAACAATTTTAACAATTTTTAGGGAATTACATGTTCAATAAAATCATCTTAAAAACGTCTTTTAAGTTTATACTCCTCAGTTTCAGCATTTCATTTTCATTAATTACTCTAGCCAAAACTAAAGTGGACTTACCTCAATGGCAACATCATCAACTCCCTGATTCACCTTCTTTAAGAGGCAGTGCGGTAAACAATAACTCGCTATGGGTAACAGGCAGCAATAATTCAGTTTTTGTTAGTCAAGACAGAGGGAAAACTTGGCTAGATAAATCGGTAAAATTGACTGAAAATCAAAATACTAACGAAAATAAAACCACGGATTTTCGCGATATAGAATTATTCAATAATAACACTGCCATAGTAATGGGTGTTGGCAGTGGAAAACAATCACGTTTATATAAAACCACTAATGGCGGTGATAACTGGCAACTACTTTATCAAAATACTGACGAACAAGGTTTCTTCGATTCTATTGCTTTTTGGGATGAAAATAACGGTTTGTTAATGGGTGATCCCGTTGACGGTTATTACGTTATAAAAAGAACGACTGATGGCGGTAATACCTGGCAACGCATTGCTAAAAAACAACTCCCACAAATTATAGAAAATGAAGCGGCCTTTGCTGCCAGCGGAAACACTTTAATTGTAGGGGAACAGGGCAAAGCATGGTTAACCACAGGTGGATTTTCTGCTTCTGTTTATACAAGTATTGATTACGGTAAAACCTGGCAAAGAACCAGCGTACCTTTATATAATAAAACTCAAACCGCCGGCGGTTATGGACTTGCAGTAAACCATTTAGAGCAAATTTTTGTTGTCGGTGGTGACTACCAGCAGCGTAATAATACCTACCCTAATATGGCAACGCTGACGAATAATCAATGGAAATTAGTAAGTTCAGGTCAACACGGCTTACGTACAGCAATGAGTTGCCAGGGCAAAATATGTATTGCCACAGGTAAAAACGCAAATGATATTTCTTATGATGGCGGTAAATCGTGGCAAGTTCTCAACAATTTGGCAGCGGAAGAAAACGATAAAGGTTTTTATACCCTGGCTAGTGATGGAATGGCTAGTGATGGAATGTTGTTTCTTGGTGCCGGGCATAGTGGGAAAGTTGGAATTTTATCGTTCAGAAAATAAAAACGCCGCTATACTGCGGCGTTTTAATATAATAAGTTATTTTTACTTATCTCTTAGTTATTTATGAACTATGGACAGCTATTTTGCTTAATTATGCTTCAACCTGCAAAATAACTTTGTCTGCTTTCTTCGTATATTCTTCCATTTTATCGAAGTTCAAGTAACGATAAGTATCAGCAGCAGTTGCATCAATACGGCCTGCATATTCAAAGTACTCTGCAGGTGATGGTAGCTTACCTAAAATAGCTCCGACAGCCGTTAATTCAGCAGACGCTAAATAAACATTTGCACCATTACCTAAACGGTTAGGGAAATTACGGGTAGAAGTTGAAATAACCGTCGATTTATCAGCAACACGTGCCTGGTTACCCATACATAATGAACAACCCGGTGTTTCAATACGAACACCTGCTTTACCAAACGTCGAGTAATAACCTTCTTCAGTTAATTGATCTCTGTCCATTTTCGTTGGAGGAGCAACCCACATACGAGTTGATAATACGCCACCATACTCTTCAAGCAATTTACCTGCTGCGCGGAAATGACCAATGTTAGTCATACAGGAACCAATGAAAACTTCATCAATTTTTGTACCTGCAACTTCTGACAATAATTTCGCATCATCAGGATCGTTCGGACAACAAACAATTGGCTCTTTAATTTCATTTAAATCAATTTCAATAATATAAGCATATTCAGCATCACTGTCTGCCTTCATTAATGATGGATTCGCCAGCCATTCTTCCATTGCTTTGATGCGACGCGTAATAGTACGAACATCACCATACCCTTCGCTGATCATCCACTTTAACATTACAACATTAGAGCTTAAGTACTCCGCTACAGACTCTTCAGACATTTTGATTGAACAACCTGCCGAAGAACGCTCAGCTGAAGCATCAGACAATTCAAAAGCTTGCTCAACCGTTAAGTTGTCTAAACCTTCAATTTCTAATATACGACCAGAAAATTCATTTATTTTACCTGCTTTCTCAACCGTCAATAAACCTTGTTTAATGCCGTAATAAGGAATTGCATGTACTAAGTCACGCAAAGTAATACCTTTTTGCATTTCACCTTTAAAGCGAACCAATACAGATTCAGGCATATCAAGTGGCATAACACCGGTTGCAGCGGCAAAGGCAACTAAACCAGAACCCGCAGGGAAAGAAATACCTAATGGAAAACGTGTATGGGAATCACCGCCAGTACCAACAGTATCTGGTAACAACATACGATTTAACCAAGAATGAATAACACCATCACCTGGGCGAAGCGAAACACCGCCACGATTCATAATAAAATCGGGTAATGTGTGATGAGTTTGCACATCAACTGGTTTAGGATAAGCTGATGTATGACAGAAAGACTGCATTGTTAAATCAGCAGAGAAACCTAAACAAGCCAAATCTTTCAATTCATCACGTGTCATAGGGCCGGTAGTATCTTGCGAACCGACTGTAGTCATTTTAGGTTCACAGTATTGACCAGGACGAATACCCGCCACACCACATGCTTTACCGACCATTTTTTGTGCCAGAGTATAACCTTTACCCGTATCAGCAATATCTAAAGGTGTTTGGAAAACATCTGAATGTTCTAAACCTAAAACTTCACGGGCACGACCGGTTAAACCACGACCAATGATTAAAGGAATACGGCCACCGGCACGTACTTCATCAAGTAAAACATTAGAGCTTAACTTAAATGTTGTGATTACTTCATCAGTACCCGAACGCTTAACAACACCTTCGTATGGAAAAATATCAATAACATCGCCCATGTTCATGTTTTGCACGTCTAGTTCAATGGGTAATGCACCTGAATCTTCCATGGTATTGAAGAAGATAGGAGCAATTTTACTGCCTAGACAAACACCACCACCACGTTTATTTGGCACATGAGGAATATCATCGCCCATAAACCATAAAACAGAGTTAGTAGCCGACTTACGTGACGACCCTGTACCAACAACATCACCAACATAAGCCAGCTGAATGCCATCTTTTTGCATTTCTTTAATTTGAACGATTGGTCCAACATTACCCTCTTTATCAGGGTTAATACCTTCACGACCAATTTTAAGCATAGATTTTGCGTGTAATGGAATATCAGGACGAGACCATGCGTCAGGTGCCGGAGATAAATCATCGGTATTGGTTTCACCCGTTACTTTAAATACTTTAACTGTGATTTTTTTTGCAACAGCAGGTTTATTCAAAAACCAATCAGCGTCAGCCCATGATTGCATCACTGCTTTAGCGTGAACATTGCCCGCTTCTGCTTTTTCCTGTACATCGTGGAAAGAATCAAACATTAATAATGTTTTTGATAACCCCTTAACCGCAATTTCAGCATTGTCGGCATCATCCAACAAATCAATCATAGGTTGAATATTGTAACCACCTAGCATAGTACCAAGCAATTCGGTAGCACGGGCAGCGTCTAATATCGGAGATGTTGTTTCACCTTTAGTGATAGCAGCTAAAAAACCCGCTTTAACATAAGCAGCATCATCCACACCAGGAGGAATACGATCAGCTAATAACGATAGTAACAAGGCTTCTTCGCCAGCAGGTGGGTTTTTAATTAATTTAACTAATTGAGTAACTTGTGCTGCGTCTAATGGCTTTGGCACTAAGCCTTGCGCCGCACGTTCTTCTACGTGTTTTTGATAATCTTGAAGCACGATTTTTACCTCTATGATAAGTGATGCCTGTTTATTTAGCTCATCTAAAATCAGGCATCTTAAACTAAGAATATTTCTAGTATGAATTATAGGTGAAAATAGAGAAAAATAGAACTGATCAAACGCCTACAATATTTATAATTGATATAAATATTGTGAATACTCGCTGTAAATGATGAGGTTGTAGATTATAAGCTTGTAGACTTATGCAACAGAAGCGATATTCAACAAACATTTCATAACAAATAAAACCAATATCGCCAAGAAAAATTCATCCGAAAATCGTTTTTTAGTGCTGACTACAAACTATTTAACTTGTAAAAACTAGGCTCTCACCTGACCATCACCACTAACTAAATATTTTTCAGTCGTTAAAGATTCTAGTCCCATAGGTCCGTAGGCGTGCAGCTTAGTTGTTGCAATGCCAATTTCAGCGCCAAGACCTAATTCACAACCATCAGAAAAACGAGAAGAAGCATTTACCATCACCACTGATGCATCTACTACTTGTTGAAACTTAGTCGCTGTCTCCTGGTTTTCAGTACAAATAACTTCGGTATGGTTACTTCCAAATTTATCAATATGTTCAAATGCCTGCGTTAAGTCTTTAACCACACGAACAGCGATTTCAAGACATAAATACTCTTCTCCAAACTCATCGTCTTTCAGTACCGTTGGATTTTCAAAATACTGACTGGATTGTTGGCAAGCATTTATCTTCACATTTCGACTTTGTAGCGCCTGAGCAGCTTTTGGTAAAAATTCCTCAGCAATATCCTGATGAACGACCAAAGCTTCCAAAGCATTACATACGCCTGTACGTTGAGTTTTTCCATTAATCAATAAATTAAGTGCTTTTTCAACATTAGCTTCTTTATCAACATATAGATGACAAACCCCTTTAAAATGCTGAATAACCGGGATTTTACTATTATCGGTCACAAAGTTAATCAGACCTTCACCGCCACGGGGAATAATAAGATCAATCAGGCCACGTTGCTGCATAAGTTCCATCAATAAAGCTCTATCGGGATCAGGTACAACACTGATCAATGCAGTAGGTAAATTAAACGCTCTCAGTACCTGATGCAAAACATCAGCAATTGCCAAACTGCTTTGTAATGCTTCTTTACCACCTCTTAAAATTACACCATTACCTGATTTAAAACACAAAGCGCCGGCATCTGCTGTAACATTAGGTCTTGCTTCGAAAATCATGCAAACCACACCTAAAGGAATACGCATTTTACTAATTTTGATCCCATTGGGCCTTTGCCCTAAATCTCTTATTTCCCCGACAGGATCAGCTAAATCGACTAAGGTTTCTATACCTGCTGACATCGCATTAATACGTTCAGCATTTAAAGTTAAACGATCAACCATTGCCTCAGATAATTGAGCAATTTTGGCATGTGCTAAATCTTTTTCATTGGCTTGAAGTATGGGATCAACATTTTCTCGTAGCGCTTTAGCCATTGCAGTTAACACATTATTTTTTGTTGCTGTATCTAGAAGTGCTAATGTTTTAGCAGCATCAGCTGCACTTTTTGCAATGTCGGTAATTAAACTCATGAGATCTCCAATAAGGGGGTATGATAGGTATTAATAATATTTAGATTAAAAGCACTAAATAATAGTTAGATACTATCGGAAATTTTAAACTTTGGATAATTATTTTATCATGTAACTTATACTTTTTTTGCTTCTTCTCATTTAATCAATCTTTTATAGCTTACATTCAATATTCGCCGCCAACGATCCCATGATCAGGTTTGGTAGAGCTTCACTATCATTAAACCCTTCGACACCTTGTAACACTTCAATTTTAAAACCATAACTTTTACAGAGTTGCAGCGAACGCCGGATTAAAAAAGTTGCCAATGTTGAAAAATGAGTTTTATTGGTTGAATGTACTTTCAGATAATAGAAATCAGGCTTTATCAACTTCTGTTCAAACACAATGTTGTGATCGAAATCCCATTGTGTTGAAGGGTTTTTTCCACTGTGAGCAGTACACCCTAATAACATTCCCATCAATAAGAAAGTCAAAATACGTGTTGTCATTTTTATGTTTTCCCTTTAATACCAACTGCAATATTTAATGCAATTGGCTATGTACTGGTTAAATGTTGCTACGTCCGTAACCAGTTGTGTTCTATTCATTTATCTGTCGCCTCAAGATTTCAACGCGTAGGATGGGTTAGCCGAAGGCGTAACCCATCAAAACAACAGCTTTCATTAATATTATTAGATAGTAGCGTCCTACAAAATGATGGGTTACGCCGTTGGCTAACCCATCCTACAATTATTATAGCAACACTTAACAGATACATAGCCAATGCAGTTGGTATAGCTATTTTCATAAAAAAAAGCTAGTCACTTACGCAACTAGCTTATATAAAAACCACGAATATTTATACCATTACTCTATCCGATAAAATGGCCTAACTTAAAGGATAGACTTAATGAATAGTCCTAATGAGTAGCCCTAAAGAATAGATATTTTATTTTTAATCATCACGCAACGCTGATCATTTTGTAAAGTCACCAACAATGAACGGCGCGTTCCTGCGGTCAACTCGGTAAACTCCTCAGCAGCTTTCTCTAACCGCTCAACACTATTTTTCGTACAGGTTGAGGGGATCAATGCACGAGCATAACTACGCATAAATGTATGTCCATTTGCTTTATCAATTGTAGGTAAAGATGTTATACGATCATTCGCGGTCAACTCATCTAACTTAACTTGTTCTGATGTGTATAAAGCCGACATTGCTATTCTTATTTTTGAAAAAGGTAAGTCTGAATCTTTATCTTGAATCTTAGCTAACCATTTCGCTTTAACTTGTGCATCAGGAGTAACAACTTCAGCATAAAGGGCTGATTTAGCGCCTGTATCAGAACTGTCTTTTTCCAATTCCTGGGCAATTAAGGTATTAGCCATAGGGTGTTGAAAACGGCTTAGTTGACCAATTATATTCCAGCGTTGATCTTGGCTTATCGTCAAGTTTTCAATCGTTAATTCACCATTTAATAATTTCAGTAAATTATTTAATGCCTGATCAGAACTGGCAATTGAACGATATGCACCAAACCAACTTCGTAAATTATTTTTATCACTTGTATTGGCTAAAGTATTTTCCCAGATTAAATCTTCCAATTTGCCTGTTATTGATTTCACATAATCATGATCCGCGCCATGAGTCATATTCAAATAAGCTTTAGCAGATCCTATTTGACCTAATACCTGCCCTAAAATAGTGTAATCGGTTTCTGAAGATACATTTGCTAATGCTACCGTCAAATATTCATTTAATGGCAATTGACCATCACGAACACTATCCCAAAGACTTTGCCACAACATTGAACGTAACAATGGATCTGATACCTTACTTAAATGCTGTTTTACCGTAGCAAAAGATGTTACATCTAAATTAACTTTAACAAAACCCCAGTCTTGATAATTTGGATAAAGCAAATCGGGACACTGGCTACCAACAAGCTCTGTTACTGCTGTAGATTTTCCTTTATAAGTCACTGCAACTTTTTTATTCAATTTAAATTCATTGTTAGAAATATTAAATAATCCTAATTGAACACGCTGCTCTCTTAACGTTGGAAATTTCTCATCAGCTGTTTGCAATAATTCAAACTGTGTGATTTTACCGCCTTCACACTGATAACTTGCTGTTATGCTATTTACACCTGCCTTGTATAACCATTCTTGTTTCCAGTTATCTAAGTTACGGTTACTTGCTGTCGCCAGACTACCAATAAAGTCATCTAACACCGCATTTTGATAAGCATTTGTCGTTAAGTAATTATGAATTCCACGTTTAAAAGCTTCTTCACCTAATAGGTGACGCAATTGATTCAGCGCTGAAGCACCTTTTGAATAGGTTATCGCATCAATATTATCAAAAGCGTTAGCCGAAGATGGAATTGGTACTTCAATTGGATGTGTGGTCACTCTTTGGTCTGCACGATAAGCACTTTGCTTACCTCTCGCATAAAATGAACGCCAAGCATCGGTAAATTCCGTTGCTTCAGCCGTAGCTAAAGTAGCCATAAAAGCAGCAAAGCTCTCATTTAACCATAAGCCATTCCACCATTTCATGGTAACTAAATTACCAAACCACTGATGTGCCATTTCGTGCATGATCACACTTGCTAATCTGTGGCGTTGACTACGGCTCATTTCACCGTTTGTTAAAAATCCACCTTCAGCAAAAGTAATAGCAGCAGCATTTTCCATAGCGCCGTATAAAAAGTCAGGAACAAGCACTTGGTCGTATTTTCTGAACGGGTAATCAACCCCGTAATAGTTTTCAAAAAATTCTATACCGGCTTTAGTATATTTAAACCAGTCTTGCGGTGTAACTTGGCTGGCAACTGATTGACGGGTAAATAATCTCATCGGATATTTACCTGAATCGTCCTGCCATTTTTGATAAGGGCCAGCATGCAATGAAAAATTATAAGGGCTTAATTTTAACGTTCGATCAAAATGCCAAACATTTTTATCGCCTTGTTTTTTAATGCTTGTCTCTTTCATAGCACTAAACACATGCCAATCGCTTGGCGCAGTTACCGTCATTTGATAATTTGCTTTTAGATCTGGTTGATCAAACAAGGCAAACATTTGATGCGCTGCCGCAGGTTCGAAATGGGAATATAGATAAACTTTACCATCAACAGGGTCTTTAAAACGATGTAAACCTTCACCGTCAGTGCTGTGTTTACGATCAAAACTTACTGCTACAGTATTATGACCTTTTTTTAAATAGTTAGCCGACAGCGTGATAAACCATTTATTATAATTTGTTTTTATTTGTTCTGCGGAAAGCGTATGACCATTAACCACTAACTTTGTGATGCTGGCTTCATCTAAATCAACCGTTAATGGCGAGTTATTATCGGTCAAATCAAAATTAATTACTGATGTTGCAGAAAAGCTTTCTTCACCCGTCAATTTAAACGTTAAATCATAATCAACGTCTGAAACTCTTGCTGACCGAATAAACGCTTGTTCCCTAGAAAGATAAGCATTCTCTGCTCTTGCTGGTGCTACCGTTATTTCTTGATTTGAGTTGGTATTACCTGATGTATTATTCGTTGCGATACAACCGCTCAAAGTTAAACTTGAAATAATACTTGATGCAAGTAATAGTGGAATATGTGATTTCAAAAGTAGATCCTCTAATTATTGAGAAAACACTATAGTGTAGAATATTATTTTACGAAAGGTAGATGCGGTAGAAAGCTACTGAGACAAGTTAAATTAATGTAACAATTAGATAACGTAAGTACCAATTAACAATAAGTTAACTCGTAATTTCAAACTCACCCAAAACAAGAATGCCAGTCATTTGACTGGCATTTTTAATTAGCATTTACTTTATAGAATTGGTATAACGAAGGAAAGTTAACGTTTATACCTTACTTTTTCTTTTTAACCGCTTTTGCATTCGGTAAATCTGTAATCGAACCTTCAAAAATTTCAGCCGCTAAGCCAATTGATTCATTCAAGGTCGGGTGAGCATGAATAGTTAAACCAACATCTTCAGCATCGGCGCCCATTTCAACGGCTAAACAAATTTCACCTAACATTTCACCAGCATTGATACCAACAATAGCACCACCTAAAACACGGCCAGTTTCTTTCTCAAAAATCAACTTAGTTTTACCTTCAGTACGTGCTGAAGCAATAGCGCGACCAGAAGCAGCCCAAGGAAAATTAGCAACTTCAATGTTTAAACCTTGCTCTTTAGCTTCGCTCTCAGTAACACCTACCCAAGCCATTTCCGGATCGGTATAAGCGATTGAAGGGATACAACGAGGTTCAAAAATATGTTTTTTACCGGAAATAACTTCAGCAGCAACGTGTGCTTCGTGAACCGCTTTATGAGCTAGCATAGGTTGGCCAACAACATCGCCGATAGCAAAAATGTGATTAACGTTGGTGCGTAGTTCATTAGTTACATTAATAAAACCACGCTCGTCAACATTAACACCCGCTTTATCAGCAGCAACTAAATGACCGTTTGGTTTACGACCTACAGCAACTAATATTTTGTCGTAACGTACTGGCTCTGCCGGTGCCTGTTTACCTTCAAAGGTTACATACAAACCATCGTCTTTCGCTTCAACACCAACAACTTTAGTTGACAACATTATGTTAAAACGTTTTTTAACATAATTGTTATAAATACGAACAATGTCTTTATCAGCCGCAGGCACCAATTGGTCAGCAAATTCCACCACTGAAATATTTGAACCTAATGAGCTGTATACAGTACCCATTTCCAAACCAATAATGCCACCACCAAGTACCAACATATTTTCAGGAATATCTTTAAGCTCCAATGCTCCTGTTGAATCAATAATACGGGGATCTTCGGTAGGAATGAACGGCAAATTAACCACTGATGAGCCAGCCGCAATAATTGCATTCTCAAAGGTAATGGTTGTCGTGCCATTTTCGCCTTCAACAGCAAGTGTATTACTACCGGTAAATTTACCGTAACCATTTACTGTTGTTACTTTACGGGCTTTAGCCATGCCCGTTAAACCACCGGTTAACTGAGCAATAACGTTGTCTTTCCAGCTACGAACTTTATCTAAATTAATTTCCGGAACACCAAAAGTAACACCGTGTGATGCCATATTTTTTGCATCATCAATTACTTTAGCTACGTGAAGCAATGCTTTTGATGGAATACAACCCACGTTTAAACATACACCACCTAACGTTTTACGGCTTTCAACCAATACTACGTCTAATCCTAAATCTGCGGCACGAAATGCAGCTGAATAGCCACCAGGACCTGCCCCTAACACTACTACCTGAGTTTTGATATCTTTACTCATGCTAACCTCAAAATTTAATTTATTTATGATGATTATCAATTAAGAGCAAGTCCAATAAGTTATGAAACTGCTATAAAAATCATCATTGTGCCAATGCTGGAATAATTGTTGGCAAGTTTACTCCCTGTAGTAAAAAATCGCCAACATTTATCGCTATTTTATTGATACAACTCTACATCTATCAACAAAACACCGATCTAGTGTTCGTCCTGAAACCATCTCTATCATCGCTACAAAGTTAATCGCCTGATATCTGTCATTACTCCAGATAAGTGTACGATAAAACGAGCCGCTACCGCACCATCGATTACACGATGATCGTATGACAATGCTAATGGCAACATTAAACGTGGAATAAACTCACTTCCGTTCCATTTAGGTTTCATTTCAGATTTAGAAACCCCCAAAATGGCAACATCAGGTGCATTAACAATCGGTGTAAACGATATGCCACCAATACCACCCAAACTTGAAATGGTGAAGCAACTACCCTGCATGTCTACGGCTTTAAGTTTACCATCACGTGCTTTGAGGCTAATTTCCAATAATTCTTTAGAAAGCTGATGAATACCTTTTTGATCTACATCACGCACTACTGGCACAACTAATCCGTTGGGAGTATCGACCGCGACACCAATATGACAATATTTTTTCATGATCAAGCTTTCACCATCTTCACTCAAGCTAGAGTTAAATACCGGGTAAGCCGCCATCGCATTAGCAATTGCTTTTAAAATGAAAACTAATGGTGTGATTTTAAAACCAAGTTTCTGCTTTTCACAAATCACATTTTGTTCTTTACGGAACGCTTCAACTTCTGTGATATCCGCTTCATCAAATTGAGTAACGTGAGGAATGGTTACCCAATTACGATGCAGTGTTGGACCCGATATTTTTTGAATACGGGTTAACGGTACCGTTTCAACTTCTCCAAATTTAGAGAAATCAATTGGTTTACGCTCAATAACTTGCAAACCACCAGCGCCACCTGCCACAGAACTGCCAGCATTAGCTTTAGGACGTGACAATTCGTATTTCACATACGATTGAACATCTTCTTTTAAAATACGATTTTTACGGCCGGTACCTTTAACTAAACTTAAATCAACACCAAATTCACGGGCTATACGACGTATAGAAGGGGTACTGTAGATAGCACCCTTAGTTGTTACTCCCATTTGTGGATGATGTGGAACCGGTGCACTTTTTGCTGATTGCTGTGCTGCCGTCTTAGTTGCAGGAGCGGCAGCTGCAAACGTTTTTTCAGCAACTACCGGGGCATCTGCTGGAGCAGCATCCCCTGAAGTTTCAAGTTTGATAACTACCGAGCCCTGTTTAACTTTATCACCAACACTAATAAAGACTTCTTTAACGGTTCCACCACTTGGCGAAGGTACATCCATTGTCGCTTTATCTGTTTCAAGGGTGATCAGGCCATCTTCTTCGGCAATTACATCACCAACACAGACTAATACCTCAATAACATCCACTTCACCATCTTCACCAATGTCAGGTACTTCTATATCAATAATTGCACTTATTGATGCAACTGGTGATTTAGTTTTATCATCTGCTGCTGGTGCTTCAACTACGGTAGCGGCAACCGGCACAATTTCAGCCTCAACAGTTGCAGTAATAGCGTCTGAATTGCTGGTTTCTGCGCTACCTTCTGCACTAATCTCAGCAATTATGTCACCTTCTTTAAGCTTATCGCCAACAGCGACTTTTAAAGTGGTAATTTGACCTGCCATTGGCGAAGGAATATCCATCGACGCTTTATCAGTTTCAACGGTTATTATGGCGTCTTCGGCTTCAATGTTATCGCCAACGGCAACACCTATTTCTATAATTTCTACTTCATCGCCGCCAACATCAGGGACGAGAATTTTTTGAATATCGGACATTTTCATTTTCCAGTCTGGATTTACCTATAACTAACTATCAATAATTCATTTATCTAAAAATCAACTAAATCAGCTACAGGTAAAGAGTTATGCGTAAAGCGGGTTAAGTTTGTCTGTATCTATGCTAAAGCGTTTAATCGCTTCAGATACCACTGAGCGTTCAATATCACCACGGTTCGCCAATTCAAATAATGCTGCCACCACAATGTAGTTTTGATTCACTTCAAAATGCTGACGTAAATTTGCACGACTATCACTACGGCCAAAACCATCGGTTCCTAAAACACGATACTCGGTATCTATATAACCACGAATTTGCTCTGCGTAATTTTTAATGTAATCAGTTGCCGCAATTGCAGGACCATTCTCACGAGTGATAATGTCAGAAATATAAGCAGATTTCTGTTCGCTTTGGGGATGTAACATATTCCAGCGAGTAGCTTCCTGACCATCACGGGTTAATTCATTAAATGAAGTTACTGAGTAGACATTTGATGAAACACCGTAATCTTTCGCTAAGATTTGTGCCGCTTCACGTACTTGCAATAAAATGGTACCTGAGCCCATTAACTGTACATCTACTTTACCTTTTTTAGCTTCAACACGTTCTAACTGATAAATACCTTTAATGATTTGATGAGCAATATCAGTAGTTTCAGGTAATGCAGGATGAGCGTAATTTTCATTCATCAAAGTTAAATAATAGAAAATATTTTCATCATTTTCGTACATACGACGTAAACCATCACGAATAATTACCGCAATTTCGTAACCGTAAGTTGGATCGTAAGTAACACAATTGGGGATCAAACCCGCCTGAACATGTGAATGACCATCCTGATGCTGTAGCCCTTCTCCATTGAGTGTGGTTCTTCCAGCAGTTGCACCTAACAGGAAACCACGGGCCTGGCTATCACCCGCTGCCCAAGCTAAATCGCCGACACGCTGGAAACCAAACATTGAGTAATAAACATAAAAAGGAATGGTAGTTGCATTACAAGTTGAATAAGATGTACCTGATGCAACCCAGGAAGCCATTGCACCTAACTCGTTAATACCTTCCTGTAATACCTGACCTTTTTTGTCTTCACGGTAATAAGCCACTTGATCAGCATCTTGAGGAATATATTTTTGCCCTTCGTTAGCATAAATACCTATTTGGCGGAACAAACCTTCCATACCAAAAGTCCGCGCTTCATCAGGAATAATTGGTACTATCCGCTTACCAATTTTTTTATCTTTTAATAAAACGTTCAATACACGCACAAAGGTCATGGTTGAAGACACCTGGCGATCTCCCGAACCTTTCAAAATTGCATCGAAAGACTTAAGCGGTGGGATCTCCAACGTTTCATTTGCTTGTTCACGACGTGCTGGCATTGGCCCGCCAAGTGCTTCCCTACGTGCTTTCATATATTTATATTCTGCACTGTCTTCCGGGAATTTATAAAATGGCAAGTCTGCTATTTCATCATCTGACACTGGCATGTTAAAACGATCGCGATAATATTTAACCGCATCAATATCCATTTTCTTAACATTATGAGCAATATTCAAACCTTCGCCTGCCGCTCCTAAACCAAAACCTTTTACGGTTTTAGCCAAAATAACGGTTGGACGACCGATAGTTTCAATCGCTTTTCGGTAAGCAGCATAAACTTTAACGGGATCATGCCCACCGCGGTTTAAACGATAAATATCTTCGTCTGACATATTGGCCACCATAGCCGCCGTTTCAGGATATTTATTAAAGAAATTTTCACGGGTATACTTGCCACCCTTGGCTTTACAGTTCTGATATTCACCATCAACGGTTTCGTTCATTAACTGTAATAATTTACCTGAAGTATCACGAGCAATAAGTGCATCCCAATAACTACCCCAGATAACTTTCACTACTTCCCAGCCTGCACCACGGAATGTACCTTCAAGTTCCTGGATGATTTTACCGTTTCCACGAACTGGACCGTCTAAACGTTGCAAATTACAGTTAACAATAAAGGTTAAGTTATCTAAACCTTCACGAGACGCTAACCCAATTGCTCCCAACGATTCCGGCTCATCTGTTTCGCCATCACCAAGGAAACAATATACTCGCTGGCCTGAGCAATCTTTTATGCCACGATCTGTTAAATATTTCAGGAATCGCGCAGTATAAATAGCTTGCAGTGGACCTAAGCCCATTGAAACTGTTGGGAACTGCCAATAATCACCCATCAGGTGAGGGTGCGGGTAAGAAGATAACCCTTCGCCGTCACATTCCTGACGGAAGTTATCCATTTGCTTTTCAGTTAAACGCCCTTCTAGAAATGAGCGGCTGTAAATACCGGGTGCGATATGACCTTGAGCAAAAATAAAGTCGCCACCATCTTTTTCTGAAGAAGCTTTAAAAAAGTGATTAAAACCAATATCATAAAGCATTGCTGAAGAGGCAAAACTGCCAATATGACCACCAAGATCTAAATCTTTTTTCGACGCACGTAATACCAATACCAACGCATTCCAACGAATAGCAGCACGAATACGCGATTCAATAGTTTGGTCGCCCGGCATATGTGGCTCTTGTCCAGGAGGAATAGTATTTACATAAGCTGTTGTAGCATCAAAAGGTAAATGCGTGCCGCTGCGTCTTGCTCGGTCAATTAATTTTTCTAATAAAAAATGCGCTCTTTCAGGGCCTTCATTTTCCAAAACAGATTCCATTGACTCCAACCACTCTTGGGTTTCCATTGAATCAATATCAAGATCTTTTATTTCGGGGAGTTCAGACATAGTAATTACTCTTCTCCAGTTTTTACTTATGATAAGTAAAATAAATTAAGTTAAAATTCGTTGATATACCAATTCCACTAATAAATGAATTGATATTATTTTTATTGATTAAAGATAGTAAAGTTTTGAGTTTCTACCGCTAATCAACTAATTATTTTTGCCATCATCTATTGTGCGTAAACGTCTTAAACCTGATCCTGCAATTAAAATCATGGTAAGCGTGGTAGCTCATAGCTTGATTAACATGGCGACAAAATTCGCCGTTAATTGTTGTATAAATTAATACTCACTACGTTGCATTCGCCGCATTGAACGTTCCATACGGCTATTATCTTGTGACATTTTCAATAACACTTCTTCAATAAAGGCTAAATGTCTATGACTGGCACCCCAGGCTTTTTGGGGTTGCCCGCTAATAATGGCGTCTAATAGACGCTTACGATAATCAGCAATTTGAGCAAATACATCTGGACGTTTGGCTAGAATAGTTAAATTTTGCTCAATATTATCAACCAGTAATTCCGACATACTGCGGGCAAGGTGCAAAATAATGGCATTATGTGATGCAGCACAAATAGCCAGATAAAATTCAAATACTGCCTGTGCTTCTTGTCGGTAATCATTTTCTGAACCAATATTTTCTAATTGGGCGTTACCAATATTTTCATGCTGTTTCTGTATTTCATCAAAATCCGCCTGGGTACCACGCATCGCTGCATAATAAGCGGACATGCCTTCAATACCATGGCGAAACTCTAATAAATCAAATTGCGATTCAGTACTTTGAGACATTAATTCAAATAGCGGATCAGACAAACCACTCAAAATTTGTTCACTGACAAAAGTTCCACCACCTTGTTTACGGGTAACTAAACCTTTAATTTCCAATTTTTGTATTGCTTCTCTTAACGAAGGTCGTGAAACTTCAAATTTTTTGGCTAATTCACGTTCCGGCGGAAGTTTTTCCCCCGGTAATAAACTGCCTTCCAAAATCATATTTTCTAATTGCGCCAAAATAACATCCGACAACTTAGGTTGCTTTACGGCAGCTGTTGTAGATTTATTGAAGTTGTGATAATTCATAATATTACTTCATTTAAGTTTATTATTTAGCTTTACACTGTTAAAAAACAACACGGTAAAATGGTCTTACCATTCGAGCTTTAGACGTAAAAACTGCAAAAGATATAGGTTTTTCGAATGTAATTTAGTCGAAACAGCAGAAGAAGCCAAGCTTTATATTAGAGTTAAAACTTTAAACTGTCGTTTGATTTGTTAATGGTCTGACCAAAAACGAATGAGAAACGCCGGGTGGCTAGCGCCAAAAGATTGTAGATTATAGCCAGTGTCCGTCCAGAAACAGGGTCGTATCTGGATGACCACTAGCTTGTTGGCACCTTTGAAATGTTTACTGTAAAACGCCCATTATTACCAACAGAGCTATAACACTAAGCCATAACAATAACGCTTTTTTGGCTAATTGAACCAGCAAACAAGCTTCAGAAGTACAATCTTCTTTATCAACCATAAAATCTTCAGATTTTTCGGCTACGTCTATCAATACTTGATGAGGTACTTTGTTAAACTCAAAAATACTTTCTAACCAAACAGGCATAGCTTTAGAAAAATGCCCGACCAGCATATAGCCAAAAGCAACTATTCGCACAGGGATCCAATCAACCCAGGATAACCATAAACGAATTTGTTCGATAACATCCTCGTTAATTTTCTCAACCTTATCTTCACCAACTCTACCTTCATCAACCCCGTTTTCCTCCTTTGAATCTTCAGATACTTTTATTTCTGATATTCGGGTTAACAAACGATAAAACAATGCTCCCGGTGCACCGAATAATACAAAGAAAATCATAATAGCGATAAAATAACGGTAATTTAACCAAACAAGCACTTGACCAAAGCCCATTTGTTCAATGTTTTTATCTTGAAGCAGCTGAGCATGATGCAGCTCACATGTGGTGGCTTCGCCTCGAAGTGCAGACATTAAGTATTGTTTGTATCGTTCTCTGGTGTTTACACAACCAAAACACACGATAAGAATCAAAGTAGAAATTATGATGTGTAAAAAGCTATCATCTACCAAACCCAATAGAAAATAACTCCCGACTACTGGCACTGCAATAAAAACTAACGTAGAAAGAGGACTTTTCCAAAGAGAGTCCGTTATGTTCATTTGCTTGATCAGATTAATATAACCATTATAAAAGCTATTGAACTGCCATGCGGGTGATGACAAATAACGCTCAGCAGCTAATGCAATTAATAAACTTATAAGGCTCATTTATTTTCCTTTCTTAATTATCAGTTATTACTTTTTAATATTACTTACTAATACCGCTTACTAATATTACTTGCTAGTATCACTTAATTTTTTCATATTTCACTTGTCAGACTTTGTGTCGCTTTTTCCCAATGACAGCTGCTCATACAAGTATGTTGATGTTCTTTTTAAAGCATTACGAAAAAACAACCAATCAAAACTATCACCAGGGTCGGTTTTTCTACTGGGCGCTATGTCACAATGACCAGCGATATTTCCTGCAATTAATGGATGTTTTTTGATCAACAAAGCTGTCAATTTTACTAATTGTTGATACTGCTTAATAGTATAAGGAATATTATCAGTACCTTCCAGTTCAATACCAATAGAAAAATCATTACAACTTTCACGCCCATTAAAACAAGAAACACCTGCATGCCAGGCTTTATCGTTAAAAGACACGTACTGAATGATTTCTCCGTCACGACGAATCAAACAATGGGCCGAAACTCGTAACTGATAAATATCTATAAAGGAAGGATCAATATCTGGATCTAATCTGCCCAAAAATAAGTCAGTTATAAAAGGGCCACCAAATTGACCCGCAGGCAGTGAAATATTGTGAATAACCAACAAACTTATTTCATCATTGTCTTGTCGTGCAGAAAAATGCGGGGATACTTGCTGCCGGGCAGTATTTAACCAACCCTTTTTAATTTCCATACAATTACTCATACTTGCTGAACTTTTCAACAGTTATGCCGAAACAGCTTTGGAATTCACAATTACTTGCAAAATCAGATTAGTTATCAATAACTATTGATCATACAATACTATCAACATATTATTTATGCTAAGTGCAATTGTACACTAAAAAATTGTACACTAAAAAATCACACTAAAAACTTACGCGAAAAATTTACGCTAAAAGCATAAGCTAAAACACTTAAAATATAAACGGTACACTTATGACGGAAAATGATGAGACTAACCGAATTGGGAAAATTTTTGTCTGGCTTGCCTGGATTATTGCCTTAGCCATTTTAGTGTTTATTTTCCAGGACGTATTAGACAAACAATACAACCCGAACAGTAATCCAGAAATGCGCCTGACGGACAGTGGCCGCGCTGAAGTGGTTTTGCAACAGAATCGCCTGGGACATTACCTAGTTCAGGGAGGAATTAACGACCAGAGTGTTACCTTTTTACTTGATACTGGTGCAACACAAGTATCAATTCCCGCGCACATTGCTGACCAACTTAATTTACCAAGTTATGGCAGTTACCCTGTACAAACGGCAAATGGCACAGTGACTGTGTATCAAACCAAACTGGAACAACTCAGCATTGGTAATATTTTCCTTTATAATGTTGAAGCACATATAAACCCGGGAATGAAAAGTGATGAAATTCTGTTAGGTATGAGCGCACTAAAAAGAGTAGAATTCACTCAAACGGGTAAGCAACTTACCTTAAGAGAACAAAATTAACTTTTACTTGAGTACAAACAATGCTGTCAACAGATCTACTTCACGATATTAAAACTACCGTTTCATGGGCGCTATCAGAAGACCTAGGATTAACCAGCTCAACTATTACAGATTCAAATACAGGTTCAAATACAGGTTCATATTCACTTACAGATGCAACACAAGATATTACCGCAGCACTTATTCCTGAAAATGAAAACGCAGTAGCTACAGTGATCACCCGTGAAGACTGCATTGTTTGTGGTGTTGAATGGGTTAATGAAGTATTTAGGCAACTAGATGCCAGTCTTAACTTAAACAAAAGCTTAAACACGAGCTTAAACAACAGCAATTTAAAAACAGGCATTACATGGTTTGTCAGTGATGGTCAAATGGCTAAGGCAAATACCACCCTCTTCGAACTTTCAGGCAATGCCCGCATATTATTAACAGGTGAACGCACCGCTTTAAATTTTTTGCAAACCTTATCAGCTACAGCAACATTAACCAGCCAATATGTAAAAGAGCTTGAAGGTAGCAACACTAAGTTACTCGATACCCGTAAAACACTACCAGGTTTACGCAGCGCACAAAAATATGCGGTTACTTGTGGTGGAGGTGTAAATCATCGCATAGGTTTATTTGATGCCTTTTTAATTAAAGAAAATCATATAGCCGCCTGTGGTGGTATAGATAAAGCAATATCTACCGCCAAAGCTAATCATCCTGAAAAAACGGTCGAAGTTGAAGTAGAGTCTTTGAGTGAACTAACCCAAGCACTTCACGCCAAGGCCGATATTGTTATGCTCGACAACTTCACCACTGAAATGATCGAACAGGCAGTAGTGTTAACCAAAGAGATAAGCCAGGGAACAACCAAATTAGAAGTTTCCGGTAACATGACCATTAAAACTCTGAAAGCCTATACCAAAGCAGGGGTAGATTTTATTTCTTCAGGGGCTTTAACCAAAAATGTACAAGCAATAGATTTGTCGATGCGTTTTTCTTGAGACATTATTATTTAAGACATATTCTGTGAAAGGCACTTTCTATTAAAGACCCGTTTTATTAAAAACTTAGCTGGGTGCATTGCTTTTGTACCCTCGTTTAGATAAAAAATAACTTCACCCAAGATTAAATTCGCAAAAACTTCCTTCATCATCTATACATAAATAAAGTTGTTCTTTTTATATTCAACTATATAAATGATCTAACAGATGACTTTAGTTAAATATTTGTTAATAAATTAACCTATATTTAATTTTATTGTTAATAAAACAAAATAAATTGCTACAAAGTTTTACATTTGTAAGATTTTATCGCAGTATTGAACCAGCCCCCGTAAAAAACATATGGAATTTTTACTATGAAAACTACATTAAAAAATTTAAGTACTCAAAAAAACGCTAAGGGTTTCACCCTTATTGAATTAATGATCGTTGTGGCGATTATCGGTATTTTGGCAGCGGTTGCTTTGCCTCAATACCAAGATTATACTAAAAAATCCAAATTTACTGAAGTAGTTTCTCTTGTCGGAGCAGCAAGAACAGCAGTTGCCCTGTGTTATCAAACACAAGGTAAGTTAGATGATTGTGATCATGGCATCAAAGGAATTCCTAAAGAAGTAACGACTGGTACTTATGATAACCTTGATACGATGACTATTGAAAATGGTGTAATTACTGCGAAGTCTACCGCTGCTTCGGATTCGGTTGAAATGATAGCAACGCCAACTGCAGGTAACCCTCTAACTTGGAATGTAACTTCTGGATCAACTCCTAGCTGTGTAGTAAACGGTTGGTGTTAATAATCTGATTTAGTTTTTCTACTACTTCATTCGATTTTATTTTAAAGCCCCACTTGGGGCTTTAATTTTATAACCAAGTAAAGCTTATTGTTCCAAACAGGATAAAGTCTATCTCTCATAAATATCCCTCACAAACCCTGTTTTATGGCTTTAGATATAAAAATTCAAACAAAAAATTTCTCAGATATTAATGCATGTATATACCCGTAATCATTCAAAATGCAGGTTTTGATGCGTTTTAAAAGATTATCTACTACGTTGCTTTCAATCACAATAGCCAGCTATTGCTCAATCAAGCGCCTTTTAGATAAACTTTTAAATTCACCTCAAATTCCCGCATTTCGAATGACCACGGGTATAGATGGGAACTCATTTTAATATCTTGAGATTACGCCAATGAAAGAGCTATTTTCAGAGTCTAACCTTCCCTATGTTGTCGACCTAGTGCAAACACAAGAGTTAATCGAACGTTTTATGCTTTAATCAAAAAATAATGAGATCGAATTCCTTTATCATGAAAGTGCTAAATTCTATACCATCAAAACAAAGCTCACCAAATCCCACATTTTTCTATATATTCAGCAACAGTAAATAAAAACTAACACTCTTTTTTGTTTTTTCAAACCAAAATAAGTTACACTCAATTAAGCCCAAGTTTTGAGAAAATTCAATATCTAATGAAAGGACTTCACCAACAGTCTAGCTTGCTCTCAGCATTAGCAAAGCATAACTTAATATCCACAGAGATGGTTGACAAAATCAGCTCTGAATTTTCCCTGCAAAAAAAACCAATTATTAGTTATTTGGTTGAAGTTAAAAATATTGATAGCAAAAAAATTGCCAGCGTTCTTTCCCGTAGTTTTGGTTACCCACTGATTGATTTAAAATACTTCGACACATCTTTAGTGCCGGAAGGCATTCGTAACGAAAGATTAATTCGTAAACACCATGCATTACCTTTATATTTACGCGGTAAAGTATTGTTTGTCGCTATGTCGAATCCGACCAATTTAGAAGCTTTGCAAGAAATTCAATTCAATACTGGCTTCGCGACTGAGTTGGTCATTGCAGATGATAAAAGCTTACAGCAGTGTATAGACAAAGTATTGGAAGAAGACAGTGATGCACTGGAAATTACTGATCTCGACGCTGAAGAGTTGTCAGGAATAGATGTACAAGACGAGCGTAAAGAAGAAAACCCTGCAGCCAGTGATAAAGAAGACGCCCCTATTGTTGTATTTATTAACAAGATACTGCTTGATGCCATTAAAAAAGGCGCTTCTGATTTACATTTCGAACCTTATGAAAAAACCTTTCGTATTCGTTTTCGTATTGATGGTATTTTAACGGAAGTTGCCAGCCCGCCAGTTTCATTAGCCTCTCGCATGACAGCCCGTTTAAAAGTTATGTCAAAACTTGATATAGCTGAACGACGCGTTCCACAAGATGGTCGTATAAAGCTGTCGTTATCCCGAAAAAAGTCGATAGATTTTCGTGTCAGCACCTTGCCCACCATGTGGGGAGAAAAGGTCGTTATGCGAATTCTGGATTCATCCAGTGCCATGCTGGGTATTGAAATGCTAGGGTATGAACCCGAACAAAAAGCTATTTATATGGCGGCATTAGATCAACCGCAAGGCATGATTTTAGTTACCGGGCCAACAGGATCAGGTAAGACAGTCTCCTTGTATACGGGCCTCAACATTCTAAATACAGAGCAGAGAAATATTTCTACTGCCGAAGATCCTGTAGAAATAAATTTAGAAGGCATTAACCAGGTACAAATTAATATTCGCGCAGGCCTTACCTTCCCTGCCGCATTACGCTCATTTCTCCGTCAAGATCCAGATATTATCATGGTTGGTGAGATCCGAGATCTGGAAACCGCAGAAATTGCCATTAAAGCGGCACAAACAGGACATTTGGTATTATCAACCTTACATACTAATTCAGCAGCAGAAACAATCACCCGTTTATTAAATATGGGCGTACCCTCATATAACGTGGCAAGTTCAGTCAGCATTATTATTGCACAACGATTGGCGCGAAGATTATGTATGCAATGCAAAATTTTAGATGATGTTCCTGAGCCGGAATTATTAAAGCAAGGTTTTTTAGCGGAACAAGTAACGCAGATAAAACTTTTCAAGCCCGTTGGTTGCGATTTATGTACGGCTGGTTATAAAGGTCGGGTTGGGGTTTATGAAGTAATAAAGATTAGCCCTGAAACCGCCAGTATTATTATGGAGGGTGGCAATTCCCTCGATATTGCGGCGCAATGCCAGAAAGAAGGGTATAACAACTTGCGTCAATCAGGTTTAAAGAAGGCTTTACAAGGGGTTACCAGTTTAGAAGAAATTAATCGCATTACCAATGCTTAACTTAACCTTAATTTTAATTTTTAACATTAATACTTAACATTTTTATTTAGCAATTATACTTAGCATTAACACTTAATTTTAAAATCTATTTGCTATAAAGCTCGACTCTTTATAACCTTATATTATTAGGAGTAAACATTTTCAGCAAGAATTATCAGTAAATATTGTAGGGTAAAATATTCAAGGTATGAATCCAAACCTTCAATAAATGGACAAATAAACTAACATTGATTAAGTGAATTTATGGCTATTGCAAAATCTACCAAAGCTTCAAAAGCACCTAAAAGCCCTGATGTTTTTCTATGGCAAGGGGTAAACCGCAAAGGAAAAAAAATTAACGGTGAGCTATCCGCAAACAGTTTGCTTGAACTTAAATCTCAATTAAGAAAACAAGGCATTACCCCTGGACGAATCAAGAAAAAAGCCAAACCATTATTTGGAATGAGCGGCGATAAAGCCATTACCCCGATGGATATTGCCGTTTTTACCCGACAAGTAGCCACCATGCTAGGTGCTGGCGTACCTTTAGTACAAACCATTGAGATGATTGGCTCTGGCCATAACAATGGTAATATGCAGAAATTATTAGCTGATATCGGGCATAAGTTACAATCAGGCATCCCTTTGTCAGACTGTTTAAGGGAGCATCCCATATATTTTGATGGCTTATATTGTGATTTAGTCCACTCCGGCGAACAATCGGGGTCGCTTGAAACTATTTATGATCGAATAGCCACCTATAAAGAAAAAGCTGAAGCATTAAAGTCTAAAATAAAAAAAGCAATGACATACCCTATTGCTGTATTAATAATTGCAGGTATAGTCACTTCAATTTTATTAATTTTTGTAGTACCTGTTTTCCAGGAAATTTTTGCTGGTTTTGGCGCTGAATTACCAGCTTTTACCTTATTAGTTATAGCCATTTCAGAGTTTATGCAAGCTTATTGGTATTTAGGACTGGCAGGCATTTTTTCTGGAATTTTTCTATTTAAAAAAGCTCACTTGAACAGCCAAAAATTCAGAGATAGTGTCGATAAAAAAATACTTAAATTACCTGTGATTGGCGAACTGTTAAAAAAAGCAGCGGTTGCCCGTTATGCCCGAACTTTATCAACGACTTTCGCTGCCGGTGTTCCATTGCCTGATGCGTTAGAATCTGCTGCGGGTGCTTCAGGTAATGCAGTTTTTCGTGATGCAATTTTAGAAGTCCAGGCAGAAGTAACTTCGGGTATGCAGATGAACCTTGCAATGCGTAATTGTAATATATTTCCTGATATGGTCATTCAAATGGTAGCTATTGGTGAAGAATCCGGTGCCGTCGATGACATGCTGGCAAAAGTAGCGACCGTATATGAACAGCAAGTTGACGATGCCGTTGATGGACTTACCGCACTGTTAGAGCCTATGATAATGGCTGTATTGGGTGTGGTTATTGGTGGTTTAATCATTGCCATGTATTTACCTATTTTCGAAATTGGTAAAATTGTTTAGTAGATCAGATAAAACAGTAAATGTTATCTGGTACAGTTTGTATAAGTTATACCTATAAAGTTTAAAATTTAGAAGGTCTTTTTTGTGTTAAATGAATTAATCGAAGTATTCACAGCTTATCCGGTATTTTTTTATAGCTGTATCGCTATTTTATCGTTAACCGTTGGCAGTTTTTTAAACGTTGTAGTTTATCGTTTACCTAAAATGATGGAGCGTTCCTGGTATTATGAATGCCGTGAATATCTAGCTGATGAATTGAATGATATTCCGGCGAAAACATTACCTGAAATAAGTTTATCTAAACCCAATTCCACTTGCCCCAGTTGTAGTCACCCGATCCGTTTTTATGAGAATATTCCAATAATCAGTTGGTTAGTTTTAGGTGGCAAATGTAGCCAGTGTAAACAAAAAATATCAAAGAGATACCCCTTAGTGGAAGGAAGCGCCGCTTTATTGGGACTTATCGTTGCTCAACATTACGGCGTTTCAATCGCTACTCTACTGATGCTGTTTTTAACCTGGGCGTTGATATCTTTAACACTGATCGACCTTGATCATATGATCTTGCCGGATCAAATTACCATGCCATTCCTATGGCTAGGTTTATTAGTTAACATTAACGGAACTTTTGTGCCTTTAAGTGATGCTGTGATTGGCGCTATGGCCGGATATGGCAGTTTATTCTGTATTTTCTGGCTTTTTAAATTACTGACTAAAAAAGAAGGCATGGGATTTGGTGACTTTAAGTTATTTGCACTTTTTGGTGCCTGGATAGGCTGGCAACTTTTACCTCTGCTTATTCTTATGGCCTCTGCCGTAGGAGCCATTGTCGGCATATCACTCATCATATTTAAAGGGCATAACAAAGGTCAGGCCATTCCTTTTGGTCCTTATTTAGCTGTTGCTGGTTGGATAACAATACTTTGGGGCGATAACATCTGGTCCTGGTATCTAAGTTATCTGGTCTAGTGTATCTGTAATGTCTAAATGTAGGTCTGAATATAATGTCTGAATATATAATTGGCTTAACAGGCGGAATTGGTTGCGGTAAATCGACCATAAGCAATATGTTTACTAAACTTGGTATTGATGTTGTGGACGCTGATATTGTTGCCCGTCAAGTTGTTGAACCCACTAGCCCTGCATTAAAAGCTATCGCAGACTATTTTGGCACTGAATTCATTTGTACGAATGGAGAATTAAATCGTTCGTTACTACGTTCTCGTATATTCAAACACAGTGAAGATAAATTATGGCTCAATAATTTGTTGCACCCGTTAATTCGGCAAACTATGCTGGAACAAATTAATAATTGTAGTAGTGCATACTGTTTATTAGTCGCACCACTGTTAATTGAGAATAAATTAACTAAACTGGTAGACCGTGTACTGGTTATCGATGTCAGTGAGCAAATACAACTGAGCCGTACGATAAAACGGGATAAGTCATCGACAAATGAAATTCAACGCATTATAGCAAGTCAAATCTCCAGGGAAAAACGGATAGAAGCCGCAAATGATATTGTTAATAATGAAAGCGATAATTTAGCAGATACAGAAGAAACAATTAAAAATTTACATCAGAAATACCTGCAATTTACCGAAAAAAAACGTAATAATGATACCAATAAGTAATGTCGGTCCTGAAACTAGGCCATGCCAAAATCGCAATATCAACGCTACTAGATATGGGCTGTTTAGTCATTCTAAATAACCTTATATAGTGGTGTTTTGATTGTGCCAGTGGAACTGCGCAGTAGACATTCGTTTCTGGATGGGCACTAATTAGGTAATATTGTATAAATAAAATTAGCCATTTAGATTATCTCTGGTTAATATATACTTTAATCAAATAATTATAATAACTAAGACATTATCAAATTTTGTTATGAAAACTATTTTATATGAACACCCGCTCAATGAGCGCATTCGTAATTATTTAAAGCTTGAACAACTGTTTGTTCAAGCTGAAAATTGCTTTTCATACAACTCTTCAGACCAGACAAACGTCAGCCAAAGCATATTCTTCAATGCCCTTTTTGCCATTATAGATACTTTAGAACGCAGTGATATACGTGGCGATTTAATAAAAGAGTTAGAAAAACTCGAACAAAATTTAGTAGTCTGGTCAAAAATACCTGATGTTGACACCAGTGCTCTGGACGACAATTTACATCAAACGGTAAAACTTATAGCCAAATTAAAGGGCACAAGCCCAACTTGGTGGCAGTTAAAAGAAGATAAATTCCTTGCCAGTTTAAAGCAACGTTTTGCTATTCAAGGTGGTAATTCAAGCTTCGACTTACCCCAGTTACAATTTTGGTTACACCGCACGGAAAAAGAATTAAGTGAGGATATTAAGCGTTGGCTTGCGCTACTTTCACAAATTAGAAATGCACTTGATTTAGTTTTAAAATTTATTAGACAACGAGCTGAGTTTGTCAGTATTTCAACTGACAGTGGATTTTATCAGGACAATGGTGAAAACCTGGTACTTCTTCGTATTCGTCTACCTCAAGATGCCCAATATTACCCAACTGTCAGTGGTAATAAATTCAGATATTCAATCAGGTTTATGCTGCCTTGTGAGAAGAATGGCCGACGCTATTCAAATCATTCAACTGAATTTGAATTAGCTAAATGTTAACCTCCCTTATTTATCCTTATTTTTACTTCCACACTGCTACTTTCCCGTTTTGTAAGAAGCACAATTTTCTAAAACAGACAAAATCGTTGTTTGTAACATTTGCGCTGTAATTGGCTTGGCAATATGTGCATTCATACCTGCGGCATTACTCTTTTCCCTGTCCTCGTCACGCGCATGGGCCGTCATAGCAATAATAGGTAACTGACTAAATTGTTCCTGCTCTCTTATCTTTCTTGTCGCGGTTAACCCGTCCATTATTGGCATTTGAATATCCATTAACACCACGTCAATCTCATGGATTAATAACTTTTCTAAAGCCAACTGACCATGTTCAGCAATAATAACATTAGCGTGCATGGTTAATAATAATTCTTTAGCGACCATTTGGTTCACTAAATTATCCTCAACCAGTAAAATATTAATATTTGCAAGATTTACATTGTCCAAGTGAAATTTGTGCTGTTTATTTCCTATCTTCGACAATTCAACAGTTGTGGTTATTACAGGTAGTGCAGGGGATAGTGCATCCCTTATTTTCAAAAGAGCACTACGAAATATCGGCATTTCAAGGAAAGTATATGGTGTTATCAACAGCTCTAGTTGTTGATCTAGCTGATCGGGCAATTCAGACATCATAGATTGACAGACACAAATTAAATCAATTTGTTGCTGCAACTTCAGCCAGCTTTCACTGTTAATGCGTAAAAATTCCGAAAATAAATAATCACTGGGTATAATTAAAACTATTTTTTTCTTTATTTTTTGATTTTTCTCCTGCTGACAAGCATCCTGATGACTAAAATCATCCTGGCTAGCACTATTGTTTACCTGAACACGTTCCAGAACGTCATTAACCAGTAAACCTATAGTTTCAAAAGAATGATGCTGCCATGACATTTGTTCAATAACTTGATTTACTGATGATGGAAAATCAATACCACAGGAGAAAAGGTCCATCTTGTTAAAAGAACCATTTACCATTGTTTTAGAAAAACTGGCTGTGTTGGTCGAAATATCAAACGGCAATGTAAAGCTAAATTCACTTCCCTGATCTAAATAACTATCTAAAGTTATTTTTCCTCCAAGTAAGTTTACAATTTGCTGACAAATAGATAAACCAAGGCCTGAGCCTCCATATTTCCTTGTGGTAGATTCATCTGCTTGCCTGAAGACGTCAAACAAGTGAGATTGTTTATCTTTCGCAATACCTATACCTGTATCAGTGATTATAAATTTAACAAAAACATATTGTTCTTTTTCATTGCTTTTTCCATTACTATTCTCATTTGTACTAGCAAGACATTCTGATTTTTCATTAAACTCAGCTAACATCGGCTCAATTGCAATACGTATAGAACCTTGATGGGTAAACTTTACAGCGTTGTTAAGTAAGTTACTGATAACCTGAACTAACCGCATCTCATCTGACACAACCCAATATGGAGTATCCATAGCAATATCAACGATGATAGAAATATTTTTTTTACTGGCAGAAACAATATTTAATTTAAGCGCTTTATCAATAATATCATCAAGCGAACATTCCTTTTTAACTATCTCCATTTTACCTGATTCAATTTTTACAAAATCCAATAGCTCATCAATTAAATACAATAAAGAAGTAGAAGCCGTCTCAGCATTTGATAAATATTGTTGTTGAACAGCACTTAACGTGGTTTTATCCAATAAAAACATCATACCCTGAATGGCGTTAATCGGCGTACGGATCTCATGGCTCATGTTAGCTAAAAACTGACTTTTAGCCTGATTCGCATATTCAGCTTGCTCTTTAGCCTGTTCAAGTGCAGCTTGACGAACAATCAGCGCCTGAGTTTTCTCATTAACCTTTTGATCAAGTTGGATGTTTTGTCCCTTTAACTGTTGAAGCAAACTACGGTTTTGCCCAAAAATATCTTCAACAATTTGAAACCAGTGTAACCACGCTTCTGTCGGTTTAACCTTACCGGGATCCCCTTGTGCACAATATTCAATATGACTAATAAATTCTTTAGTCGGTTTAATAAAGGTACGACGAGACATAGAATAGATAAGTAATAGTAAAGCTAACAGCCCAGCTAACAACAAGAAAAACAACATACCCAAACGATTGAAAAGTGGAGCGGTAAAATCATCATATGGTTGATACTTTAATAACACCCAATTATTAATGTTTATTTTTTGTTTTTGTATTAAATACTTGCCTAAAATCAAATCATTTTCCTGATTATACAAGGTAGCCGGACTTAAAAATTTCACCGCTTCAGGCATTACATTGTGCAAAAATAAATTTTTACTATTACTGGAGTTTTTATGGATAATAATATTATTATTTTTATCGACCAAAATTATCCCGTGATCTTCCTCAGTTATTTCAGGTAAATTTTCATAAAGGCTAGCTAAGCTTAGTTCTATAACCACCGCACCTACAAACTTACCTCGTCGATAAACACCTAAACCAAGAGAGGTTTGAATGCCAGAGCCTGCAGTATCAATATAAGGAGTCGACCAAAATAATTCATTCGGCGATTTTTCGATCTTATCCATATAAGTGTTTTTTAACATAGGATCAGAATAATGCCAGGTATTACGACCAATCCATGGGTATAAATTAACAAACCGACTTACCGATATATAATAAAACCAGGTAGCTTCCCTATTAGTTTTTTTCGCCGTAATAAAAGCGGGAGTCAGCGCATTAGCCATAGCCAATTCTTGCATCAATTGTTGATCAAAAGACGCGACATTACCGATACCCGTAATATTGCCACTAAGTTGTTTACGATGAGTGATCACATCATGTCGAGGTTTATCTAAGTAAAAACTATCTCCACTTTGTATAAATTTAGGCATGTGAGCGGCTAATTCATCAGGAAAATCGAGATAATATTCTGCAAATTCCTTCATAGCTTCAATAGCTTCAATATTGTTTGAAAACTTATGATCTAATTGAGTGGCGTAATCCCCCAACGTATTTAATTGTCTTCGTTTTTCTCCTTCCAACTCAACAAAATATAGAAAGGATACAACTGATAGAGCCGATACAATGACAATAAAAAATATAGCAATTAAGGCAATATTATATCGTCGGAATACTTCATTTTTAGAATTTACCTGAATCACAGCTGTCGCCTTAGCCTATTCTATTTGCCCGTGCCTATCTATAACCCTTTTATACCCAAACCACTTAAAAATGCACGTTCAGAGCTAAGCTAGGACATCAGAGTAAGACGCAACACGCATATAATGGTTATTCCCTTATAAAGTGTTGCAACGCAGTACTGATGTTCTAGCTTAGCTCCCTTCGGGCAAAGCGAGAAACGGCCATCTACTGCGTTATTAAATTTCCTAATAGAATAACTATTAGAAAAATTTAATGCCTTGCATATAGCTGTTTCTCAACTTGCAAAATCCTGCATTTCCAAGTAGTTTGGGTATACCTGCAAGAAATGGAAATAGTTAAGAAAAAAATAATAATGCCACGTGACGACCTAAATAGAAATGTAAACAGGAGATATTTGAAGAATTGTCTGAAAATAATAAAAAAGGGAGGTGTTCCCTTTTTAATATCTGGCTCCGAATAAACATTTCTAATACATGATAATAGCCATAAATTATAAATTTTCTTCCGCAAAAGATGCCAGACGACTACGAACCACACCATTAAGGTTAATAACTGAACTGCCGGGGAAGTCTTTAAAACGTTCAACAATATAAGTTAAACCTGAAGTAACTGCGGTTAAATAGTTACTGTCAATTTGCGCTAAATTCCCTGAACAAACTATTTTTGTTCCTTCACCACAACGTGTAATGATGGTCTTAAGTTGTGATGCGGTTAAATTTTGACATTCATCTAATAAAACCATCGAATTTTGAATACTCCGGCCACGCATGAAATTAACCGATTTAAACTGAATATTTGCTTTTTCCATGATGTAATCTAGGCTGCCGCTCATACTTTCGTCTTGCTTGTGAAGTACTTCCAGCGTGTCAGTAATTGCTGCCAGCCAAGGGGCCATTTTTTCTTCTTCTGTGCCAGGTAAAAAACCTATTGATTCAGCTATTTCAGGGGTACTGCGTGTAACAATTATTTTATCGTACAAACCTCGTTCAATAGATTGTTCAAGTGCGGAGGCCAAAGCTAACAAAGTTTTACCACAGCCTGCCGGACCAGTAAGAATAACCAGATCAATCGTTGGATCAAGCAAGGCATCAAGTGCCATTCCCTGATACACGTTTTTAGGATGAACTCCCCAGGCAGTTTTTGACATTAATCTATCACGGCCAATATCAAGAATCGCCAGTTTTTCATCATCAAAACCCGTGACTTTGCCAGCAAAGGATTCACTATCATCAATTAAATATTCATTAATATAAGTTAATGGAACCGCACTCCTGTCAACCATATGCGTGGTATTTCTTCCCGCTGTTTCACTATCACAGGTATTAATTTGTTGCCAGAAATCACCTTCAAACTTGTAATAACCTTTAGTGAGAAATTTTATGTCATCAATAAGTTGGTCCGTACGATAATCTTCAACATGAGCCAAACCTGCACCTTTAGCTTTTAGGCGCATATTTATGTCTTTAGTTACCAGAACGACTTTATTCGGTTTGTTTTTTTCTTGAATATGCAAAGCTGCATTAATAATACGGTTATCATTTTCATTAAGAAACAAGCTACCCGCTGTTTGGGTTATGCTAAAATCATTAAAAATAGACAGATGCCCTGTTGAGTTCTGCTCTGTATTTTGAGGAAGTTTAACGCCCGCCAGCACTTGTTCGGGACTTGCATCCACCAAAACATCTTCTAATGCCCGAATAGCAACTCGTGCATCTCTGCTCACGTCTTTTCGACGGTCTTTAATGGAGTCTAACTCTTCGAGTACCGTCATAGGTACAACAACGTCGTGTTCTTGAAATGATAAAAAAGCGAAAGGTTCGTGCAGCAGTATATTGGTGTCCAGAATGTAGATTATTTTTTTATCTCTCATATAAGCAATCCTTGTTAGTGGTAGACAACATACAGCTAACAAACAGACTTATACCTATGTACCCAAGCAACTTTCAAGTCAGTCTGGTAACTACTCTAAAAGTTTAATCCTATCTCTTCTTATTTAAAGCATCTATACATGAGTGTATAAATATAATAAAAAGCTTAGTTAACTTTGGCACCTTATTTAAATAGTAGCAAGTAAATTTTAGCTGTTTTATGAATTATTTGATGATTAGATCTATGATTAACGGTATCATGCAGCCCGTTTTTTTCACCTCTGTTTTACACACTATATTATAGTTGGAGTTTTTTCTATGTTATTTCACCCCGGTCAACGTTGGATCAGCGATAGTGAGTCCGATCAAGGATTAGGCACAGTGACCTCTATAGAACAAAGATTTGTCACTATAGTCTATACCGCCACTGGTGATGCACGCCAATACGCGATGGAAAATGCCCCACTGACACGCGTTATTTTTAACGTAGGTGATAGTATTCCAAGTCACGAAGGTTGGAAATTAACTGTCCAATCAATAGAAGAAAGTAATAATTTATTAACTTATCACGGTATTCGACAAGATACTGGCGCACAGGATTCACTTAAAGAAGTGATGATTGATCATTTTATTAAGTTCAATAAACCCCATGACAGACTTCTTAATGGTCAAGTTGATCGCCTTGATTGGTTCAGACTAAGAAAGGATTGCTTACAACATCAATATACTCAACAGCAGTCTCCATTGATGGGATTAACAGGTGGTAGAGTCAGCCTGATCCCACATCAATTATATATTGCAGAAGAAGTCGGTAGCCGTTTTGCCCCCAGGGTATTACTGGCGGATGAAGTTGGCTTAGGTAAAACCATCGAAGCAGGCTTGATCATACATCAACAGTTAGTAAGTGGTCGCGCACAAAGGGTATTAATAATTGTACCTGAATCGTTAATGCATCAATGGCTGGTTGAAATGTTGCGTCGATTCAATTTGAAATTTAGTATTTTTGATAATGAACGTTGTGTTGAAAGTACCAGTGCCGGCGAGCAGGAAAATCCGTTCAGCTCTGAACAATTAGTTTTAGTTACCCTGGGCTTTATAACCGACAACCCCAAATGGTATGAAGCATTAATTGCTGAAGACTGGGATTTAATGGTAGTAGATGAAGCTCACCATCTTAATTGGCAAAAAAATGATCCCAGCATAGAATATTTATGCATTGAACAATTAGCCCAAACAATTCCCGGGGTATTATTACTTACGGCAACACCGGACCAACTTGGTCATGAGAGCCATTTTGCCCGTCTAAGATTATTAGATCCGGACCGCTTCTTTGATTATCAAAAATTTATTGAGGAAGAAGATCATTATACTGAGGTAGCCGACGCAGCAAATGCATTAGTTGCGGGAGTAAAATTAAGTAAAGAGCAGAGCAATACATTAACATCTTTACTTAAAGAAACAGATATCAGTCCATTATTATCAGCTATAAGCACTGATAAAGAAGGAATTGACAACAAAGAACAAGCCACGGCCCGCCAGCAATTATTGACGCAATTACTGGATCGCCACGGCACAGGTCGTATTCTTTTTCGCAATAGCCGCAACACAATCAAAGGCTTCCCAATGCGTAAGCTGATGCCTGCACCATTAGTTATGCCGGAGCAGTATCAAGTACAAGTCGATGAATTTCTACTAAGTGATAAAAGTGAAAACCTAAAAGCATTATCACAGACTAAATTCCTATTCACTCCGGAAATGTTATACGGCTTAGATCAACATGCTGAACATTGGACTGATTTTGACCCACGGGTAGATTATCTTATTGATTTATTACAATCATTAAATAAAGAAAAAGTATTAGTCATATGCGCCCATGCACAGACAGCTATCGATCTGGAAAACATTTTACGTACTAAAGCGGGCATTCGTGCCGCTGTATTTCATGAAGGTTTAAGTATTTTTGAACGAGATCGCGCAGCAGCCTATTTTGCTCAGGAAGAAGACAGCGCACAATTGCTGTTATGTTCAGAAATAGGCAGTGAAGGTCGAAACTTTCAATTTGCCCACCATCTGGTTTTATTAGATTTACCAAGTAACCCTGATTTACTCGAACAGCGTATTGGACGTTTAGACAGAATTGGTCAAACTCAAACGATTAAACTACATGTGCCTTACTTTGAAAATTCTGCTCAGAATCTATTATTCAATTGGTATAATCAGGGGCTAAATGCTTTTGAACATACTTGCATCACTGGCCGGGTAATATTTGAAACTTTTGGCGAACAATTGTTAGATTTAGTGATCACAGAAAAGTGGCACTCAGATGAAGCGGAAAAATTAATTGCTGATAGCCACAAAAAGCATTTAACTATTAAAGAAGAATTGGAATCTGGCCGGGATAAATTACTCGAACTCCATTCATCAGGACAAGGCCGTGCAATTGAGTTAGTTGAACAAATTACTCTTCAGGATCAACAAACCAGCTTGCCCCAATTTATGTTTCAGATATTAGATGTTTTTGGTATTCAACAAGATGATAAAGCAGATAATTCTATCGCTCTGAATCCTACCGAGCACATGTTAAACAGTAATTTTCCTTGTTTACCTGAAGATGGAACCACCATTACTTTTAATCGTGAAACGGCACTATTGAGCGAAAATTATCAATTACTGACCTGGGATCATCCTATGGTCCGTGGTGCAATGGATTTAGTTTTGTCAGACGAAATAGGTAATGCCAGTATTGGTTTACTTAAAAATCCTGCATTACCTGTAGGTACATTTTTTCTTGAATGCATATTCACCATTGAAGCAACCGCTCCATCACACTTACAGTTAGGACGCTACTTACCTACCACACCGTTAAGAGTACTGGTTGATAAAAATGGCAATAATTTAGCTGATAAAGTTACAGAGCAAGTATTAGATAAACAATTATCCCCAGTGAAGAAACAAGTTGCATTGCAATTGGTGAAAGCACTTAAATCACAAGTTACACCTTTAGTACAAAAAGCTGAAGATCATGCAAAAACCCAAGTGGCAGACATTCAAACTAAAGCATTAAACAATATGCATATAACTTTAGACGAAGAGTTCCAGCGTTTAACTGCTTTAGCTGCTATTAATCCAAGTGTACGCCAGGAAGAGCTAGATTTTATTAAGCTTCAGCAAACTGAACTAAGCAACTACATAGACAAAGCACAGCTGAAATTTGAAGCGGTGCGGATGATTGTTGTCAGTCATTAAGCCAAGAATATACATCATTAATCAAAATAAAGCATACTAGAGAATAATAAAATGGCAGCGAATCCAGACTTTATCTATCAACCACCAATGACTCCTTATCTTGAAATACTTTATCAAGATAATGATTTGGTGGTGCTTAATAAAACCAGTGGTTTACTCACTGTGCCTGGACGCCTGCCTGAACATCAAGACTGCTTACAAAATAGGGTGAAGACCGTACTACCTAATGCAACAATAGTACATCGTCTTGATATGGCAACCTCTGGTATTTTGTTGATGGCGCTTAACAAACCGGCTCATGTTTGTATCAGCCGTCAATTTGAGCAACGAAAAACCCAAAAGAGTTATATCGCCCGCGTTTTTGGTCATGTTCAAGAACAACAAGGTTCGGTTGATTTACCACTGATTTGTGACTGGCCTAACAGACCAAAACAAAAAGTAGATCATGAAAATGGGAAAAAATCATTAACTCATTATCAAGTGATCAGTTACAGCGATGACTGCGACCAGAGTAATAATAACGCAAGTAAGACGACATTATTAGAGTTAACCCCAATAACGGGACGTTCACACCAATTGCGCGTGCACATGCTGGCGCTTGGTCACCCTATTTTAGGTGATCGTTTGTATGCTCATGAAGAAGCCTTAGCTATCAGTCCCAGATTACAATTACATGCTCAAATGCTCAGCGTTACTCACCCGGTTACTGATAAAAAATTAGTTTTTACTTCACCTTGTCCATTTACTTAACTATTACAACAAACCATTAAAAGTAGTCGCGTCTAGAATTAGGTTTAAGTAAAAATTAAAGACTAAAGACTAATTTCCGATATAGTGATGTAATTGTTAAATTGTCCTTATACCAATTGGATTAAATAAGTTGATAGAATTAAGTTAGGGTAAATTTTCAAGAGCACAGGTTTTTAGTTCCAGACAAAACCTAAGTACCGACATCGACGTGCATGGATGCACTAATGCAGCGAAGGCATGGATGCCTAAGAGCTGTGACGTGCATGGATGCACTAATGCAGCGAAGGCATGGATGCCTAAGAGCTGCCATGTCGGCAACGTAGCTATTGGAAATTTAAACTGCTTAAAATGACAAGTTATTTAATCCAATTGGTATTATCAAGTTTATTTTTAATCAAAAATCGAGCGTCATTGTGTTGCAAAGATTCTTAAATTTATTGCCGATATGTTTTATCTCTATTGCATTATTCAATGCTCAAATAGCATTGGCAGAAGAAAAACAAAATGCGAACACCGCAGATACAGCCCAAAGCAAGACAAAAACTAACGGCAACACTTATCAGCGTAGTAAATTAACTATTGATGCTCCTGTAGCCTTAATAGAGCAGCAAGTCAAAGATATTGAGCACTATCTGCCAGGATCAGAAATAAAAAGATTACTTGTCGGCCCTGATGATATTATTACCCTGATGAAAACAAGTACCACCAGCAACAGCAAAGGTGTGGTTATTTTTCTACCCGATTGGTTACAGTCTGCAACAAGTTCAAAGGCCATAGAATTTTTAAGAAATACCTTACCGGATCATGGCTGGACAACCTTGTCTATTCATCCTCCAAAGAAACCTGCTAACTACCCTTCTTTTGCTGAAAAAAAGACTCAGCGCATGGAAGAAAACAAAAAATCGCTACAAGAATATAAAAATAAATTATCCCAGATAATGCTCTCGGTAATGGAGACAGTGCAAAACTATCCTGGAATATTCATAATGGTTGCTGAAGGAGAAAACTCTGCGATACTCGTTGACCTCTATCAAAATAATCAACAAACAAATATCCCTTTGCCAAGTGCATTTATCTCATTAAGTGCTCATATGCTAACAGTTGAAGATAATACAGTTTTCGCCAACAATCTGGCTAATAGTGAGTTACCTGTATTAGATTTATTTTTAAGATTAGATCATCCCCAAACAATTTATAACGCAAAATTAAGACAAAGCTTTGCCAATAAACAAATGAAAGTTTTTTATCGACAAAAACAACTCATTAACAGTTCTGCCGGTTACTACCCGCAACAGCAATTACTAACAGAAATTAATGGTTGGTTGAAATCTATTGGTTGGTAACAGTTCAGTTATTAATGTGTAGTTGCTAATAGCTGAGAAACATTTATTACTGCACACCTCTATTTCTTAGATACAAGTTCATACGCAGCTTGAATATCTTGTGTTTTTTGTTTGGCAATTTCCATCATTTCAGGCGGTAGGCCTTTGGCGACCAATTTATCAGGATGATGTTGTGACATTAATTTTCTATAGGCTTTTTTAAGATCACGATCAGAGGAACTTTCATCAACACCTAGCACTTTATAGGCGTTGTCAACTTGCTGCTTACTCGTATAATTACCAGAACCTGAGAAATGACTGTGTGACTGTTGATGAAAATGCGCACCAGCAATAATCATTTCCAATAACTTATCCAAGTCTTTAACAGAAAAGCCTAATAATTGGGCAATATGATGTAATGCCTTTCTTTCCGCTGTATCTAACTCACCATCAGCAAAAGCAACTTGTATTTGAATTTCTAAAAACAGCATTAATAAATCATGTCGATTGCCACTGACTTGTTTAAAACGATTCAACCGTTCATTAATCAAAAAACCTGAACTTTTACCTTCTCGAAAAGCATCTTGCGCCTGTTGACGCATTTCACCTTTTAGCCCAAGCTTATCCATATAAGCGGTGGCAAAAGCTATTTCATGACTCGATACTTGTCCATTAGCTTTGGCGATATAACCCATAACAGAGAATGTCGTATAAAAAAATTCAGCTTGCCTGCTGGGATCATTACTCCCTGAATTACTGAAGTCCAGCCTCCGGCCTCTATCAAACGAATGCCCTAGCCATAAGCCAAGCAATGCTCCAATTAAATTTTTACTGAGCATAAACCCAAATAAAAAACCTAAAACTTTACCCCAAATTTTCATATTTATTCCGTTCAATAATCCTGATTTTGTTAACCTTAGCTAACCCTAATTTTGTAAAGCCTATTTTTTAAAGTCCAGTTTTGAAAAACCTAATGATGTAAAACCTAGTTTATAGACAACTGTTCAATTGTTCCAACCTGTCAGGTGTCCCAACGTCAGTCCATTGTGATGAAAGCACACTGGCAGTAATTTTACCTTGATCAGCTGCTTGTTTTAACAGAGGCGCTAAAGGCAAAATATCATTATCACTTAATTGCTGATAAAAAAAACTATAACGATATAACCCAATACCTGAAAATGTATAATTTTTTTGATTGTTATTACCAGTTATTAGATTTGACAACAAACTTGGTAAATTTCCCCGGTCAATCAGTGAGAAATCACCATTGCTATTATGCTGTGGATTTTCCACTAACCATAAATGTGCTAAACAATCTTCAGATAAAATGGGTAAATCGGTAAAATCAAAACCCGTATATATATCAGCATTAACAACAACAAATGTCCCCTTCCCTCCATCCCTACCAGCTAAAAGAGGCAATGCGTTAATAATTCCGCCTGCTGTTTCAAGAGCTCCGCCAGGCTCAGGGCTGTAAACTATATTAACCTGCCATTGACTGCCATCACCAAGATATTGCTCAATTTGTTCACCAAGCCATGCATGATTAATGACAATATCAGTGATCCCTGCTGATGCCAACTTCCTGATATGGTGTTCAATAAGTGGTATACCTGCCACTTTTAACAACGGCTTAGGACAAATATCTGTTAGAGGTCGCATTCTTTCACCACGCCCCGCAGCTAAAATCATTGCTTTCATCAGTTAGTCCAATTGAATTATAGATTGATCAGTAAAGGCATTTATCATAAAGGGTATCAGCATATTTTTTATATGCGTTACCTCCTTAAATTCTTACCCTCTTATCCTGTTACCTTCTACCTTTTTATCTTATCTAAAGCTGGTATTACTTTGTTTTTAACCAATTCATGCATATAAGATAACTCTGGATACAAAGCACTAATATCTCGGATATAAGCTAACGTTAATGGAATATCCTTTAAGTAACCGTTTTTATTATCACGATAATTTAAGCGGGCAAAAATACCTGCAGCCTTAATATGACGTTGTAATCCCATCAAATCAAACCATTGTTGCCATTTCAACTCACTGATATCTTTTAAATCCAGAACATTAAAAGCCTTACCTTCCCAATGATGACACTGTGTCATTTTTTGACAAAAATATGTAAATAAAGACTTAATTTCTGCATCAGGCCAGCGAATATAACAATCTCTCAACAAAGAAACTATATCATAGGTAATTGGACCTAAAACCGCATCCTGAAAATCAATAATGCCTAAGTTACTGTCAGCTAGCATCATAATATTCCGACTATGAAAATCTCTGTGCATAAAAACCTGAGGTTGCCCCAGCGCACTTTCAACCAATACATTAAAACATTGTGCTAAAGATTGTTTATCCTGGAGATTCAATTGAATAGCTAAATGTTCAGCCAGCAGCCAATCAACAAATATTTCAAGCTCGGTTAAAATAAATTGTCGATCGTAAAGAGGCAAATCATACGAACTATCAACTTGTATAGTTGAAATTAACGGTAATAAATCAATCGCCTTACGATATTGATTGTTCATTGTTGTAAAGGTTAAGGTGTCAGAAAAAAGCTGATCACCAAAATCACTCAAACAAAAAAAACCTTGCCGCAAATCTTTAGCTAGTATTTCTGGGACCAATAATCCTTTTTTAAGGAATGCTGCCTGAATGGCAAGAAAACCTTGATTATTCGATTTGTCACCCGGGGCATCTACAGCAATAAACGTTTTATTTTCAATAACAAAGCGACTATAACTGCGAAAACCAGCGTCACCTGTAATGGGAGTAAGTTCGATCGAATCGACTGCGAACTGTTCACATAACCACCGTTTGAGCAACTGAAATCTTAAATTAACCAATACTTTTTAACCTTAGTTTAAAAACAACCGCTCTCACAATTAGCGAGTTGAAGAAAATTGCTATATCATAGCAAGATTAAATAAAATTTATCCTGTCTGTATTGTGGTTTACCCACAATTTAAGGTTAAATTATTACTATTACGAGTATATGAGCCAAACCTTCTGGAAATATACTCAAGCAACTTGAAATTCAAGATTTGCTTTTTTACTTTCGGATTTTTAATGCTTGTTTCCCGTACAATTTTAATATTAATTGGCTGCTCTTTTGTATCTCATAGCATTCAAGCCGAAACAATATCCAGTGGGTTCAATTTTGCTAATACGTTATCTTGCCCTGTGCCAGTGTACCCACCCATATATTCTGAAATACTGACACCAAGTTCAGATCCGGCAACATCAAAAGATTATCTAAAAATATTATCTAAAAATACCAGTATAGAAAAGAATCAATTTGCCAAATTTACTGGCGGTGTCACCTTAATTGGCAATCAACAAACAATTTTCGCTGAGTATGTTGAAATAAATAGACAAAACTCTTTAATTAATGCTCAAGGAAATATTCATTTTCAAAACTCAAACATTGATATATTCGCCGATCAACTCATAGCGAGCGAAACATCCAATGCAACCAGACTGACAAATTCTCACTATCAATTAAAAGGAATACAAGGGCGAGGCAAAGCTGAATTAATTTCTCTGAGCGGTGATGGAACATTAAGTTTAATTGATTCGAGCTACACAACTTGCATGAATGAAATTCCAGATTGGCAAATACAAGCCAGTGAAATCAGCATTTCAGAGACAGAAAATATAGGCAGAGCCTACAATACAATTTTAAAAATACAAGATATCCCTGTCATGTATATTCCTTATTTCTCTTTCCCAGTGACCAATAAAAGAACGTCTGGATTGATTAACCCCAAAATTAGAACATCCAAAAATTCTGGCCTTGAAATAGCTTTACCTATTTATTGGAACATAGCCGAAAATATGGACGCAACTATTACTCCTCATTTCTTATCTAAACGCGGGATGCTGCTGGAAGGGGAATTTCGTTATTTAAGCGGCTTTCAATCAGGTATTATAAATGTTGAATACCTCAATAAAGATAACGAATATAAAGTTGACAGTGACCCCAGGTATTTAGCAAGAATTCAACATACGGGTACCTTTTCAGACGCATTTCGGGCATATATTGATTACACCACCATGAGTGATGATAATTACCTGATTGATATTGGTAGCGAACAATACAATGCCAATGATGCTTATTTGTATCAAATTGCAGAATTATCTTATTTTGGCAATAATTGGCAAGCAAAAGTGCAATTACAAGATTTTGAAGTGCTCGGAAATCATAAACTCGGTTATAGAACACCTGTTCACCTTGAATTCTTGAGTCACACTAAGCTACCTTTTTGGAATGGACTATTTGACATATATTCTGAAATAAGTGAATTTCAATCCGCAAATAAAAACATCCCTCAAACGAAACGTTATCATCTTGAAGCTGGTGTTACTTTTCCGGTATCAACACCCGCTTGGTTTTTCAACTCTGAATTTAAATTAATGCAGACTAATTATCATCAAGCAAATATTTCATCATCCAGTGTGTTTAAAAAGAATGTAAGTAGAACATTGCCAAAACTCCGTTTTCACGGCGGGATCAATTTTGATAGACCAATGAAATATATTGGCACTGGTTACCGCCAAACGCTTGAGCCACAATTACAGTATTTATTTATCCCTGAAAAAGATCAAAGAAATATTGCAATTTATGACAGTACACTATTACAAGAAGACTTTGGTGGTTTATTTCGTGATAAGCGATATAGTGGTTTAGACCGTATTACACCAGCGAATCAATTTTCCTGGGGAGTGACCTCCCGTGTTTTAAATTCTGAAAACGAAGAGCTATTTCATTTAAGTTTAGGACAGATCATTTATATTAATGAGAATGATGAAAATGATGAAAATGATTTTGACATTATTGAAGAGGACCAATCGGCCCTTGCAGCTGATATATTTTTGCAGCTAAGTCGAAAGTGGCAGTTTGAAGCGGACATTCAGTATAATACCCACACAAATGAAACAAACAAAAGCCAACTGACTGTCGATTACCAAATTGATAAAAATAATACAATACAATTGAACCATAGGTACACTCGTAGTGTCTCAGACACTAGTTTAGAACAAATATCTTTGCTTGCTAGTACAAAAATCAACAAAGATTGGCGCTTCTTTAGTAGAATAACTAAAGATTTACAACAAAAACGCAGTTTAGAATCTTATGCTGGTGTACAATATGAAAGCTGTTGTTGGGCAATTCAATTTTCCTATCATCGACATATAAATACTAATCTAGATGAGCAAAATATTAATAGTAAAAACCGCGATGAATTTGATAGTGGTTTCAAAATAAGTTTTAGTACTCAAAATATGTTTAACGCAAGTATATTTGGCTATAAACGCCCATACTTTCTCAATAACTAACAAAGAAATTTAGGACGCATGAAAAATTCATTAAAATTATTAGCACTCACCGCCGTATTTATTTTCAATGCAAGCATTAAAACTAATGCACAAGAAATAGAACTAGATCGTGTTGCAGCAATTGTTAACTCTGGGGTTGTATTAGAATCAGAAGTTGTTGAATTAATAAAATCCATTAAGTTGAACGCAGAAAAAAACAATCAAGAATTACCTTCTGATAATGCTTTACGTGTTCAAGTCATGGAAAAACTCATTAACGACACGCTCATGCTCCAAATTGGCGAAAGAATGGGTGTACAAGTTAGTGATGCTCAGTTGGATCAAACACTGACAAACATTGCAAACAATGAAAATTTAACTCTGGAAGAATATCGTCAGTCGATGGTTGCCAATGAAGTAAATTACGAAACTTACCGGGAAAGTGTTCGAAACGAATTAATTACCAGTGATGTACGCCAAGCCAGTGTCCGTCGCCGTATCTATATTTCTCCGCAGGAAATCGCTAATTTACTTACTGCAATGAAAGAACAAACCAACAATGAAGTTGAATACAATTTAGGACATATATTAATTGAATTTCCGATGGACCCAACTCAGGAAGATATTAATTCAGCAAAGGACAGAGCTGATAAAGTCATTGATTTATTGAACAATGGCAGCGATTTTGCGAAGATTGCCCTTGCTTCATCAAGTGACGCAAGCGCGTTGAAAGGTGGTGATTTAGGCTGGAAAAGCATAAACGAAACTCCAACCTTATTTGCTGAACTTGTTGATGGAAAAACAAAAGATGAAGTATTCGGCCCAATAAGAACAGGGTTAGGTTTCAGCATCGTTAAAATTCTCGACATCCGCGGCCGACAAATAGTTGAAATAGAGGAAGTTAATTCGCGTCACATTTTAATTTTACCGACAATCATTCTTAGTGAAGCCAAAGCAGAAGCGATGTTACAAGGTTATTTAGACCAAATTAATGCGGGGGAAGCTGACTTTGCCGAGTTGGCTAAAGCACATTCAGAAGATGCATCAGCTGCACGTGGTGGTGAATTAGACTGGACAGATCCTTCGATTTGGGATCCTACATTCGCTGAAACATTAGCAAGCTTAAAAATAGATGAATATTCAAAACCATTCCGCTCTTCCTTTGGTTGGCATCTTGCCCAATTAACTGGTCGTCGTACTTTAGACGCAACCAAACAAATGAATGAAAATAGAGCAACGCAACTCCTTTATAAACGTAAATTTAACATGGAAAGTGCACGCTGGATAAAAGAAACTCGGGACGAAGCCTATATCGAAGTATTTGAACGGGGTAACAAGTAATGCCAAAACGCATTGCAATTACACCAGGTGAGCCTGCTGGTGTTGGACCAGACCTGTTAATTTCTATTGCTCAACGAGATTGGCCGGTACAATTGGTTGCTGTTGCCAGTGCGGATTTATTAATAGAACGAGCTAAACTGCTCGGTATGCCATTAACATTAGAAACATATGATCCAGACAAAGAACCGTGTCCGCAAAAGGCTGGAACTTTATCTATTTTTCATGTTGAAATGGCAGAGGCCTGTATTCCGGGTGAATTGAATGTTAATAATGGCGCTTATGTTGTAGAGACACTACGTTTAGCTTCAGAAAAAAATATTTCTGGGGAATTTGATGCCGTCGTCACAGGCCCTGTTCATAAAGGTTTAATTAATAAAGCAGGTATCCCTTTTAGTGGACATACGGAATATTTTGCTCATCAGGCAAACTGTTCCGATGTGGTTATGATGTTGGCAACAGAAGGTCTGCGTGTTGCGCTAGTAACTACTCATATACCTTTAGCCTACGTAGCTAAAGCTATAACTAAAGAAAGACTGCAAAAAGTTACCCGTATACTGCATCAGGATCTCATTAAAAAATTCGGCATAAATGAACCAAAAATTTATGCGTGCGGCTTAAATCCTCACGCGGGAGAAGGGGGACATTTAGGTAGGGAAGAAATTGAAGTGATGATCCCTGCTTTTGATGAATTGCGTGCAGAAGGTATCAATATTATAGGGCCTTTACCTGCTGATACTATTTTCCAAAAAAAATACCTCACTGAAGCTGATGCTATTTTGAGTATGTTTCATGATCAAGGACTGCCAGTATTAAAATATAAAGGCTTTGGTTCATCTGTTAATATTACCCTGGGGCTACCATTCATCAGAACATCTGTTGATCATGGTACAGCTTTAGATCTTGCAGGAACCGATCAGGCAGATCCCGGTAGTTTATTGGAAGCAATGCGAAACGCTATTATTTTAGCGAATAATCAGTAATACCAAATATACCCAAACAACTTGGGTATAGTATAACTACTTGCAACTCTTAATGAGTTGCTTTCCCCGTAATAATTTATTGAGCCCATTTTATGAGTAAAAGCCATCTAGGTCATCAGGCTAAAAAACGTTTTGGTCAAAACTTCCTACACGATGATTCGGTTATAAGCAGAATTGTAGATGTTATTAATCCTGAACCCGGTGAAAATTTAGTTGAAATTGGCCCTGGACTCGGTGCCTTAACCGAGCCTGTAATAGAAAGAGCTGGCAAGCTATCCGTAGTTGAATTAGATAGGGATTTAGCACATAGATTACGACACCATCCTTTTATTGCTCCACACATAACCATATACGAAAATGATGCCTTGAAGTTTGACTTCAGTCAGCTTTTTATCGAAGGTGAACCTCTACGAATTTTTGGCAATTTACCCTACAACATATCCACGCCATTAATTTTTCATTTACTGACGTTTAAAGAAAAAGTACATGATATGCATTTTATGTTACAAAAAGAAGTCGTTGAACGTATGGCTTCCGGACATAATTGTAAAGCGTATGGTCGTTTATCTATAATGACTCAATATCAATGTCAGGTAATTCCGGTAATGGAAATTGGTCCTGAAGCATTTAACCCGGCACCCAAAGTTGACTCAGCAATAGTCAGGCTTATTCCTCACAAAGAAATCAAGAACCCCGTGAAAGATATTAATGCTTTAAATCGTGTCTGTCTTGCTGCTTTTGGCCAACGTAGAAAAACAATTCGTAATAGCTTTAAGAAGTTGCTCACTGTAGAGCAGCTCATCAGCTTAGACATAGATCCAACATTACGTCCTGAAAATATCTGCGTAGATGATTATATAAAGCTCGCCAATTTTATTGTCGATAATCCGGTAGATTAAAATGGACAATAGCGTAACAACTAAAAATACTTGTGTTGATATTAAGGTAAAAATTAATTTTATACCCGAGCAATCTATATTGACTGAAAATAAATTTATCTTCAGTTACACTATTACTATAACTAACAATAGTGATAGTGTGGTTCAGCTACTAACTCGCAGCTGGATAATTACCGATGCTAATGGTGATGTCACCACCGTTGAGGGAGAGGGCGTGATAGGTATGAAACCTAATATAGCCCCGGGCGCCAGTTATACTTATACCAGTGGTTGTTTATTAAAAACGCCATTTGGCACCATGCAAGGACATTATCTAATGCAGAAAAAGATAATGAATAAAAAACTGATGGAGACAAAACCAATGCTACAAAAAACAACCGAAAGCTTAAAATCTGCACCAGCAGCTGACATTATCAAAGTAGATATTCCTGTATTCCGGCTAGCTATTCCTAATATTATTCATTAAGTATTATTAATTAGACTATGGCTATCTACATTGTTGGAGACATCCAAGGCTGTTTTTCAGAACTTAAGGCATTGCTAAACAAAGCTAACTTTATCGAGAATAAAGATGAATTATGGCTGGCTGGAGATATAGTTGCACGCGGTCCTGATTCATTAGCCACTATACGCTTTATTAAATCTTTAGGTCAAAGTGCAAAAATGGTTTTAGGTAACCATGATTTACACTTACTTGCTATTTATGCTGGTATAAAAAATGCTCATAAAAAAGACCAGCTAGATGAATTACTTGCTGCGTCAGATATTGATGAACTAATGAATTGGCTTGCTCAGCAACCGCTGATCCAAAAAATACCCGGTGAAAATACTTATATGACTCACGCAGGGTTATCACCCCAATGGACAATTAAAGAAGCAATAGAACAAGCAGGATCAGCGAACAAAAAACTCAGTTCAAAACATCGAAATAAATGGCTTGCCAAAATGTATGGTGAACTGCCAAATGATTGGACTCAGGCTAAAAGCAACACAGAAAAATTTCGTTATACTATAAATGCTTTTACTAGAATGAGGTATTGTCATAAAGACAAAACATTAGAGTTCAACTGTAAAGAAGCCCTGGCTGATGCACCCTTAGATTTAATACCTTGGTTTGAGCTTCGGGACGTTGTCGATAGTACGAATTTGATATTTGGACATTGGGCAACTCTTATGGGGCAATGCCCCCATAAAAATGTATACGCCTTAGACACAGGCTGCGTTTGGGGTAATTATCTCACCATGTTAAGGTGGGATGATAAACAGGTATTTACAGAGAAATCACATAAAAATATATAATTCTTTAATAACATAAGATAAAAAATTGAATTTACTTGTTATAATAGGAATATATGGTTAAATATGACTAATAAATTATTATCGATATTAACATCGATATAAATATATTCCCAAAAACTTAATACTTAGTAACGTCTAATAGACACAGCTTTGGTATGCTCACCTCAATGGACTTAAAACTTGAGGTGTTTGACATTTGATTAAAACTAATTGGTGGCATCTATGAATTTAACGGTACGAATGAAGATTATTGGTGGTTTTTCCACTATCTCAATTTTGCTTTTTTTAACTAGTATGATCACATGGTTAAATCTCGATACTATTAATGAATCAACACTTCGACAAAGCGAATTAGCGATCCCAACCCTTAAGTCTAGCAATAATTTAGCGACAGAATTATCCACAATAGGGAATCAATCCTTACGTGGTTACTACCAAACCGAATTAGCTCCGCTTAATGAAAACTTACAGAAATATGAATCCAGTAATAAACTTTTCACCTCAACACTTAAAAAACTAAAGCGTGTGGTGCAAAATGAAAATACACTTTTAAGTAATTTAAAAAAAATTGATAACATCTATTTTAAATTACAAGCTGATGTCAGTGATGTATTTAACAATCGAAAAATCAGTATAGAACAGCAAGCCATTTTAAATGATAAAATAGATGCGTTAGAAGAAAGAGCTGATGATGCAGTTACATTATTATTAGATTTAGCTGACCATGATTTAGCAGATAGCAGATTACAACGAGCTATTAGCCTTGGTGAAGTTATTGAAACACAATTCAACAACCTAACAGCATCGGCATTGGAATACAAAGACGTACAAACTACTAATACAAGCCACCTGATAGAAAGTGAAATGTCATTTGCAATGAATGAGCTGAATACTTCTGTTCGAGAAGAAATCAATGAATTAAATGTAAACAATGTTGGTGATGTTGCTGAAAGTTTGGAAACTGCATTTGTCGAAATACAAGAGTTAATGTCAGAAACTCAAGGTATTCTTTTCCATAAAAAGACTCAGCTCAACGCCAATCAACTGGCTCAGGAAAAATTAGCAGCCGCTGAACTTGATATTAATGCAGGTAATAAAATATTAAAAGAACAAATGGCGCTTGCTAGTGAAACCACTACGAAAGCAGGACAACTTGTAGCTGATTCCGTTTCAAGTGGTACAACCCAGACAATTGGCATATTGCTCATTTCGATTTTTATAGCTTTTTTCATTGCTCGATTTACCCTAATTAGTATTACTCGACCGCTAGGACGCGTAAATGAAATGCTTAAAGTCGTATCTTCAGGTGATTTATCTCGTAAACTGGATGAAAGCGGCACGGATGAATTTGCTACATTATCTAAAAATTGTAACTTACTTATCGATAGCTTAAGAACACTTATTCAAGGCATCGTAAGTCGTTCAACTCAATTAGCCGCGGCAGCAGAACAAACATCTGCAGTTACTGCACAAAGTACAACTGCAATTGAAGAACAGCGTAATCAGGTGGAACAAGCAGCGTCTGCCACCACCGAAATGAGCAGTACATCACAAAGTGTATTGACAAGTGCAAATGATGCGTTAGGGGAAATCAAACAAGCTGACGATGAAGCAGAACGTATTAAAATTATCTCAGAAAAAAGTCGTCAAACTATTGAGTTATTAGCAAGTGAAGTAGATTCTGCTTCTCAGGTGATCAATAAATTACAACAAGACAGTGCATCAATTGGCAGTATTCTTGATGTAATTAGAGGTATCGCCGAACAAACTAATTTACTGGCACTTAACGCCGCTATCGAAGCTGCACGAGCTGGTGAACAAGGACGTGGCTTTGCCGTCGTTGCTGATGAAGTAAGAACACTGGCGAGTCGTACACAAGAATCCACTCAAGAAATTCAAAAAATGATCGAAGTGTTACAAGATGGCGCTGAACAAGCGGTTAATGTAATGAATGCAGGCAAAAAACAAGCAGCCAGTTGTGTAGAACAAAGTGAAATAACTGACAAGGCTTTAGATGCTATTACTCATGCAGTCCACGAAGCATTTGACAGAAGTTCACAAATTGCCACAGCTGCAGAAGAGCAAAGCGTAGTTGCTCATGAAATTAGCGAAAATCTGGAATCTATTGTTGCTATTGCCGAACAAACTACAGCAGGCTCTCAGCAAACTGCCGCATCTAGCAGTGAGGTCGCTCGTTTATCTGAAGAATTACAACAATCTGTGCAAGAATTTAAGTTGGAATCTGACTAATAAAATCCACATTGGATCTAACTCTAGCTTTTTGATCTTTAATAAAATCAAATAAAAAACCGCACAATGCGGTTTTTTTATTTAAAGGAATGTTCGTTTGCTGTGTTCACATGGCAGCGCCTAGTCATCCATGCCTTCGCTGCATTAATACATCCATGTATGTCAATGTGAAAAATCGGCGATATTAGATATACATGATATTAACAGATTAAAATTTTCGTTCATAAACACAAAAATCTAAATCAAAAGCATTTTTATCATCAGCTTTTACTGATTCACTATTGATCTTTTTCCAGTCGTTTACCGTGTCAAATTCCGGAAATTGAGTATCACCATCAATACTCGCTTTAATGTGAGTAACATAAAGCCTGGTTGCAGATGACATACAATGCGCATATATAGCCCCCCCCCCAATAACCATAATTTCTTCAACATCTGTCACTAAAGCTAAAGCGGCATCAACTGAAGTCACCGTTTCAATTCCATCCGCTTGATATTTTTCATCTCTGCTAATAACAATATTACGCCTGCCGGGTAAAGGACGACCGATTGATTCATAGGTTTTTCGCCCCATAATAATAGGTTTACCTAAGGTCGTTTTTTTGAAATAAGCTAAATCTGCAGGTAAATGCCAGGGCATAACATTCCCTTTACCTATAATTCGATTATCAGCTGTAGCTACTATCATTGATAAAACAGTCATAAAGTTTCTCAGATTAGTCGATACATCTCTTAAAAAGAAATGACATCTTCAATACGTATAATTTTTTGATTTTACACCGCATTTCCTACAGAGGAAACTTATATTGATAAATATGTGATCTTCATTTATTGATATCAGTTTCCATTAACTGTATCAACTATCATTGATAAAACAGTCATAAACCAATCCAGCCTCGCCTTTAGGTTTTATATTTATCAACAACTTAAAGATTTTGCGAATACTCTTATGGGTGACTGTCCCGATTAACTAATTAAATCTAAAATTTTGCGAATACTCTTATGGGTGACTGTCCCGATTAATTCGATTAATTGGTGACTGTCCCGATTAAATCTTGAAACGGCGAACAAAGACTCCGATTCTGATTATGTTCAATTGTCTGCTAAATACGTGTCATTGCGATATATGCAGAACGCACCTTTCGTTAGATAACCTCTTTTTGGGGTTCCTTGGGGAAACTTTTCTCCCCTTTTTAACTGTCTATGTTTACCAATAAAGATACTTGAACATCTCACCTTGTCATTTCTAAATTTTATATCAGCGAATTATCTCTTAAATCTTAGACTTTTTTCGGTAATAAGAGCTATAACGTTTAAATATCTACGTTTATTTAGCTTTTTTCGGCATTATAACTTTTTAGGATACCCTATGTTCGTTGGCAGACAAGAAGAATTCCATAAGCTTATACAGCAAATTAATAGAACTGAAGCTAGCTTCATTGCTATCTATGGAAGAAGACGGATAGGCAAAACTCTGCTGATTAGAGAATTTTGAAGACAAAAAAAAGTCAAGTTGATTGAGTTTACCGGACAGCACAAAGCAAACATGTCAACACAACTTAATAACTTTTCAAGATGGCTAAGGCCGCACTCTCTTGAGCTATACAAAGAACCCATTAACAGTTGGGAGGATGCATTCGATCTGCTCAGCCTATCTCGCCAACTGGCCGTCCGACGAGCCACTTGTTTTATTCTTTGACGAACTTCCCTGGCTTGACTCCCCTCGCTCTAATTTTATCTCTGAACTTGCGGACTTTTGGGGATTTCATGTTAGCCAACATCCTAACGTAACTCTTGTTATTTGCGGATCAGCCTCCTCATACATGATCAAGAAAGTTGAACACAACAAAGGCCCTCTCCACAACAGGATTACCTCTATTTTAAGAATGCAGCCATTTGATCTACACGACACCAAAAAACTCATTCAAGCTCAGAATTGGCATCTCAGTGACAAATCCATTATAAACACCTATTTGATTTTTGGAGACGTGGCAAAATACCTAACCGAAATCGACACAACTTTAACTTTAGAACAAGCTATCCAAGAGTCATGTTTTGCCTTCAACGCACTTATGACTGATGAATACACTACACTATTTGAATCGTTATTTGATAACGCGCAGGCTCATTACGCTATTATGAACGTACTTACACAGCGATGGTCTGGAGACTCACACAAGAAACTAAATTAGCTAATTCTACAATCAGCGATACCCTCACAGAGCTCATTGCATCAGTGTTTGTTGGTAAGACAAAATTTTTAGATAAAAAAACACAAGCAGCCTTGTTTTCAGCAGTAGATTTCTTCAGTTGTTTTCATCATAAATGGATCGCCCCCGCACCGTCAATGATTGGTCGAACATAATAGGTACCCAGAGCTATCGGTCTTGGGCTGGCTTTGCCTTCGAAAAACTCTGTCATATACACGAAGAGCAAATCAAAAAAGCGTTAGGCATTAATGGGATTGAAACCACAAGATCTTACTGGGCATACAAGCCAGAAGACCAGTACGAAAAAGGGGCACAAATCGATATGCTCATAAAACATTTAAACGGAAGTAATTCCATTGAGATTGTCGAATGTAAGTATTACGACAGCGATTTCACCATCACTAAAGAGTACAAGGAAAATCTTTTAAATAAGAGGCAAACCTTTAACACTCAAACAGGCAATAAATACAATTTCCGATTTTCCATCGTTACCCCTCACGGTGTCACCAGAAACGCACACTTCAATGAACTCAACCCAAAGGTTATTACTCTACCAGATCTTTTTTCTTAGAAACCTGAAAATAATAAAAATTCTTATAGGTAAATTTAAATTGGCTTCAGAGCAAACAGCTGTCACGTGTGTGGGCCTTGTAACTAGTGATGATTATTAAGTGCAACCACTACAAATAAAAGTAAGATCCCACTCTGATTAATGAAGAAATAGTCTAATTATTTCTCCAACAAAAAGCGTAGGATTACTTTTGATAAATAATTTTGACGGGTATGCTATTAGCAATAAGAAGTATTACTGACGATATTCTACTTCAACGTCGTAATCATCTTCATTCCAGTCTTCATCATCAAGATCATCTTTCAGATCTGACATTGTTTCCTCGTGATAAGTATCCCATTTAAAGTCCACTGAATCGCCTTCAAGAGGTTTATCTTCTTCTTCAGGTGGCAGAGCTTCAATAAAAGTCATTAGTTTATGACAAAGTTTCTCAGTTCCCATTTTATTAAATGCAGAAATACTGAAAACATCACCCTGCCAATCAAGTTCAGCTAAAACTTCTTTGGTGATTTCCTCTGCTTCTTCTTCAAGCAATAAGTCGAGTTTATTAAAAACAATCCAACGGGGTTTACCCGTTAACTTATCTGAGTGTTTTTCCAATTCATGGATAATTGTTCGGGCATTTTCAAGCGGGCTCGAACCATCAACCGGTAGAACGTCAATAACGTGTAATAGAACCCTACAACGTTCAAGATGTTTCAAAAACTGTGTTCCTAATCCTGCACCTTCGGCTGCACCTTCGATAAGACCCGGAATATCAGCAATAACAAAGCTTCTTTGGGAATCTAAACGCACAACACCTAAGTTGGGCACTAAAGTGGTAAAAGGATAATCAGCTACTTTCGGTTTTGCCGCAGAAACACTACGGATCAAGGTGGATTTACCCGCATTTGGTAACCCCAGTAAACCTACGTCAGCTAATAATAATAATTCAAGATTCAGGTTTCGGATTTCACCTGGCGTTCCATCAGTTTTTTGCCGTGGTGCCCGGTTAGTACTACTTTTAAAACGAGTATTGCCTAAGCCATGCCAACCACCTTTAGCAACCAGCATTTTTTGCTCGTGAACAGTTAAATCACCTAATTGCTCTCCCGTATCAACATCTGTTGCACGAGTACCTACAGGAACTTTTAAATATAATGACGATGAACTTTTGCCTGTGCAATCTCGACTTTGACCATTTTGCCCACGTTTTGCTCGATGAAAACGCTCAAAACGATAATCAATTAAGGTATTTAAACTTTCATCAGCAATTAAGTAAACATCACCTCCATCACCACCATCACCGCCATTGGGTCCACCAAACTCGATATATTTTTCTTTACGAAAACTAACACAGCCGTTACCGCCATCGCCAGCTTCAACTCTAATTTCAACTTCATCAACGAATTTCATGGTGATTCAATCACTCCAATATTACGGCAAAAAATTGTGATACCGATTTTTCATTCAGTATAATAGATTTTTACACTGACACCCAATTAATACCAATAGAACGAATTATTTAAACGGGTATGAGTAAAAAACTTTACAAAAAAAAACCCCGCAAAACTGCGGGGTTTTTCGAAAATTTCAACTACTATTGCTAAATAGTAAAATTACTCAGCAACAATACTTACGAATCTGCGATTTTTAGGGCCTTTAATTGCAAACTGAACTTTACCGTCAGTTAATGCGAACAAAGTGTGATCTTTGCCGATACCCATGTTTGTACCCGGGTGAAATTTAGTTCCACGCTGACGAACAATAATGTTACCAGCTAAGATTGATTCACCACCAAAACGTTTAACACCCAAACGTTTAGCTTCTGAATCACGACCGTTTCGTGTACTACCCGCAGCTTTTTTATGTGCCATTTTATAGTGCTCCTATTAGCCGTTAATACCAGTAATTTTCACTTCAGTGAACCATTGACGATGGCCCGCTTGCTTGCGTGAATGCTTACGACGTTTAAATTTAACAATTTTAATTTTATCAGCACGGCCTTGACTTACAACCTCAGCCACAACTTTACTACCATTAATGTAAGGCGCGCCTACATTAATCTCTTCGCCATCAGCGATCATTAAAACGTTATCGAATTCTACTGTAGAACCAACTTCCAACTCAAGTTTCTCAAGTCGAAGTGTTTGACCTTCAGTTACGCGGTGTTGCTTACCACCACTTAGGAATACTGCGTACATAGCTACTCCGTACCACGCCATCTTTTCAGACGCTTAATTTTTAAAAATATAGGGCGCGAATTCTACTTGAAGAAAAACCTTACCGCAAGTAAAAATCCCCCTTTTAGCCTTTTTTATCAACTAAATTAAGCAAATCAAGTTGAAACCTTCATTAATGATAGAAATCGTGTAAACTCAGCACCGATTTTAAATTTTTAGAAAATATGAATACTCATACTGCTTGGGTATATAGACTCAAACTACTCGAAGATTCAATATAATTACTCAACTATCACTAGTAGTTGGCTATCAATATTTTCAATCGTGTCTTTTTCGATTAATAACACCAATACAGCTTTGCTACTGTTTGGTCAGTACTATTAGAAGTTTATGGATTTTAAAAATATACAAACATTAACGTCAAACGATATGTCAACAGTTAATGATCTTATCTACAGCCAATTACATTCAGACGTAGCCCTGATTAATCAATTGGGGATTTACATTGTTAACGCGGGCGGTAAACGTATGCGCCCTATGTTAACTGTATTAGCCGCACGGGCACTACAATATGAAGGTCAGGATCATACTGCTATAGCGGCTATAATCGAATTTATTCATACCGCCACCTTATTACACGACGATGTAGTTGATGAATCAAATATGCGCCGGGGTCGTGAAACAGCAAATGCACTATTTGGTAACAGTGCAAGTGTATTAGTAGGTGATTTCCTTTATACCCGCTCTTTTCAAATGATGGTAAAGCTCAACAATATTGAAATTATGAGTATCTTGTCTTCTGCCACCAATGTTGTTGCTGAGGGTGAAGTTTTACAATTAATGAACTGTAACGACCCAGATACTACTGAAGCAAGTTATATGAAAGTTATCTACAGTAAAACAGCCAAACTTTTTGAAGCGGCGACAAGACTTGCAGCGGTAATTTCTAATCAAGATAAATTAATAGAAACAGCTATGCAAAACTATGGAAAGCACCTGGGAACAGCTTTTCAGCTTGTTGACGATATTATGGATTATACCGCTGACGCTAAGGAAATGGGTAAAAACGTTGGTGATGACCTAGCTGAAGGTAAGCCTACCTTACCACTGATTTATGCTATGCAGCGTGGTAATGAAAAACAATCCAAGTTGATACGCGAAGCTATCGAACATAGTAATGGTATGGATTATCTGGATGAAATACTTGACGCGTTAAAGCAAACCGGAGCATTAATTTATACTCAGAAGAAAGCTGAACAAGAAGCTGACAAGGCAATAAATTCCTTAGCTATAATTCCAGAATCAGAACATAAAGAAGCTTTAATAGCACTTGCTCATATTGCGGCCAATAGAAGTGTTTAATCAGATTTCTTTTTAAACACTAACCAATAGCTGAAAAAATACACAAAAACCGGTCGTTGACCGGTTTTTTATTTTAACTTTACAAAACTTGGACTTAACAAAAGCTTGTTAACTTATGGCTTTTAACCAACAATAAAGTCAACACCTTCTTTAATATCACCTTTCAAAGTTTCTAACATATCTGCTTTAGCTTTTTGTTCAAAAGCACTTAATTCACCATATGGCAATAATTCTGCAACACCATTAACACCTAAGCGTACAGGTTGTGCAAAAAATGGTGCATCTTCACCTTTGCCTTCAACATAAGCGTAATCTATAACGTCTTCACCCTGTAAGCCTTTAACAAGAGACATACAAAAACGAGCAGCTGCAGCACCCATTGATAAAGTTGCAGAACCACCACCAGCTTTTGCATTTACAACTTCAGTGCCTGCATTTTGAATACGGGAAGTTAAAACAGCAACTTCTTCATCGGTGAAAGTTGTACCTTCAACTTGTGAAAGTAAAGGAAGAATAGTCGTACCTGAATGACCACCAATAACCGGCACTTTAACGTCAGCTACATTTAAACCTTTTAATTCTGCTACAAAAGCTTCAGAACGAATTACATCTAATGTAGTTATACCAAATACACGAGCAGCGTCATAAGTGCCCGCTTTTTTAAATACTTCAGCAACAATTGGCACTGTACCGTTAACTGGGTTAGTGATAATACCCACTAAAGCTTTAGGACAATTAGCAACAATGCCTTCAGCTAATACTTTAATAATACCGGCATTAACATTGAAAAGATCAGCACGATCCATACCGGGCTTACGTGGCATACCTGCAGGGATCAATACTATATCAGCATCAGTTAGTGCAGCAGCTAAATCTTTACTGCCAAAGCCTTCTACTTTTACGTCAGTAGGGATGTGAGATAAATCTACTGCTACACCAGGTACAACAGGTGCTACGTCATAAAGTGATAACGCAGTTCCTGCCGGAAGGTTATTTTTTAACAATAAAGATAATGCTTGGCCAATCCCGCCAGCTGCGCCTAAAACAGCAACTTTCATGTGATGTCTCCAGTTTAAAAAGAATTTGAGTAAATACGTAAATTTTGGGAACACAAGATATAGCATAAGCAAGCAAAAAACAATTATTATTAAATACGCTATGCTAGATTTTGGTAACAAAATTGAGGTAGTATAGCGTTTTATATCTGCTGTAGCTAGGCTATGAAATTGATTTAATTCTAAACAAATTAGTACAATCTAATACAAACAATAAAATATAACTGAAGTGATGCGATATGACAGGCCAACAAAAACAAGAAGCACTCGTACAAGCCTTTAAAGAACTACTTAAACAAGAGCAATTTGGTTCTCAAAGTGACATAGTGAAAGCATTAAAAGATCAAGGCTACGACAACATCAGTCAATCTAAAATATCAAGAATGCTCAGTAAATTTGGCGCTGTACGTACTCGGAACGCGCGACAAGAGATGGTTTACTGTTTACCCGCAGAGTTAGGTGTGCCAACCGCTAAAAGTCCGTTAAGACAATTGGTATTGGATATAGAACATAATGAGCTAATGATTATTATTCGCACCAGCCCTGGCGCAGCTCAGTTAATTGCCCGTTTACTGGATAGTTTAAGTAAACGTGATGGTGTTTTGGGTACAATAGCCGGTGATGACACTATTTTTATTGCCCCTACTCATGTCTCAGAAATACAAAATACCATGAACAAATTAGAATTATTGTTTTCTAAAAACATTGATTAACTGATAAACCGGGCCTAATTTACTTAAGCGCACAGCATGGCTGCACAAGATACCAACACAAAAGAAAACACAAAAGAAAACACATTAACACGATTTTTTAAAGGAAAATTATTCATCAGCAAGGCTTTGCAAAAAGTTTAAACTTGGGGCAAAAAATGCGGCTCCTGTTTCTGCCTGCGTATATTTAAGTAAATGATCAAAATGTCCCGATTCGTCACCATAAATCATACTTTTTAATATCAATTCAAAAGGAGCTGAGGAACGACAATAAGAAACAAAAAACAAGCCTTGTTGTTTCATATCTCCATAAGGCATGCTTTGCCTTAATATTTCAATATCTTGACCTTGCTCGTCTGTTAAATTTGCCCGTTTGATATGTGCAGTTTTCAGTTTTTCTTCATTTGAATATTCAATATTATCTATCTTGGTTCGTCCATAAATATCTTCTTGTGCTTTCTGCTCAAGCGTATTCCATAATGTTAAATTATGCCGATATTTCTGAATATGCAAATAACTGCCACCCGTAAAAATATCATCATCTTCTTCAGAAACTAAAGCAACCTTGCGGCGATGATAACCTCTGGGATTTTCAGTGCCATCTACAAAACCAGTTAGATCTCGTCCATCTAAAAATCTAAAACCGTGAATTTGTTCAATTAACTCGACACTATCCCCTAATAGCTGACAAATTTTACCCGTAACAATATGATTTACATCGGCCCTGTCACCCCGTACTTCAATATACAGATCATAATTTTCTGCCGGTGCAATACGGTCATCACATTCCATTGTTAAAAAAGCACTTAACTCTTTCGGTCGAGCTTGTTCGTGAAATTCATCCCAATAGTTGGCGCCAATAGCAACAACACCTGTTAAATTCGCTTCAGAGAATCGATCTGCATACTTTTCAAATAATGCAGGTAAACGTGATAATGCTTGTCGAAGGTAAGCATTTTTATCATCTAATGCATTAAATAATAAATAATAGCCGTGTAAACTGGGCTCGGCACAAATACCAAATTGCTCTCTTGCCATTAAAACCTACCTCAAAAATATTCATCACTATAGCCAGACTACTAAGAAACGTAGTTTGAATGTACATTATTACAAATATACTTAATTCTACACAATATTTGTACTATGACAGTAAATCTTTAATAAAAAAGTATTATTCTTTCTAATACCTTATTTAATACTATTTTCGGCAGTAAATTTATTGAAATCGCCGATCTTACACATCCATGTGATCACGGCATGCGTACATCCCTGTACATAAAAAAAGCAGCTACAAGCTGCTTTTTTCATAATAATATCCGCTATGTCTCGGATTATAATTAACTTTTTATAGAAACAAACTCAGGGTAAGCTTCAATACCACAGTCTGATTTATCTACACCGTTATATTCATCTTCATCACTTACTCGAATACCCATAGTCTTTTGCAGTATTGCCCAAACTACAAAACTCGCTGCAAATACCCAGCCGAAGATAACTGCACTACCAAATAATTGAGCTGAGAAAGTTGTTTCGCCATTACTAAACGGTACAATCATTATACCGAAGAAACCAACAACACCATGTACTGAAATAGCACCAACCGGATCATCAATCTTAATTTTATCTAACGTTACTATTGATAGAACAACTAAACCACCAGCTAACACACCAATCAAACTAGCAAATAATGGCGTTGGTGATAATGGATCAGCAGTTATAGCCACTAAACCTGCTAATGCACCATTTAAAATCATGGTTAAATCCGCTTTACCCCAAATAATCTTATTGATTAACAATGCTGCTACTGCACCTGCTGCTGCTGCTGCGTTGGTATTTAAAAAGATCTTACCAACAGCAGATGCATTTTCAGCATCAGAAATCATAAGTTGTGAACCACCGTTAAAACCAAACCAGCCCATCCATAAAATAAAGGTACCTAAAGTCGCCAACGGCATGTTTGAGCCAGGAATTGGATAAATTTCACCATTCTTTCCATACTTACCGTTACGTGCACCTAATAATAATACACCAGATAAAGCAGCCGCTGCGCCTGCCATATGTACAATGGCCGAGCCAGCAAAATCGCTGAAACCAGCTTCAGACAAGAAACCACCACCCCAAGTCCAATATCCTTCAAGTGGATAAATAAAACCAGTCAGTACAACTGAAAAAGCCAGGAAGGCCCACAATTTCATACGTTCAGCAACCGCGCCTGAAACAATAGACATTGCGGTAGCAACAAATACTACCTGAAAAAAGAAATCCGATTCCAATGAATGGTCAGCACCTTGAGCCTGTGTACCAATTAAACCTGCAATTGAAGGAATAATGCCACCTTCAGGGTTATCAACATACATAATGTTATAACCCACTAATAAGAACATCACACAAGCAATAGCATATAAACAAATATTCTTGGTTAATATTTCAGTGGTATTTTTTGAACGGACCAAACCGGCTTCTAACATGGCAAAACCAGCTGCCATCCACATAACCAACGCACCAGATATTAGAAAATAAAATGTATCTAATGCAAAACGTAGTTCTGACACAGTGGTCGAAATTTTAACTAACTCTTCCATTTCAATCCCCTTAAATTGCTTGTTGGTCTGTTTCACCGGTACGAATTCGAACAACTTGTTGCAAGTCATAAACGAATATTTTACCGTCGCCAATTTTTCCGGTATAAGCTGCTTTAGTAATAGCTTCAACTAAACGATCCACTACATCTGCCTTTACCGCTATCTCTAATTTTACTTTTGGTAAGAAGTCAACTTGATACTCTGCGCCACGATACAGTTCTGTATGACCTTTTTGTCGACCAAAACCTTTTACTTCACTTACCGTTAAACCTTCAACACCAATACCAGATATTGCTTCCCGAACATCATCGAGTTTGAACGGTTTTATAATTGCGTTAACTAATTTCATTGTTCACCCCTATTTATAGATTGATGATTACTATTCAATTGACATGCCAATAAGTTAATTAACTATTTATCAGCTTGTTACAAAAAAATGGAAATATTCGCAACTCTTTTGCGCACCAAAAATGTGCAGCATTAAATGTCTGTTGTAATTATCTGGTGCACAAAAATAACAATAAAATGCTTAACTCTATTTGAAATTAGTGTAGATTATTTATTGTGCTATACATATACCCGTGGTCATTCAAGATGCGGGAATTTGAGGTGAATTTGAAAGTTTATCTAAAAGGCGCTTGATTGAGCAATAGCGGGCTATTGGGATTGAAAGCAACGTAGTAGATAATCTTTTAAAACGCTTCAAAACCTGCATTTTGAATGATTACGGGTATATACCCGTTACCTTTCAAAATGCGGGAATTTGAGGTGAATTAAAAAGCATAGTTACAAGACGCTGATTCGCCGGATAAGTTATTCTTATTTAAGATTCAGCAACGCAGTAAATATGTTTTTTAAACGAATCAAAACCTGCATTTTGAATGGTGATGGGTATATATATGAACTACTTAGTTTTTCGTGAAAATGCCCCGTTAAAACACTGTTAAAGTTAAATTGTTAGCCGCAAGAGGAATACCACGTTGAAAAAACCCATACCTCGTCTTACCAGCATTTTTTAAAAGTCGTTGATTGCCAGCACGCTTGCCCTGCCCACACACCAGTCCCGCAATATATTCGTTTAATCGCTGAAAGACGTTATGACGATGCCTATATGCTGAATTGGGAATCAAATGTCTTTCTCAGGGTTTTAGGACGAGTATGTGATCGCCCTTGCGAGCCAGGTTGTCGTCGAGGCAGAGTAGAAGATAAACCTGTCGCCATTTGTCGCCTTAAACGTGTTACGGCTGATAATAAAGGCAATATTTTACATCCCTTGCCACAATCCCCCTCAACAAAAACAATAAACGAATCGCGCTTATTGGAGCCGGTCCGGCCTCGTTAACAGTCGCTAGAGATCTATTACCTTTAGGATACGAAATAATACTATTTGAGCGGGATGCAAAAGCCGGCGGAATGATGCGTAGCCAAATACCTGCATTTAGATTACCCGAAACGGTATTAGATGAAGAACTCGATTATATTATTAATATGGGTGTTGAATGTCATTTTGGCGAGAAAATCACCAGTCTGAATAACCTGTTACCAAACAACTTCGATGCTGTATTCATTGGCATTGGCACTGGCGATCCTACAGGACGATGGTTGACAATACCCGGGCATGAAAAATTATCAACAGAGGCTAATACCGGTATAAATTGGCTATCAAATGTCACTTTTGATCATGTCGATAAAGTAGCAAAATCGGTAATTGTATTAGGTGATGGCAATACTGCGATGAATTGTTGTCGAACCGCAAAACGTTTAGGTGCAACCGAAATAAAAGTATTAGTACGTTCCAGTTTTGATGATATGAAAGCCTCGCCATGGGAAAAAGAAGATGCTCAGGCTGAAGGCATAGAAATTATGCCCAACTACAGCCCAATAGAATATGTTTGTAAAAAAAATAAATTTATTGGTGTACTGTTTGAAAAAGTAAAATCAGTTTACGACCGTGCTGGGAAACGCACTTTAAATGCCACAGGGAAAACCCTACTTGTTCCCTGCGATTGTGTACTAATTGCAGTAGGGCAAAATACTGCATATCCTTGGATAGAAAAAGATATAGGCCTCGAATTTAATGAATGGCAACAGCCTGTGCTCAATGAAACTTCCCTGCAATCAACACATAAACAGGTATTTTTTGGTGGCGATGCTGCATTTGGCCCTAAAAATATCATAACTGCTGTTGCTAATGGACATTAGGCAGCTATTTCAATTGATCTATTTTGTCAGAATAAACATCCTTCTAATGATCGCCCCGAAAGCACATTCAACTTGATCAGCCAAAAAATGGGCATTCATGAATGGAGTTATCAAAGTCAGATTAACCACCAATCGCGTAACCTTGTCCCTCATATAAATTGGGAAGACGCAGTAAAAGAACTTAAAAATGAAGTTCAATTGGGCTTTGATGAGCAATTAGCCCTGGAAGAAGCACATCGCGGTTTAAACTGTGACATTCATACCGTGTTTGAAGAAAAAAGCTGTATTGAATGTTCAGCCTGTGAAGACGTTTGTCCAATGGATTGTATCAATTTTGTTGAATACAACCCTGAAAGTACTATAACTTTAAAAGAACAAGTGCTGCCTCAATTGAAAGTGACCACGATTAATCCCCAACAAGAAATATTGGTATCAGATAAATTAAAACGGGTAATTTAATGATCAAAGACGAAGACGTTTGTCTGCATTGCGGGCTATGTGCTGAGCGTTGCCCTACAGGGGCCTGGGATATGAAAAACTTGAATTAGGCAACATTGCAGCAACAATCAAGGAGTAAATGTAATATGACTAAGTCAATTGAACCTAACCTGTTACAAGCAACCCAAGCGATTAAACTGCCCCCCGCAATTAACGACTTCGTTATTCGTTTTGCCAATACCAATGGCACAGGATCTGCCAGTGCTAATAATATGTTTGCCAAAGCAATTGTTCGAATGGGCATTCCTGTCAGTGCAAAAAATATTTTCCCTTCAAATATTCAAGGCCTGCCTACTTGGTTTGAAGTGAGAGTAAGTGAGAGAAATTATCTTGCCCGTCGGGGTGGAAAATCAGAAATTGTGGTAGGGATGAATTCACAAAGCCTTGCTGATGATATTGACAGTGTAATATCCGGGGGATTCTTTTTATACGATTCAAGTAAACAGCTCATTAATAATCTACTTCGTAATGATATTAATTGTTTAAGCATACCAATTTCTGCTATTTGTCTTAAAGAATATCAGGATCCCCGTCAACGACAATTATTCAAAAATGTGATTTATGTAGGTGCTTTAGCCGCATTGCTCAATATAGAATTTGAAACATTAAAATCTTTAGTAGGCGACCAGTTCAAAGGGAAAGAAAAATTAATCACTGCCAACATTTATGCATTAGAACTTGGCTATCAATACGCTAACCAGCATTTTATTTGTCCTCTACCAATAAAAGTTGAACGCCGAGATTTAATTAATGACAGAATATTGGTTAATGGGAATACTGGCAGTGGGCTTGGAGCTGTTTATAGAGGAGCAACCATAGTCGGTTGGTACCCGATAACACCATCAACATCAATTATTGAAAAATTTGCCAGTTATTGTGAACGTTTACGTATTGATCCTGCCAATGGCAAAAAAAATTACGCTCTGGTACAAGCGGAAGATGAATTGGCCGCAATTGGTATAACAATTGGTGCCAGCTGGAATGGTGCCATAGCTTTCACCGCCACCAGTGGTCCGGGTATTTCTTTAATGACGGAATTTCTTGGCCTTGCCTATTTTTCTGAAATTCCAATGGTACTCAGTAATGTACAAAGAGCCGGACCATCGACAGGCATGCCAACACGTACACAACAATCGGATATTTTAAGCTGCGCTGATGCTTCTCATGGTGATACCAAGCAAGTATTACTTTTTCCCGAAAGTCCAACTGAGTGTTTTGAATTTAGCGCGCTCGCTTTTGATTTAACTGAACAACTGCAAACACCAATCATCATCATGAGTGATTTAGATTTAGGCATGAACGACCATTTAACAGATGAGTTTATTTGGGATGATGAAAAAAAATACAAACAGGGTAAGCTATTATCCGCTGAACAGCTATCAGAAATTAAACACTATGCCGTTATCTTGATATCGACGGTGACGGTATTTGCTATCGGACATTACCGGGCACCCATCCTGATAAGGGGGCTTTTTTTACTCGGGGAACCTCTCGTGATCACTTGGCAAATTACAGCGAAAAATCTGAAGATTATGTCAATAATATGCTCCGGCTAACGAAAAAATTTGAAACGGCAAGTCAAATGTTACCTCAAGCAGATGTTTCTCAAATTAAAATTCCAGCTGATATTGCCTTGATTTATTTCGGTACAACAGCCCATCCAATAAACGAATCTATAGATCAATTAAAAGAACACGGTTTGTCTGCAGATACTTTAAGGATCAAAGCGTTCCCATTTAATCATCAACTTGTCAAATTCATTAATGAACATAACGAAATATTTGTCATTGAGCAAAATCGAGACGCGCAAATGCGAACCGTAATTTCTACTGAATTACAAATAGACCCCAATCGACTTAATCCAATCACCAATTATGATGGTTTACCCATTACCAGCAAATTCATTGTACAGGGAATTTTAAATAAATTAACCAGTAAAGTATTAACAGAACAGGTGAGCTAAGCAATGAGTTTCCAAAAATCTAAATTTCATCACCCACGTTTACCCGTAAATGACTTAGGCCTGACCTATAGAGATTACGAAGGAGCACTTTCAACTTTATGTGCAGGCTGTGGTCATAACTCTACAACCTCAGCAATAGTACAAGCATGTCATGAGCTGTCAATTCCTCCACACAAAGTTGCCAAAATGTCAGGTATTGGCTGTTCATCCAAAGCACCAAATTATTATTTAAATAAAGCTCATGGTTCCAACTCTGTGCACGGTCGAATGCCCTCTGTAACCACTGGCGCCAATATGGCAAGCAGAGATTTACTTTACTTGGCAATGTCTGGAGACGGTGATAGTGACTCTATTGGATTAGGTCAATTTGCACATGTAGTGCGGCGTCAATTAGACATGGTTTATATGGTTGACAACAATGGTGTTTATGGTTTAACAAAAGGTCAACTAGCGGCAACAGCCGACAAAGGTGTTAAAAATAAAACAGGCGAATTAAGTATATTTACCGACATAGATCTTTGTGTAATGGCTTTACAACTTGTGCAACTTTTGTCGCGCGTAGTTTTTAGGAGATAAAAAACAACTGGTGCCCTTAATAAAAGCAGCAATAAGTCATCGCGGCTTCGCTTTTTTAGATATTATTTCTCCTTGTGTCACTTTTAATAATCATCCGAAGTCTACCCGTTCTTATGATTATGTTCATGACAATGTAGTTACAGGGGCAATAGCTGACTTTGTTCCGGTTAAAAAAGAAATAACAAGTGACTTTGCTGAAGGCGCCTGTGAAGATATGTGCCTTCACGATGGTCCGTTAATGCGTATTAAGAAATTAATGCCCGACTACGACTTTAAAAACGCCATGAAAGCCATTGTAGATATTGAAGAACATAAAAAGAAAGGTGAAATTTTAACGGGATTACTGTATTTAAACCCCACGGGTAACCACTTTCATGAGATTAACAATACTACTAATACTTCTTTGACTCAGCTAGACCAGGACACGCTGTGCCCTGGATCGAGAATACTATCAAGCATTAACGACAGCTTTCGTTAATGCTTTTTTAGTTCAGGTGTTTTTTTGATTTATTGTTGGGTATATACCCGTTACCTTTCAAAATGCGGGAATTTGAGGTGAATTAAAAAGCATAGTTACAAGACGCTGATTCGCCGGATAAGTTATTCTTATTTAAGATTCAGCAACGCAGTAAATATGTTTTTTAAACGAATCAAAACCTGCATTTTGAATGGTGATGGGTATAGACCTGAACAACTAATAAATCATCGAAGCACCAGGATTTAACACCGCAAGAATACCCAACCTTTCCATGTCACAATAATATGTTGCTTCATCTAATAATTCTTCGTTGATCTCTAATGCTTGCAATTTTTTTTCATTAATCAAAAAAGTGTATGGCTTATGATCATATAAAGTATTTTTCAACATAACCCGTTTGGCAATATACAACAATTGTGTTTCCAGCGTAGAATATTGAAAATCATCACTATCTTGATACCGGACAGGCTCAACTAAGCAAAAAGGTAACTGCCACAACTTCATCAGTTCTGCTGAACAATCAGCAAAAGTACAACCCAAAATTTTCTGTTGTTTTACCCACGGTAAATATTTGTCTTTACTTGATCTATATCGCTTATAATTATCAATATTAAACTGCTGAACCAATAACTCTCCTAAATTATGCAATAAACCAAGAATAAATAATCGCTCGGCATTTTGAACCTTCAGTCGTGTACCTAAAAATGTAAGGATCAATGCACAGTCAACACTACTTGCCCAAAATTCATCTAAAAAATCTGCATCAAGTTTAAGTGATTTGAATGTATCCGTAATAAAATAAGCAACAACTAAATTATAAACTTCGGTAATACCTAAAACTAATACTGCCTTCGAAATGGTATCAATTTTTCCCGGATAATTGAATAAAGAACTATTAGCCAACTTAAGCATTGTTCCTGATAAAGCCGGATCAAGAATAATTACTTCGGCTATATCATCTATAGTTGATGCCTCATCATCAATCAGATCTTTTATTCGAATGTAAGAGTCAGACAAAACAAAAATTTCTTCAGCCTTCTCGGCATAATCCATAGCATCCATAACATCCATAAAGCATTCCTTAAATAGCAGTCCATAAATTAAGTATTAGCCACAACTTAGCTATAACATCACAAAAAAGCAGTAGTCACTCACTGGTTGAACCTATACAACTACTACTCTTTCACACTTTAAATCTAAGAATCGAGCCTCAGATTTTAAGTATAGTCATACTCTTAAAAATTAACCAAATTCTGCACTTACATGATAAGAACCAAATTTTCTTATATTAATAACCCCAGCATCAAAAATAAGATATTGGCCTTTTATTCCTAACAGAGTTCCTGAAACCGTAGGCGTTTTATCAAAATTGAAAGACGATATTTTTTCTAAATACTGACTAACGGGAAAATGCAAATCAACAACTGAAGCTTCTAGGGATTCCACTGCATCCACGCCATATTTTAAAGCTATATCAGCTAATTTTGTGGCTATTTTTGGTTTTAACTCTTCAGCTCTAGCGATCATATCTATCGGTTCTGCGCTGCCTTTAAGCATAGCTCGCCAATTGGTTTTATCGGCAACAAATTCAGCAAGCGCAATTTCAACTAAACCAGATTGAATACGTGATTGCACCTTAAAAATAGGCAGAGCTTGAGTCGCTCCCTGATCAATCCAACGGGTAGGTATTTGAGTATGACGGGTAATACCAACTTTTAATCCTGACGTATTTGCCAGATAGACATAATGCGGCACCATACAATGTTTTTCACCCCATTCAGGCTCCCGGCAAGTACCTAAATGATAATGACATGTTTCAGGTTTCATAATGCACATGTCACATTGAGCTAATTTTTGCATGCAAGGGTAACAATAACCTTGAGAGTAACTTTTTTTGGTTTTACGTCCACAATGACAACATAAAATTTTCCCCTCAAAAGTTAATGATAAGTTTTTACCAATTAACGGATTCAATTTTAAACTAGCATCGCCAATAGGCATCTGGTAGTGAACATTTCCTTGTTCGTCCAACTCTGCGGTAAGTTTACGCAAAGCACCACTTTCAATTTTAGGCATGACATCTCTCTAATGCTGAAAATACCAATTCAGATAATTGACTTATTTTCATTCAAAATTACTTAACAAAAATTACTTTACGAAATAAAATATCGGAATTGGTATTAATTAAATTTACCTGAAATAAGTTACTACATATAACCCTTAAAAAGATACTCATAAAAGCTAACTCGACACAGTAATTTAAAACTGTCACTATACTTAAAACGAATAATTAACACTAATTTATGTCTACTTGGTACGTTTATTTACTCCGCTGTTCAGATAACAGCCTTTATGCTGGAATTACAACTGATCTAAATCGACGGTTAAACGAGCATAACAATTCGAACAAACTCGGTGCAAAATATACACGTGTACGCCGACCGGTGAAATTAGCTTATGCCGAAAAATCAGCTGACAGAAAAACAGCATCTCGTCATGAATATCAGCTTAAAAAATTACGGAAGCGAAAAAAGGAGCAGTTAGTAAGCCAATTCGATTTAATTAACATTAATTTTGAATAGCATTAATTTATCGTTTTTAAATACAAGTGTACGCTCAAATGCGGCCTTCAATACATAGTCTTACTGGTCTGCTGAGTAAGCAGGCAATCAATAGTTTTTCGATTTTTAGCTAAAATCCTGATAAACTTAACAAGTTTTCACTTGGGAGAAATATAATAAATAATGTTTATCGATAATTTTTATAACACATCAAATGGCAAGATAAGTTTTTCTCGCCAGCAGGCAAGTAATTTTGCAAAACAAGTAGCGGATGATTTTAATCCTTTGCATAACGAAGACGCTAAACGCTTTTGTGTGCCTGGTGATTTACTCTTTTCGGTAATATTAGCCAAGTCTGGTTTAAGTAAGCAAATGACCTTTAACTTTTCCGGCATGGTTACAGATGATATAGAGTTAACTTTCCCTGATGAAATTACAGATTTAGCCATTATTGTAGATGATAATAAAAAAGAGTATCTCTCCATTGATGTAGCTGGAGAAACAACCAAAAATATTCAGCTCATTGAAAGCCTCACTCAAGCTTATGTGAATTTTTCAGGTCATACATTCCCCCATTTATTAGTAAACTTAATGGCAGAAAATAATGTCATGATCAACCCGGCAAGACCAATGATCATGTATCAAAGCATGTCAATTGATCTTCACCATTTTGACGTTGAAGAAATTGAATTATCTTTATCTAAAACAACATTAACCAGAGAAGGCAAACGTGGTAATGCATGGCTTGAGTTTGATTTAAAATCTAACAACGAAATAATAGGTCAAGGTAAAAAGCATATGTTATTAAGTGGATTAAGAGAATATAACCAAGATAACATTGACGATATTGTTAATCGATATAACAAAAGCAAAACAGACTATATTCAACACAATAATAGTAAAATATCGTAATTCTAAACAAGTGTTAAATGTTTATCGCTTTGCAAGCGATAAACATCTTTGTTTGTGTTATCTAGTGCCCGTCCAGAAACAGGGTCGGAACGAGGGCGATCCAATGGTGTTTAGATTGTGCCAGTAAGACGTCCGCAGTAGACATTCGTTCATGGATGGGCACTATCTATTAAATCGTCGTCCCAGCCATACAGCAAACTTATCTGTTTGCACCGCTCCCTGTCTTAACCATCGTTGAGTTTTTCTAAGCCAAACCTTTGCCCAGGGGTACTCTAAACTCAATAAGGCTAATCCTAATGGTAAAAACAAAATTGCTGGCCCTGGCAACAAAACAAATATCGTACCAATCACTATGAAAAATAAGCCCAATACAGTTATTAATTTACTTTTTATATTCGATAACATGTTAAACCCTTTAAAATTGATATGTTCACAACTCTATTGAATAAGCAATGTTTAAACCATAAATATAACTCAATAAAAACAGTAAGATAAAATACATGTTCTTTTATCAATTGGGATTATTTGGCAAAAACAACCACTAAATAGCTAATATGTTAGTTTCTAATGATTTTTATCAAAAAATCGATTTTATAAACTTACCGGATCGGGCCTGACCGATACAACAAGCTGATTATGTTATATTTAATATAAATAACATGCTGTTTTAAATAGCTTAAACGTATCTTTTTAGCCTATAAATCGATATTGTAGGACTAACTTTTATCTCTGCGATAACATGACAATTTTCTAGGGAAAGACATCTTATTTCTAATCAATTTTATAAGCTTGCTTTGTTGTTAATAGTCAGTTTATTCAATATGTTGTGTTGCTCTGACCCAATATCGTCATTAGCCAGATGATAAAGCCTCCTTTATTGTAAAGGCTTTTCTTAACGTATCAGCAGCCTACTGGTTTAGTCATAACGTAAACTGAGAGACGGGCTAACACTCACTGTTCTTAACGCTATGGCGGCAACAGTTAACCAGGTAACAACAGCGATGAGCAGTGCAGCAAAACCATAAACCATTACCGATTGCGAAATTCTGTCATTAAAGTTAGTTAGCCATTCGTTAATTAAATAGTAAGCAACGGGAAAAGCAATGACTAAACTAAAAGCTACCAGTACTACAGACTCTCCGGTTAATATACCGACCAGGCCAAACCTTGAAGCGCCTAATACTTTCCTGATCGCTACTTCCCTGCTACGTTGCTGCGCACTGAATGCTGCCAGACCAAACATGCCAACACAAGTAAGAAACACGGCTAAGCCACAGAAAATAGCAACCATATCAACTAATTCATTATCTCCCTGATAAAGCTGTTGATAATTATCCTGTACCAACTGAATTTCTACCGCATTAATCTTTAAGCGTTGTTCAAGAAGAGTAACAACCTCTTGTCTGGTTTTGGCCGCATACTGATCTGCTACTTCAATAACCAGAGAATATACCCCGCCAACAGGTAAACCACAGGCGAATAACACAGGACCCGCATCATGACGAGCAGAGCCAATTTTAACGTCTTTGATTACACCGACAATTTTCCCCTTGAGATGTTGGTGCCTGCCAACTCCAAATTGCCAAACCTGACCTATCGCCTGTTGAGCAGATTGATAACCCGCTGCGCTCAAAACCGATTCAGGGATAATAATAGCCACAGAGCCTTGTTGTTCATTAAACCAATCCGACTGGTATTGCGATGAAAAATCACGCCCGGCAACTAGTTGTAAACCCAAGGTTTGCACCGCATTAAAGCCAACACCACCAAAGCCTAGCTCAACACTGAAGTTTGCCACATTCGGCACCGACTCAACAAATGCACCGGCATGCATTGATTTGGTAAGATCGAAATCTGTCGGAATTGCTGAGATCACACCGTCGATCTTGGTTAAAGCCTGATAGAGGGATTGATTGTCACTGGCATATAACTTGTCTTGCTGCATATCAATAACGCTTAGGCGTTGAGATTTTGCATAATTAACAGAGAGATTTTGCAAAAAATTAAGTTGCAGGTACAAACTTAGCGCCGCAATAATTAAACCCACAGATAGAGCCGACTGCAATACCATCAATGATTTTCTCACTATTATTGCACTCTTACCCCGACCAAAATCGCCACTTAATACACGTTGAACGCTAAAAGATGAGATAAATAACGCCGGATATAGCCCAGATGCCACTCCGATAATCACCGTGGCGAAGAGGATATTTGGGATGAATTGCAACCAATTTACGACCGTTAATTCGCGCCCAACCAACTGGTTAAAAGAGGGTAATAACAACTCAACCATGGCACAGGCCAATATTGCAGAGAACAGCGTGATGACCACAGATTCTGTTAAAAACTGCAGCACCAATTGTAACTTGCTGGCACCCAACACCTTGCGCACCCCAACTTCTTTCGCCCTTTGCCCAGCCTGAGCAATACTCATATTAATGTAATTAAAGCTTGAGATAAGCATTAATAAAATGCTCAGCGCTATACTAACCTTGACAGTTTTGGCCGATCCGCCAACTTTCATATCGGTATTAAAATTAGCTGCAAGGTGAATATCTAACAAGGGTTGCAAATAATAGCGGACCTCATTACTTTCATCGTGCCAAATATTATTAAACATTTGAGTGACTTGTGCCGAAATTCTATCAATATCGGCTTCTGGCATTAACTTCATATAGGTAAATGCATGTTTACCTATGGCGTTTAGATGAGATTTCCCCTCAACTATTGATTTGATCGCATAATGGCTATTGTCTGCGAAATCAGCAAATACAGCAGTAACGGTCAAAGTATTGTTGCCATCAACGAGCACCATGGTTTTACCAACCGCGTTTTCGGTGCCAAATAGTCGAATGGCTTCGGCCTCAGATAAAGCTATTTTGCCGGGTTGGCTCAACGCCTGGCTTAAATCACCGTGCAAAACCTCTATGTTGATAAAATCGGTAAGGTTGCCTGAAGCACCAAGATACTGATCGAGTTTAAAATAACGGTTGCCAATTTTAATCTTGCTGCTTAACAACCACTCAGAGCGAATTAACGTCATCACGTCATCAACCCCAGCAAGCTGTTTTAACAGCTCCGTAGCCCTTGGCGTGGTAATAGGATATTCAGCGCCGGTAGGAATATGGTGGAAAACAATTCGGTAGGTTCGCTCGGCATCTGGCTGAAATTCATCATATGAGCTTTCATTAAGGGCAAATAATGCCACAATGAATGCCGCAGCTAAACCGATAGACAAACCAATGATGGTTAATACCAGATTCATTTTATGACGAGACAATGACCTAAACGCACTAACCAGATAATTTAACAATAGATTATCAAGCATATTGCACCTCACAAGCTGCGTCACTAGCCTTGTCTAACATAATTTGCCCGTCAAATAACCGGATAATACGACTGGCATATTTTGCGTCGTGTTCTGAATGAGTCACCATAATCACTGTGGTACCATCAGCATTCAGTTGACGCAACATAGCCATTACTTCTTCACCATTTTTAGAGTCCAGATTACCTGTCGGTTCATCGGCCAATATCAACTTTGGTTTGATCACAAGCGCCCGGGCGACGGCGACTCTTTGTTGCTGACCTCCAGATAATTGTTGTGGTAAGTGATCGCTGCGATGGTCGATGCCAACCTGTTTTAAAATAGCGTCGACTCTTTGTTTTCGCTCTTTTGTCTTAACCTTTAAGTATTGTAGAGGTAAAGCCACATTTTCAAATACGGTGAGATCGTCGATTAAATTAAAACTCTGAAAGACAAAGCCAATAGAGCATTTTCTGAGTTTTGATAACTTGCGCTCGCCAAATCCCGATATATTTTGACCGTTAAAGATATATTCGCCACCGTCTGGTGAATCAAGCATGCCAATTACCGACAATAAGGTTGATTTACCACAGCCTGATGGACCCATAACAGCGACAAATTCTCCCTCAGCTACCGTCAAGTTAATCTTGTTTAAAGCCGTTGTTTCGACATCTTGAGTACGAAATACCCGTGAAAGTTGATTCAATTCAATCATGATTTTTTTCCCGTAAAATAGATAGTATCTGCCTTATCAAAAGCACTGTAATTTGAAGTAATAACCTTTTCGCCAAGGTTGAGGCCAGCGAGCACCTGATAATAATCTTGATTCTGCTTGCCTAGTTTAATTAAACGACGTGTTGCGTAAGAGCCATCTTCACTTAAGACAAATGCCCAGTTGCCACCAGTACTGCGAACAAAAGACCCGCGTTGTAACAGCAGGGAATTTTGCATCCCCTGGCCCAGTTTCAATTCAAGCTCCATGCTTTGGCCACGTTTAATATTGTTAATTTTCCCGGGTAAATCGAGCTCTATCTGAAACTGTGATTGTCTGACCCGACTGTCAATTTTAGTCACTTTAAGATTAATGTTTTTACCAAGTAAACTGATATGCCCCAACATACCGAGCACAATCTGGGGTAAGTAGTATTCATCAATATTTACCACCATTTTAAAACCGTCAACCAGATCAATTTGTCCCAAACGCGTGCCTCGATTTTTTGACTCGCCAAGCTCAATATTTAATTCACTTAAATACCCCCCAACAGGCGCCCTGATCAATAAGTTATCAAGGTTTTTGCGGGCAAATAACAAATTCCCCTGCAACATTTTTGCACTGTCTTCGAGTTGTTGAACCTGCACCTTACGTATTTTTTCCTCTTGTTGTTGGCGCTCTTCGGTTAATATTTTACGTTGTTTATAATACTTCAAATCCAGTTGCAAACTTTGTAATTTTTCTTCAGCCAGCACACCATTTTTAACTAAGGGGCTGGTTTGTTTTATATTACGTAACAAGTGGGCAATCTGTCGCTCAATTTCCAAACTATCCCGGCGTAAATTCAGACGGTTAGTGGTCATGGTCATTTGGGTATTGCGCAAGAAATTCAGTTGTTCGGTAACCTGAGCTTCCCGGCTCATCACATCTAATTGCAATGATATGTTCGACAGGCGAATCAATGGTTGATCTTTTTCAACGTATTGACCTTGCTCCACCAGTTTCTCCTCTACCCGGCCACCCGTAATCGCATCGAGATAAATGCTGGTTTTCGGGCTAATGCTACCCCGTAATTTCAGGTTATCAACAAAGTGTCCGGCCAGCACAGGCGCAGAACTAATAGTATTGATGTCGACATTCTGGGTCTGACCTTTTTCATGATTGCCTTGCAGCATAAAAATCGCTGCACTTACCCCCGAAATTACTAAGATAGCCAGTATAATTTTGTGCGACGTTTTTAATGTCTGCTGTTGGATTTTTTTATCCATGGTGTTACCTATGATTTGGTTAATGCCTATTAATCTTGCTTATTACCTCTTTATTACCTCATTGACAGTACAAGTCTTATGCCAACATTAAATACACATAAATATCAATATCTTACGAAACCAGCACAAAAAAGTAATTAAAAATGTGTCCACTAACGGTACAACATTTTGTCCATTTATGGACAGTATTTGTTTCATTTTTGCTGGTGCTCAGGTAGAGTTACACAACGACCAACATCCAGACAGGATATATAATTCGATGAAACAGCCTGGGCGAATCTTAATTGTTGACGATAATCCTGATATTTTAATCGCCAGTCGATTGTTGTTAAAAAAACACTATAGCCTGGTAAAAACCTGCGCTGAGCCAGAGCCACTGACAAATCTCATCGCGCAATTTGAATTTGACGTGATTGTGCTCGACATGAACTTCACCCAAGACGCAATTAGTGGGCAGGAGGGATTTCATTGGTTAAAGACCATCTTATCTATCGATGCCAGCATAGTAGTGATCATGATGACAGCCTATGCAGACATCCAACTTGCAGTTGACGCGATCAAGGCTGGCGCATCGGATTTCCTTGCCAAACCCTGGCAAAACGATCAGCTGGTCGCTTCCATGGCAGCTGCATTTAGTCACTCACAATCGAAGAAAACCGTTGATAGGTTAACCAGACAAACTCAAGGACTATCACTGGCTATGCAAGGCGCAGGTCATCCATTTATTGGTCAGAGCCCTGCAATGTTGAAGGTTTTGTCTGTTATTGAAAAAGCGGCAAAAACCGATGCCAATATATTGCTGCTTGGCGAAAGTGGCACAGGTAAGGAATTGGCTGCACGCGCTATCCATCAAGCCAGTTTACGTGCCAATCAAACATTTCTTAGTTTAGACATGGGTGCAATCTCAGGCTCTTTATTTGAAAGTGAATTATTTGGCCATAAAAAAGGTGCGTTTACCGATGCCAAGGTAGATCGCATCGGTCGATTTGAACTCGCCAAGGGCGGCAGTTTATTTCTCGATGAATTGGGCAATTTGCCATTATCGCAACAGGCCAAACTATTAGCGGCCCTGCAAAACCGACAAATCACCCCGGTAGGCGCCAGCAAGCCGATAAATATTGATATCAGGTTAATATGTGCCAGCAATAACAACTTGCATCAATCCGTCGAAGACAACACTTTCAGACAGGACTTGTTATATCGCGTTAACACCATAGAAATAACCCTACCGCCATTACGTGAACGCAAAGAAGATATCCCTTTGTTGGTGGATTATTATTTACAGTACCATGGCCAAAGATACCGCAGAGATTTGCTCATTAATGCCTCAGATATGCAAAGGCTAACCAGATATTCCTGGCCTGGCAATATCAGAGAACTTGCCCATGCAATTGAAAGGGCAGTGATTTTATCAGACTCCGACCAGTTAGATATTTCTTCCATCATTTCTAGTTCAAGCCTGTCTGAGCGAACTAAAAAGACACCAACACCAGAAAGATTTAACCTGGAGCAAGTAGAACACACCACCATCGCCAATGCCCTCAGCCATTTCAAGGGCAATATCAGCAAAGCTGCAAAAGCATTGGGCTTAACCAGAGGCGCACTCTATCGGAGGTTAGAAAAATATGATCTATAATCGCCAAGTAATCAAAAAAACTTGCTGGCTATTACTTTATTCTCTGGTGTTGTTGGGCTGTGCTTATTTGTATCAGCTACGGGGACTGTCAGCGGTTTTGATGCCATGCTTGCTATTATTGATTTACGTCACAATTAAACTGGTCAACCTGCACCGTCGCAGCGAAATGCAAGTTGAACAGGTTATAAAGGCACTCGCCAACAACGATCCTACCTTAGGGTTGACACTGCGAAGTTCCTTAGCTAATAAACTGGAGCAGATTCGGGTTCAAATACAACAAACACGGCTCGATGCACAAATACAGACGCAATACCTTGAGACCTTGATGATTCATCTTGATGTTTCTATATTAGTGGTCGATGAACAGGGAAAAATATTGCGACATAACCCTGCAAGCGAGCAGTTGCTCGGTCGATTCGATGATGACATTATGAAATTGGGTCAACTAGGTCAATTTATCAGCGAAAACAATAAAAACCGGCGCGCTACACTCCCTTGGCAGCACGGAGAAATACCCGATACTTTGTCGGTTCATGTCAGCTGTTGCCAAATTCAGGGCCAAACACTGAAGTTAGTCAGTATTCAATCCATTTATCAGGCCTTGGTAGCAAAAGAGCAACAAGCCTATAAACGTTTAACCCGTGTCTTAACTCATGAGGTGGCTAATTCAATCACTCCTTTGGCATCACTGGCACAAACCGCCGTAGATTTATTGCCCGAAGAGCTTGAATTTAGCGAGCAGGAAGATAAAGACGACCTGCATTTAGCGTTAACCACCTTGACCAGTCGTAGCCAGCACCTGAGTGAATTTATCAAAAGTTTTCATAAAATTGCTGCCTTACCACAACCGCAACTCAAACAGGTCCAGCCAAAAGAGCTTGTTGAACAGGTATTAACCCTGTTTCAATCACAAGCCAAGCATGAGTTGGTAACTCTCTCATTTGAGGTTCAGTCTAGTTGTCTGCTTATGGCTGACGCGGTTCAGATAGAACAAGTACTTATTAATATAATCAAAAACGCCTTCTACGCCTTGCAAAGCCGCGAACAAAAACTAATTATCTTACGCTTATGGCAACAACAAAGTCCACAGCAATTATGTCTCGATATAACCGATACAGGCTGCGGTATTACGCCACAGGCAAAAGAACAAATTTTTGTGCCATTTTTCACGACCAAACAAAAAGGCTCTGGTATTGGTTTAAGTTTGTCACGACAAATAATGTTGCAACATGGCGGAGATCTCAACTATATCGACAAACCAGAATCCGGTGCCTGTTTTAGATTGACCTTTAGTTAACATTTAACGCTTAATATTGTTGACAACATTTACTTAACTGTCTTTATTTTGTAAAAAATAAACCAGCAATTTTAAAAGTCACAAAAACATTCTCATGGAGTTTTACATAATTTAACGTAGGGTGCTTATTTAATTTTTCGAATCTATTTATTGGATTTTAGACTTCTTTTTAGCCCGAACTTTCTTTTTAGCTTTAAGCTTATTTTTCACTTTCTTTTTCGCTTTGTTTTTCCCTTTGTTTTTCCCTTTATTTTTCCAGTTGTTTTTCATTTTATTGGGAGATGAATTTTTACATTTCCACCAATTATCCCGAGCCTTGGCTTCTTTTTGACGTAATTGATTACCCTGTTGCGCAGAATATCCTTCTCGTTGTTTGGCTTGAATACTACGAACTTGATTCAGATATTTTTGACATTTATTTTTGGTGTTTGATTTAGCATGAACTTGAGTGATTAATAAACAGCAAACAATTAAACAACTTAAAATGAATTTTGAAATTTTCATATCAATCCTTGATTTGAGATCCTTTTAATCTTTATACTAACATACTTAAAAAAGATTAAAGTAATAAGTCAGAATTAACATTCAAATTAACTAAAGAACAAGGAAGTTCAGTATGAAGTACATTACACCGCTTTTTATGGCGCTTAGCCTCACCATCAATTTTCACGGCAACACAGCAGAAATTCCACCGCTTCAACATAGTGTGGTATATCAACCAACAAATAATATCAACAAATATTGGATCTCAGAGAAGCTCGATGGTGTACGAGGATTTTGGGATGGTAAGCAATTACTGACACGAAAGGGCAATAAAATCACATCACCCAAGTGGTTCACAAAAAATTGGCCTGGTACCCCCTTAGACGGTGAACTCTGGATTGCCAGAGGAAAATTTCAACAAACCGTTTCCTGTGTTCGACGCACTTATGTAAAAGATAACTGTTGGCAAAAATTGTATTTCTTAACTTTTGATTTACCCGAGCACAAAGGTACCTTTAGTGAACGAATACAAAGGATGAAAGAATTAGTACTAATAACCAAGAATCCTCATCTAGGTATTATTGAACAATTTAAGTTACCAAACGCCGATGCATTAAACTCTACACTTAAACAGATCGTTGATAATAACGGTGAAGGGTTAATGCTACATTTTGAAGACGCACATTATAAGGTAGGTCGCAATCATTCGATTATGAAATTAAAAATGTATCAGGATGCTGAGGCCATCGTACTGGAACATATTCAAGGTAAAGGCAAATATACAAACATGCTCGGATCGCTATTAGTTAAAACACCTGAAGGTATTATTTTTAAAATTGGTACCGGCTTCAGTGATCTTCAACGAAGCAACCCACCTGAAATAGGTTCAACAATCACCTATAAATATGTTGGTAAAACCCTCAGAGGTGTGCCAAGATTCGCTAGTTTCCAGCGTATAAGACCTTAATACCATGTCTTAAGTTGCTATCAGTTATAAAGAAGGAATAAATAATGGAGATTCATCTTTGGTTGTCATTAGTGACTATTTGTATACTAGGGGCTTTGTCCCCTGGTCCCAGCCTGGCATTGGTTGTTAAAAACACCCTGTCAGGTGGACCCATTCAAGGTTACAGCACTGCAATAAGCCACGGCTTGGGCGTTGCTTTGTATGCGGCCATCACTGTAACCGGCATCGGACTTATCATTGTGCAATCGCCTATATTATTTAGTTTAATTCAATATTCTGGCGCAGCATTTTTACTTTATTTAGGCATTAAATCACTTTTAAGTAAAAAAAATACAATGCTTTTTAGTGATGACGCAGAACAAAATAAAGAGAAAGTTAATGGATGGCGAGATGGTTTTTTGATCGCATTTTTAAATCCCAAATTAGCTATATTTTTTCTTGCGCTATTTAGTCAATTTATTGACCTGGAAGCAACCTGGCTAAAAAAATTAATAATGATAGCAACGGTTGGATGTATCGATGCAATTTGGTATTCAATAGTAACTTTTGGGCTATCACGCGGTAATATGATCAGTAAATTACGTGCTAAAAGCCATATTGTTGATAAAGTTACCGGGGGATTTCTGATCCTGCTGGCAGCTCGTGTCGTTCTAAGCTAGGCCATTTGTCTTACCCCATATTCTTCTGAATTAGGGAATAATAGTAGTAAGTTCATATTGGCATAGCAATTGTATTCTTTTAAATAAAACCAAAATATTTTGACGTTTTACTTAAAAGAGGCTGATAATGTCTACTGATAATGAAAATATGGTGGAAAGTATTACCACTTTTTCTGCTAATTTAACTCCTGACCAACTTGAGCAATTTCTAACAATTATTGATTCACTCAATGATTTATTGGTTATGGCAAATCAAGATACAGAACATGCGTATCAATTATATCTCAACTCTGTGCGACAATTTAAAGATGAGCCGGCTAAAGGTAGCAAACTAGTACCTAAAACTACGTTTTCAAATTCAAACAATAATGTCGTTCAGTTTAAACATTAATCTCCTCTTTTAACCCTACAATTAAGCAGGGATATACTTAAAAATGAGTACTTTTAAGCCTTTCCCTGCATGCGCCTCTTTAAATACTTCTGGCGGTGTTATAGAGGTTTGATACTGACAATCAGGGCATTCACGTGCCATTTCTGTCAATAAAAACTCTGCATCTAAATCTGGAGAATTCAAACACATCATCAATTGACCATCTGGTTTTACCAACTGAGGAATACGTTTCATTATTTTGCGATAATCCCGCTCAATATTAACACTGCCTTTTTGAAAAGAAGGCGGATCGCAAATAAGTAAGTCATATGGGCCATATTTTTTTAACCGACCATAAGATTTGAAAATATCAACACCTTCAAAAACAACTTTTTTGGTATCTTGCCTGTTAAGACGATGATTATCCCGCCCTTTATTTAAAGAGGCTTTACTTAAATCAACATTAACTACTTTTTCCGCCCCTCCAGCAAGAGCAGCTACAGAAAAAGCGCAGGTATATGAGAATAAATTCAGGACATTTTTATTTTCCACCTGTTTCCTGACCCAATCACGACCATTTTTCATGTCTAAAAACAAACCGGTATTTTGCGCTTTACCCAGTTCAATATGATATAAAAGTCCAGATTCCGGTACGATTGTATGTGTTATTTCTTCACCAAGTATCACCTCTGAAGGCGAGAATTGACGACATCTATATTGAACTTGCACAGATTCACAATCAAGAATAAGACTCTTTAATTGTTCTGCCTGCTCACATAACCAATCATTTTCCACTTCTTGGTATATTGTAATCAACACCACAGGAGGTAACCAATCAACATTAACATGGGAAAAATTTGCATAGCCATGTCCACGCCCATGAAAAAGTCGCTGACATTCAGAAAAATCAGTAGTGGTAATATGTTCAAGCATATTCAGTTCCAGATAAAATACAAAGCCGCTTAATATAAATATTAAGCGGCCTATTAATTATACAGATTGTATTACTAGGTTACCCTGAGTAAATATACCCGTAATCATTCAAAATGCAGGTTTTGAAGCGTTTTAAAAGTCCATCTACTGCGTTGCTTTCAATCCCAATAGCCAGCTATTGCTCAATCAAGCGCCTTTTAGATAAACGTTTAAATTCACCTCAAATTCCAGCATTTCGAATGACCACGGGTATATAGGCAATAAAATGACATTTAAGCCATCTTAACTAGCCAAAACTTAGCCAAAACTTAGCCAAAAAAGTTATAACCAAAATATGTTCTGGCAACCGTATCTATAAATATTACCCCAACCACAATAGGGATAAAGGTAGCTAAGGCAAAGTTAGTATATTTAGCGAGAAAAGTTTTACTGAAATTAGGGTTTCCCTTAGATAATTCCTCATTCAATTTTTGACTTTTCCAACGATAGCTAACAAATAAACAAATCAATAAACCGTTTAATGGCAAAATAGTGTCGTAAAACATATCAGTGATCAAATCAAAGAGGGATTTTGATTTGCCGCCATAAGAAGTAAGTGATGTTAAGAAATCAACCATTCCAGCAGATAATGTTGTTAATAGTGCAAGTAAACCTGCCCATAAAAACATAGTATTCAATGCTTTTTTACGAGTCTGTTTTTTCTCATCCATCAAATAAGATACTGGTACTTCAATAATAGATACTAATGACGTTATAGCAGCAAAAAATACCAATAAGAAAAATATAGACGCGATTGCGCTGGCAAAGAAATAACCGACTGTACTTTGTAATGCTAAAAATATTTTTGGCAAATAACTAAAAATTAATGACACCCCACTGTCACTGAGTTCTCCGGGATTAACGCTGGGGTTAAAAGAAAATATCGCAGGCAGAACCATTAGCCCGGCGATGAATGCAACTGAAGTATCTGTAATTGCCACCAATTTAGCAGACCCCGCTATATCGGTATCTTTACTGATATAAGAGCCATAGGTGATCAAAATCCCCATTCCCAGTGATAAGGAGAAAAAGGCTTGTGATAAGGCATTACTAACAACTTTAGGAGTAATTTTATCCAAATCAGGTATTAAATAATACTCTACACCTGCCATAGCATTATCTAGTGTCAGCACAAAAATAACTAATAAAATCAACATAACAAACAATGCCGGCATCATTATTTTTGCTGTTTTCTCTATACCATCTTTAACACCAGACACCAGAATGAATCTGACCAAAGCGGCAACAACTATCATAGAAAGAAATAAGTAAGGACTACTGATCACGTCACCTAATGCAGCTGCACTGGCAATATAATCTAAATTTCCGGTAACGGATAAAACTAGATAGACAAAAATCCAAACCGTTAAGACCGTATAAAATACCGCGATCATGAAAGGCGTAATAATACTGAGTAAACCAGCTAAGCGCCATTTTGAATCATTTTCACTTAAGACTGAATAAGCCCCAACAGGATTTTTTGCCGCTTTGCGCCCAACAGCCATTTCGGCAATCATTACGGGTAAACAGATAACAATAACAAATATGGCGTACATAAGTAAAAATGCACCACCACCATTTTTGGCAGCATTAACTGGAAAACCAACTAAATTACCAATACCGACAGCAGAGCCTGCAGCCGCCAAAATAAACCCCATACGGGAACCGAAATGTTCTCTTTGTTCGCTCATGAATATCCTTGATTATAATTTTTTTAGGGCATGATTTATTGAATCACTTTAAAGTGATTCCTGATGCTATCAGGCTTTGTTATCTATGTCTTGCTTTGTCACCCATCTTTGCGGTTTCAAGTATACAAATTAAAGTCCACTTGGTAAATATTTACAAGAATGGAAGCTAATAAAAGATTGGTACACCGAGATCTTGTTTTACATTTTCCATCACTACATAAGTATGAGTTTGAGAAACAGCAGGCAATTCAACAATCACCCCTAATACTTCACGGTAGGCATCCATGTTTTCAAAACGCAGTTTAAGCAGATAATCAAAACCGCCTGCAACCATATGGCATTCTGCAACCTCTTTAATTTTGACAACTTCTTCCTTAAATTGACTAAAAACATCTCCTGTGGTTCTGTCCAGAGTCACTTGTATAAATGCCGACATGCCAAACTTTAACTTACTTGCATTTAAAAAAGCACCATATCGCTCTATATAACCATCTTGCGCTAAACGGCGTACTCTGTCTAAGCAAGGACTAGCACTTAAATTAACTTTTTTCGATAACTCAACATTAGAAATTCGCCCTTCTTTTTGCAAAGTATCTAAAATCATCAAGTCGATTCTATCCAGGGTCTTAGGTTTTACTATATTCATAACAACTAACCAAAAATAAATGAAATAACAGACATATACCCAAACTACTTGAAAATGCAGGTTCAGAGCTAAGCTAAGACATCAGAGCAAGGCCCAACACGAATATAATGGTTATAATCCCTTATAAAGTGTTGCAACGCAGCACTGATATTCTAGCTTAGCTCCCTTCGGGCAAGGCGAGAAACGGCTATCTCCCGCGTTATTAAATTTTTCAATAGAATAACTATTAGCAAAATTTAATGCCTTGTATATAGCCGTTTCTCGACTTGCTGAATCCTGCATTTCCAAGTGTTTGGGTATATTGATAAAAAATCCCTATGAGGAAAGTAGGTAATTCTCGACTTCTTCAGAAGTCATAGGTTTAGCGAAATAATAACCTTGTCCATACATACAATCCATTTGCTTTAATAATTCTGCATCAAAACTATTCTCAATACCTTCACCAACCGTGGTCATCTGTAAATTAGTAGCCAAATCAATAATGGTTTTAATTATGGCCTGATGATTTCCATGCTCATGCACATTACTGATAAATGAACGATCTATTTTGAGTATATCCAGAGGAAAACGATGTAAATAACTTAAACTTGAGTAACCTGTCCCGAAGTCATCCAATAAAATTTTAATGCCTAACTCTTTTAACGCACGCATATTTTGCAGTACTATTTCGCTATTTTCCAATAAGGCTCTCTCTGTTAATTCCACTCTCAGTTTTTCAGGTTCAATTCCTACTTTATTGATAATATTTGCAATGTCTTCCGGCAAACTTGTACTGAAAAAGTGATTGCAAAATAAATTACAACTGACATATAAATCATCACGGTTAAGCTTTATCTGCCATTGCTTTAATTGCTCACAAGACTTTTCAAGAATTTGAAAATCTATCGCCATCACCAAATTAGTTTCTTCGGCTAACGGAATAAAATCATCAGGAAAGACAAAGCCCCGTTTATGACTTTTCCACCGGGCAAGGGCTTCGAAACCCACTGTTTCGTTGTCAGCCAACTTAACAATAGGTTGAAAGTAAGGAATAAATTCATTAAGCCCTATTGCCTCACGAATATCAGATTCCAACATCAATGCATTTTGTACTTTTTTATGCATGCTGGCATCAAACACTTCATAGCGACCTTTTCCCTTATCTTTAGCGTAATACATTGCTGTATCAGCATCACGTAACATAGTATCTGCATTAGTATATCGTTCATCACTGAAAAGGATACCTATGCTGGTACCAACAAAAACAGGCTGGTTTTCAATAATAAACGGCGTTTCCAATAGTTCAGTTATACGTTTAGCGACATGGTAAGCTTCATTTTTAGTGGCTAAATCTTCAACGAGAATAACAAACTCATCCCCCCCAAAACGTGCGACAGTATCTTTATCCCGTACAATTATAGACAATTCTTTTGCGACAATTTGCAGCACTAAATCACCGGCATGATGTCCCAAACTATCATTGACCACCTTAAAGCGATCTAAATCTAAAAATAATATTGCAAACTGCACTTTGTTTTGGCGTTTATGACAAGCAATAGCGTGATTTAGTAAGTCAATGAAAATGGTTCGATTAGGTAATCCGGTTAAACTATCATGAGATGCTGTATGCTTAAGTAATTCTTCCGCCTGCGTTCTATGCTTAATTTCCTCTTCCAGCGCTGCTGTACGCGTTTTTACCTGTTGCTCAAGTAAATTATGTGCCTGACGTTCAAAATCAGCCATTTCACGCCGCTTTATCGCTGTTAAAACATGTTGAGATACAAAGTTCAGTAATTCAGCATCTTGAACGGTATAACTTATATCCTGCTCATAGCTTTGAACAACCATAGCACCAAGTACTTCATCAGAACTATAGAGTGGTACCCCCAGCCAAGAGTAAATGGTATTTTCAGACGCTAATATTTCTGTTGTTTCATATAATGCATTTAAATCTTCATCACTCAATAGAACAGTTCGTCTACGACGAAGAACAAGTTCAGTTAGATGACTGGAGAGTTTTATTGGTTCAAAATCATTCGCTTTATTTTTAGAATAATCATCTTGATAGTAAACAAAAGACAATAATGCACTTTCAATATCAAATTTAACAATATAAAAGTTAGCCGCATTAATCAGTTGACCGACAATATTGTGTACTTGTCGGTAAAATTCATTGAGATCAATTGATATATCTGTAGTTAACTCTGAAATTCTAAACAATGACTCTTGTAATAATTCTGACTTTTCCCGTTCACGAATTTGCTGCATTAATTCACGAGTTCGTGCGTTTACAGCATTTTGCAATCTTTCATGATCTTGCAATCGTGTCATTGCCCCTACAATATGTTGAGCAGTAAAAGTCAATAACTCTAAATCTTGTTGTTGGTAACAAACTGACTCACTGTAACTTTGTACCGACATAATACCAATAACAAAGCCATCATTTATTAATGGAACACCTAGCCAAACTGTACATTCAGAACCAAGGGGCTCTACTTCTCTGTCTTTAAGTAACTGTTCAATAACTTCATAGGTTGCTAATAAGGGCTTTGAAGTTCCAATAACATAATGTGTTAATGAACCTTTGAAACTCTCATAGGGAAGTACACCTTCCGGCCAAACATCTTTTTCATCAACAAAATAAGAAAATTCAAGCGTATCAAAAGCTTGATCATACATAACAATTGAAAAATTTTTCGCTGTCATCAACGAAGCTATAATTTGATGAACTTCGCCAAAGAAAGTTTTTAGATCTGCGCAATCGAGGGATGACTGGTTTAATTTGAATAATGCTGTATAACGACTTTCAAGCTTCTGATATTTTTCCAGCGAAACAAAAGCTTCTTCTGCTGGAGAAGATTCTAAGCTTTCATTGGTGCTGGAGACTTTCGGCAATATTTCTTTCATGAGAACCAATAATTGTTATACATTAAGCTGCCAATATGAATAATAATGAAGGCAAATCAATAAAATATCTACTTTTATTGAATATTAGATAACCAAGTATTTAACCCCTTTTTAATAAGAAGATTAAGACTATTTTCTTGTAGTTGGTTAAATACTCTTTTTTCACCTTCTTACTCTAACTCTTTTTTTGTCCTTCTTGTTCTAACTCTTTTTTATTTCCACAAATACCTTCTTGCTGACCATCGCGATAAAAACGCACATCAATACAATCTTGCTGATATCTAAGCTCTAATTCAGTACGTATCAAAGGTTGAGCTTTGGCATGTGTTATTTGTCGTTGTAATAATTGACACGCTTGCACTTGTTCTGAAGCTAAGGTTACGTCCTCACAAGCATTATCATAAGTAGCACAACCAGATAGCATTAAGGTAATGAATACCGATAAATCTAATATCTTTTTCATTATTTATTTTTCACTTTTACCTGAAATTGAAAGAGTTATAAAAATCTAAGTATAGGCAACAAAACTTAATCAGAACAGTTTTTTGAATAAGTGAATTGATATTATTTCCAAGCAGAGCATAAAAAACCATCATTCTCAAGTGATAAAAATGATGGTTTCAGTTGTTTTGATCTACAACAAACTAAATTATTTTACATTTAAAACTTTTACTTCGTCAGTTTGATATACACCCTTCAACGCATTTATCCCACGTTTTGTTAATGTCCCGATATCTTCGAAAATTATATATAAACTAGGGATCAATACCAAAGTCACGATAGTCGCAAACAACACACCAAAAGCTAAAGATATCGCCATAGGTATTACTATCTGGGCTTGCATACTTGTTTCAAAAAAGATAATGGGTACTAAGCCGATAAAGGTAGTTATTGAAGTCAACATAATGGCTCTAAAACGCTTACAGCCTGCAAATATAACTGCGTCAGCTAACTTTACCCCTTCTCTGCGGGCATTATTTACATAATCTACCATTACTAGGGAATCGTTCACCACCACTCCGGCTGCTGCAATTATACCAAATATAGATAAAGTATTTAGATCCATACCCAGCAACATATGTCCGAATACCGCACCAACAACACCAAAAGGGATCACCATCATAATCATTAATGGCTGACTATAAGATTTTAAAGGCACTGCCAGTAATGAAAAGATAACCATCAAGGAAATAATAGAATCACGTAATTGGGTATTTGCGCTATCTAATTCCTCTTGAATTCGACCGGAAACTTCACCTTTCACTAAAGGATATTTTCTCAACAGTTCAGGCACAAAATTATCACGAATATCTTTTGTCACTTTAAAAGGTTCTACCTGATCAGGATCCACACTTGCCCAAATATTAATAGTACGGTTACCATTTTCACGACGAATACGGGTAACACCATCGGTTATGATAATATTAACTAATTCAGACAGAGGTAATTCTGCTCCATTAGGTGCTTTTATCAACACATCACCAACATGGCCTACTGAGCTGCGCTGATCAAGTGGATAACGGATCATAACCCTAAGCTCTTCACCGTCACGTAAAATGCGTTGCGCTTCTAATCCATAAAAACTATAACCTACCTGAGAAGCAACATTTGATAAAGTTAAGCCCATGCTATAAGCCAGAGGTTTCAAGGTAAATTGAACTTCTTTAGCACTGGTTTGACGACTATCATTAACATCACCAACACCTACCAATGAATTAAGCTTTGCTTTTAACTCTTGCGCCGCCAGTAATAATTGTTCATCGTCCTGGCTTTCTAACCTAAAGCTGATATCACCATCTTCACGTCCACCACCAAATAAGTTATCGCTAATAGTTAAAGATTTAACTCCTGGCAAGGTGGGTATAGCTTTACGCCATAAATCAGCTAATTCAAAAGTATTCATCGCACGCTGTGAAGGATCAGCAAGTTTAACCATGATTCGACCATTAATGCGGCTACGCAAATCAACCTGCATATCAGAAATCATAGATTTTCCATACTCTGCAATAATTTTTTGATCGACTTGATAGATAATATTTTGAATACGTAATACCGTCGCTAGTGTTGCTTTTTCTGAACTATCAACATTCATTTCAACACTAATACTTGGAAAATCATGGGGTATTTTAGGCTGACCCACAAATTTAACAAAACCACCACCAAACAACCCGGCGCTAAGTAAAACAATACTGATAAAAAACATTAACACCCCATAGCGATAAGCGATTAACTTTTCTAAGGTCGGGCGATAAGTATTATTAATGAAGTTTTTCAAATTAGTATCAATAAAAGCACGTAATCTGTCTAATGGATTTTTAGGATTAAACTTTTTAACTTTCATCGCAGCTAAATGCGCTGGTAAAATAAGCTTAGATTCAACCAAAGAAAATATTAAACAAAAAATAACCACAAAACCAATAGATTTACTGAATGCAGATGACGGCCCATCACCTAAAACAAATGGTACAAAGGCAGCAATGGTAGTTAAAACACCAAAAGTAGCTGGCATAGCAACCCGTTTCACCCCACGAATAACATTTTCAAGTGTGTGACCTTTTTCTTCAATCTCAGCATGAGCACTTTCTCCCATGACTATTGCATCATCAACGACAATACCCAGAACCAAAATAAAGGCAAACAAACTGGTAATGTTAATAGTAACGTTAACAAACTCCATCGGCATAACTAATAAAGTACCTAAGAAACAAACAGGTAAACCCATCATTACCCAAAATGCCAATCGTACTCTTAAAAATAGTGCTAACATTAAGAAAACTAAAATACCACCACTTTTCATGTTGTCGAGCATCATATCCAAACGACCTTCAAGGTAGTATGTCATATCAACCCAAATTTCTAATTTTACTCCCTCTGGAAGTGAAGTCGCTTTTTCATCAACAAAACGTTGTACTACTTTTGCAACATCGGTAATACTTTGGTCGCCAGCTGCACCTATGAAAAATGACACTGAATTTTTACCATTGAACTTCGAATATTGCAGGCCTTCGGTAAAACCATCAACAATATTGGCGATATCACCTAGCATTACTTTAGTCCCGTCTTCTAAAGTAATAACCGGGATATACTCAAACTCATGACCACGATAAGCTTGATTTTCTACCCGTAAATTAATATATCCATTTTCAGTACGAATTTGACCCGCTGACATATTCCGGGAAAAGCTACGTACTGCTGCTGCAACATCTTGAAAACTTAAATTATATTCCCGTAGTTTATCTTTACTGACTTCAATTGAAATTTCATAGTCTAAACCACCATAAAAATCAGAAATATTAACCAGAGGTAATTGTTGAATTTCATCGTGTATCTTACGACCTAATTCTTTTAGTTCTTTGTGGTTCATATCACCATATAAACTAATGTGCATGACTTCTTGTCTATATTTAATCCTTTCAACTTTAGGTCTTTCCATACCATCAGGAAAACTTGAAATTGAATCAATTTGCGATTTAACCTCTTCCAGTACTATTTGTGGATCATAACTTTCGTCAATTCTAAAATAGCCTGAAGAGTAATTACGGTTAGAATAAGTAATAACACGATCCAGACCTTGCACTGTTTCCAATGCTTCCTCAATCTTAATGGTTATACCTTCTTCTACTTCTTGTGGTGCGGCACCAGGGTATGGCACGCTTAATTCAAGCCAGTTAATTTCAACTTGGGGGAACATTTGTTTACTGATGGTGCCAGCTGTCAAAGCACCACCCACTAAAATGAATATCATTAACAGATTTGCCGCAACAGAATTGCGGGCAAACCAAGCAATCAACCCCTTGTGGGTATCATCTTTACTACCATTATCTATACGATTAGTATCCATAGCTTAATCCTTAACACTAGCTATTTGAGCATCTTTTTCTTGATCATTGGTACCTTTTTCAAGCTCAGTACCAGGTAACGCTAATTTCATACCATCAATAGGATAATCCAATGCAGAAACAATCAATTGATCGCCATTTTCCAGACCTTCTGAAATCACAACATTAGCACCTTGCTGGCGAACAATACCAACAGATACATAGCGTAACGTTAACGATTCATCCAAAATAGCAATTTTATCTTCATTAACTAAATAACGGGGAACTAAACTCGCCTGAGGAATTTCAATACCTACAATTTCAGCTTTAACATAACTACCAAAACGGATCGGAGACTTATCATCATTTGAAGTAGAAGGACCTATAAGGTAAGGATCATTAATTTCGGCAACTAAATAGCTCATGCGAGTATTCTTATCAATAACGCCTTCACTTCTAACTATTTGTGCATCCCATTGCACTTCTTTTCCTGAATAAGTACCCTTGAGCTTAACTTGTGCATTATGTCCTTGTTCACTTAAAAACTGTAACTGGTTATCTGCAACAGGTAAGCGTACTTCCGCAATTGATGTACCTAATAATTTACCGACTTTAGTACCTGTACCAACAAATGATCCTAAACCAATGGTACGACTTTCTATCATCGCATCATAAGGCGCAGATATTTCTGTTCGTTCAAGATTACGTTTTGCCCTAAGTACTGAAGCTTGTGCGGCTTTGACTCGCGCTAACTCTTGAGCTAATTGAGGCTTTCGTAAACTAAGTTCAGTTGGTGAAGCATCAGTAATACGTTTCCATTCTTCTTGGGCAACCCGACCTTGCGCTCGTTCTTTTTCAAGTGCCGCATGCGCTGATGCTATACTCGCTTCCGCTTCAATTAAGTCTGCTTTATAATCATTAGGATCAATACGAGCTAATAACTGACCTTTTTTAACAAAACCACCACGTACAAATTTTGGCGAAAGTTCAACAATTTGACCGCTAATTTGAGCGACTAATTCAGTTTCATATTTAGGTTTAACAATACCGTAAGAATCAACAAGCAACGTCATTGGCGATACAGTCACGGTTTCAACTGCAACGATAGGTGTATTGTCTACTTCAGGTTTTTCTTCTGGTGGTTTTTTCATGCTTGAAAGACCAAGCATAATTAAAACGCCAATCACTAAAATAACAATGGGTATAATTATTTGTTTTTTCCGAGTCACGGCTCATTCCTCAATCAGATGTAATAAGGTGTAACATTCATTAATAATGGTCATAGGATACAAAATTTCCTCTGGTCATATTTAACAAATATGTAAAAGCTTATTACAAGTATTGAGCCTAAATGAATTCAACATCAAAAATCAGTAAATGTAAAACACATAACCGATATAATACAACAAGTTAAAATAAACAGGTTTAGACGAACTTTCTATATAATATAAAGTGATAAATACATGCTTTTTATTCCGTTAGTGCTTTTCACCACTTTTTATACTTTTACAAAAATACTTTACAGATATAACCAACAAAAACACTCTATTGAATTGGGACTGTCTGAAACAATTTGTAATAAATAATAATTTGAGAACTGTATGAAAAAAGATCACACTGAATATATTCAAACAACTAAAAACATTGAATCCTAAGGAGATCCTATGTTTACCAAATTAACCGATTTTTTTCAAACATTGTCACAAACAGCCCCTGAGCGGAATTCAGATAAAATTTCTTTAGAAATTGCCTGTACAGTTCTTTTGTGTGAAGTCATGCGTGCTGATGGAAACTTAGCTGAAGAAGAACAACAGGAATTGATACAGTTAATTACCAGCCAATTTAACCTTAGCATATCAGATGCTCAAAATATCATAACGCAATCAATCAAACTCAGTGAAAATGCTACTGACTTTTATCAATTCACCACTAAAGTTAATGAACACTACACAATCGAAGAACGAATGAAAATAGTTGAATTATTATGGCAACTTGCCTACGCCGATGGTGAACTTGCAAGTATTGAAAAACATATAATAAGAAAAATTGCCGATTTACTTCATTTACGTCATAGCGAATACATTCAAACCAAACCCAAACCTCAAAGGTAAATTATTAAAAGTTCTAATGCTCCAAGTAGTTTGGGTATATATCAAATTAAGGTATAATGGCCTTATTCTCATTCTTAAGAATTTTCCAACAAAATGGCTAACATAGGTAAATATAATACGCTCCCCGTAATAGCAATAACTGATAGTGGAGCATATCTAAACGCAGGACCATTGGGTGAAATATTATTGCCCAACCGTTTTCTTCCTGACAACTGTCAGGTAAATGATCAGTTGAAAGTGTTCATTTTTGTTGATTCCGCCGACAGATTAACGGCAACAACAGCAAAACCTTTCGGTCAAGTCGATCAATTTGTTTCATTAAAAGTAGTTCAAGTAAATAAAATAGGAGCATTTTTAGATTGGGGTTTACCAAAAGATTTATTAGTTCCCCATAATCAACAGCACAGTACAATGGAAGTTGGTAAATACTACTTGGTACGCATTTATTTAGACCTTCAAACCGATCGTTTAGCAGCATCAAGTAAAATAGATAAATATATTGATATTTGGCCTGCTCAGTATAACCAAGGTGATCAAGTTGATCTTACCATCGGTGGTAAAACAGATCTTGGTTTTAAAGCAATAATCAATGACTTACACTGGGGGTTACTGTACGACAACGAAATATTCCAACCACTTCGCATTGGTAAAAAACTTACCGGTTATATTAAACGAATTCGTGAAGATGGTCGGATAGACTTATCATTAACCAGAACAGGCCAACGAAAAGTTGTCGATTTTACCGATACCTTACTTGAGCATTTAGCTCAAAATAATGGCTTTATCCCTTTACATGATAAAAGTTCGCCTGAGCTAATCAAACGAACTTTAGGTGTCAGTAAAAAAACCTTTAAAGCTACCGTTGGTCATTTATTGAAGAATAACAAAATCAATATTGAAGCCGATGGTATACGCTTGAAATAATATAACCAAGTCACTTGAAAATTGCACAAATGAAGGGGAACGGTTACGTTTTCCCTTTCATTAACACCGCTTGCTCTATCAACCATAAACGATCTTGCCCCCAACAAGTACTTTCTTCAAACCGAAAACAAGGAACGCCCCAAAATTCCATTTCAGCAAGACTTTGTTGATTTTCGTCAGCCCAATCTTGCCAGTCATGTTCCTCGTTATAAATAAGAGCATCCTGATAATCAAATCCAACCTGCCGACAAAGTATTTCAAGATTTGAGGTTACAGCCAGATCAATACCATAAATATAAACAGCTTCAAAGATAGATTTCATATATGCCACAGCAAGATCCCTCTGTTTGGCATAAGCAAATAATTTATAGCAATTAACAACACCACGCCCTAGCGGATCAGAAAAAGTATTCAATGGGATATTCTTGCTTTTTGCCTCTCGAAGTGCATCAATAAAAATATGGCGTTGTTTGTATTTAGGGATAGCTAACCCTCTCATCAACATTGGCAATACCGGTTTAATATTTAATGGAATTTGATAATACTGACTTAATTGCTGCGCCTGAATAAAACCAAGGTATGAATAAGGGCTACGCAACGAGACAAAGACATCAATACCTGTTTTATCTGAGTTCTTTATACATTCTTTAGATTGTTCCAAATTATTTTTAAAAGAAGAATTTGCAACAAAAGAGTCAGCAACATTTGCATCAAAGTTAAGTCTATTTTTTATAAAATAGAGCTCATTATCAACGCATCCCTTTCCTAATTTTATTAATCGGCCTTCCAAATGACTCAATCGGTCAAGCCCCCAGTACCATTCACCATAAAAGAAAATCGTAGCAGGTAAGTAGTGACCTTTATCTACTTGCCTTTGTTGATTTTTAATTTGATTATTTATCGCTGGAATAGAGGGTCGAAAATGTTCAGAAAATTCATCATACCAGGTACATTTGAATATTTTGATGGCATCTTCAAGATTTTTCCCTTTGAATTGCCACATTTCTTGACCCGTGAGCAAAGATTGTTGGTTAGGAATATTATTAACGGGCAACAGGTCATATTGGGCAGCAATATAATTAGCATCCTTAAAAGACCATTTATTCCATAAAGAAAGATCACTTGCAGTATCTTCTAAGTTACCATATACAAGAAAAAGTTTAAATTCGATTTTAAAGCGGCTAGCCAGCAAAGGCAGCACTTGTACAAGCATAAAGCTATATGGATCACTTAATGACAAATACACTTCAGCCACAGGCGTTTTTTTAAATATGAATGCAATATTTGCGTACCAAAAAGTTAATAGAAAACGACGAAGCCCACTTTGGAACCATTTAATGGCAACCCACATTAACGATTTATTAAGAATAACCTTCTCCCTGGAAGTGCAAATACTCATCTAACTAATACACTAATCTAAAAAACACCAATCTAACTAAACACCAATAAATCAAAATTACACTGTCGAAACTATTGCACATCGACTATAACTTCAATATACCGTAGAATACCTAATTTCATTATCGTATCACACAGTTTTCTTTATGCGAATTGCTTATTATATATACCCATACTGTTTGATATATATTCGCACCTTTCGATTTATCTTCTGCCCGTTTAATGTATAATCCCACTGTTAACTGAAAGTCAAAATTCAATCTCTTGACTTCACTTATTTAAATTTAAAATATGATGACTACATATCGTTAATGTAATTTATTCAGGTAAAAAAATGTCGTTAAGCAACACCAGTCAATTATTGCTGAGAAATATAGAACTACTTGATGCCAGTAATCCGTTATTTATTAACTTTGTGGCAGATAGTATGATCAGCGAATATTTATCACACTATCCTCAAACAAAAATTACCTGTTACAACACCAATTTTGAATATTATGATTACTTACAACAAAAACTACAACAATTACAACCAGATAACGACAGACCCAATTGTTACTTTAGTGCCCAGTACGCAGCCAGAATAAAACATGACTTAGTTATTATCCACTTTCCTAAAAGTAAAGCAGAGCTACAGTTTACCCTGGCTATGCTTTCTGAATATTTAGCAACAGATGCACGAATTCTAATTGTTGGAGAAAATAAGGGTGGTATTAAGTCAGCGCCTAAATTAACCACAGATTTCATGGAACAATGCAATAAAGTTGATTCCGCTCGTCATTGCATACTTTTTTGCGGCTGCTTTAACAATAAAACTAAACCTTTCAATCTTGAAGACTGGTTTCATTACTATCAGCTTGAAATAGACAATATAACAATAAAAGTAGCTTCTTTGCCTGGTGTTTTCAGCCAAGGAGGATTAGATAAAGGTACTGCTATTTTGCTCCCTAACCTACCAAATAATTTACAAGGAAAAGTACTTGATTTTGGTTGTGGAGCGGGTGTCATTGCTTGTTTTATAGGGAAAAAGCACTCGGACATTCAGTTGTCTCTCATCGATATAAATGCACTTGCTTTACAATCAGCCAAAAAAACGCTTGAAATAAACAATTTAAGTGGTAATGTTTTTGCATCGAATAGTTTATCGAAAGTTAGCGAAAAATATCAACATGTGGTTTCAAACCCTCCTTTTCATCAAGGTTTAAAGACACATTACGCTGCTACCGAGTCGTTTCTTAATGAAATAAAAAGGTATATAAGCAATAAGGGCGATATCACCATTGTTGCCAATAGCTTTCTAAAATATCGACCTATAATGGAAGAATCTATTGGAAAAACTGATGTTTTGTTAAATAAAAAGGGATTTACAATTTATCAATGTCAACTAAATTAAAGTTAACTAAACAATGCGCTTCGGCCATTTTCTAACAAACAGCTTATTAATGTGATGAGAGTGAGCAATATATTATGACATTGGTGAAAAAAACAATTTCAATCCGTCGGACATTATTAGTAATGATCGTCGGATTTGCTTTGGCTGTTTTAATTTTATCAATCAGCATTTTCGCCAATATGATTATTACCGATACAAAAATACAAACCGAGCAAAATGTTAAACAACTTGCTAATTTCATTGCAAGCCAAAGTGCCAGTGATGTAAAAAATAATAGATATAATACTTTTAATCAAACATTATCTTCGATTGAGTTTATGGAAAATATAAACTATGTTCATATCTACAGAATTGTTCCAAACTCAAACGAAGTGAGATTTTTCACTAGTTATAACCGTAGGGATTATCCAGCGATCCCAGAAAAACAAAATGAGATAAACGCCCTTTCAGTGACAAAATTTTATCCTACTTATCTGGAATTTATCATACCAATAAAAGAAGATGGGACCACTCATGGTTATGTTTATGTACAATCTAATTTAAATCATCTTAATTCATTAACCAGAAATATTATCATCACTTTAATTTTCTTTATTGTCATTGCATTAATAAGTACCTTAATTATTGTTGCAAAATTACAACATACAATTACCACCCCAATAAAAACATTAATATCAACTATTCAGCAGGTATCAAAGGGTAAAGATTATAGTATTAGATGCGACTTTCCTGCTTATAGGGAATTGTATCTACTATCACAAAATATTAATATTTTATTAGATCGAACAGAAAAAAATTTCGCCAAAAAGGATAGTGCTGAAAAAAATGCACTGATGCTTAATGATGACTTGAAAGACAAACTCAGTAACAGAACTGATGCACTAAAAGAATCTAATCATGAATTATTGTCAACACTGGAAAAACTGCATCAATTTCAAGGACAATTGGTCGAAAGTGAAAAAATGGCTTCACTTGGAGATATGGTTGCAGGTGTTGCCCATGAAGTTAATACTCCTATAGGACTTGGAGTAACCGCTTCAACATTGCTTTCTGATCGTATCAACGAAATTAAAGTGGCTTATGATGATAAAACGCTAAAATCCAGCCAATTAAAAAAATTCCTTAACGAAGGTGCAGAAAATGTAGCCATTATTTATCGAAATTTAAAGAGAGCTGCTGATTTAATTTCCAGCTTTAAAAAAGTGGCTGTAGATCAATCTCATGAAGAATCAAGATTCTTTAATATGACGGAGTTACTTAATGATGTGTTGCTCACTCTAGCCCCACAAATTAAAAATTTACCTTTTAAAATAGAGTTGAATTGTCCTGATGATTTATCCGTTACCAGTAAACCGGGCCCAATAATCCAGATATTAATCAATCTGATCCTAAACTCTATTATTCACGGGTTTGAAGGGAAAGAACAAGGTACAATCATTATTACAGTGAGTCTTATTAACGGACAATTAAATATCATGTACCAAGACGATGGACTTGGTATAGAACAAGAAATGAAAAATAAAGTATTTGAACCCTTTACCACAACAAAACGTGGTTCAGGGGGGAGTGGCCTTGGCTTACATTTAGTATATAATTTAATCACACAAGCTTTAGGTGGTTCTATTAAATTAGAAAGTGAACCGGGCAAAGGGGTACATTTTGAAATAAATTTCCCTGTTAATTAAATAAATAAGTGGTTTAGAGCACAACTCTCAACTATCTTATTATTAATGATAATAAAAAATTAAATAATTGATGCAATTAATTATTTGATCCGTAGTATAGAATTTGACATTTATAGTGGACGCCAAACATGCAAAAACCTCATATTCTTATCGTAGAAGATGAAGAAGTAACACGCTTTAATTTGCGGAACTTATTCGAAGCAGAGGGATATCAAGTATCTGAAGCCATTGATGGTGAAAGTATGGATAAGCAACTGCAACAATTTAACATCAACTTAGTTATTATGGACATTAACCTGCCTGGGAAAAACGGCTTGTTACTTGCCCGTGATCTAACCAAAAACCGTGATTTAGGTTTAATTTTCCTTACAGGTCGCGACAGCGACATTGATAAGATATTAGGCTTGGAGATAGGGGCTGATGATTATTTAACTAAACCTTTTAATCCCCGTGAATTAACCATTCGTTCACGTAACATATTGAATCGCTTAAGCCCTAGTGAAATTGAATCTGATTCATCTATTATTAAATTCAATCATTGGACCCTTGATGGCAATTCACGCCACATGACAAGTCCAGACGGGATGGTTATCGCTATTCCCAGAGGTGAGTATCGCGCACTTAGGTTACTGATAAGTAATGTAGGTAAAATTGTTACTCGTCAACAATTAATAAAAGAAATGACGGGCCGGGAACTTCGTTCAAACGATAGAACCGTTGATGTAACAATAAGACGATTACGTAAACACTTTGAATCAGATATGGATTCACCTGAATTGATTAATACCATTCATGGTGAAGGTTACCGTTTTATAGGTTCAATAGAAACGTAAGGCACATCAATCACTCAGCATTGATACCCAAGACCACTTGGGTATCAGAAGTGATTAAGAATTAGCTTTCAGCCACTTTTGGAAATCCTGAACTCCCTTTTCATTTAATTTTTCCAATTCGGATATTGAAACCGCTTTTTCTTTCTGTGACACTGCTGACATCTCAATTTCAGCGAGCTTCGCATGAAGTCTTTTCAAGCCTATGCTACCCGTAGCACTTTTCATTTTATGACAGCTTTCTTGCCATAATAATTGTGAATCATCAGCATTCGACTCTTTAATTTCTTCAAGATAAATACCAGATTGCTCCATATATAACTCAAGCATTTTCCCGATGACACCTACATCTAAACTAGTTAAGTAACTGTTCAACAGATCAATATTCAAAGATTCAACAACATCCACACCCAACTCTCTCTCAGTAAAATTTCAGACTGTCTTGAGTATATTTTCAAATCAAAAAATACACTACCTTTATTCTAACTATTTTCAATAAATCTGTTTTCATTCAATTTATGAATTATAAACTACAAAAAAATCAACTGTTTCTATGAAGAATATTGACATATAGTAGATGAGTCCATTTCATTTTTATGACTGATATTTTTATGACTGATTATGTATAAAAAATTTGATGATGCTACCTTAGAGCGCGAATACTCCCCCAGCAGTTGTATTGCTGATATTAATGTTTACCTTGAGCAATATGTTCAACACAGCAAAGAAGTAACAAATAGAGCAATACAAGAAAATTCAGTATTCATGGATTTAAGCTATGGGGACTGTGTTGATCAGGTACTTGATTTATATTTACCTATCAAAAAAACTATCATCAAACCTATCTACAAAGAGAATAAATGTGAAACTTCGCAGAAAATCACAAACACTAAAAAGTTACAAATTTATATTCATGGGGGTTATTGGCAGGAATTAAGTAAAGCTGAATCTTCATTTGCCGCCAGAAATTTTCAACAACATGATTGTTATTTTGCAGTACTTAATTACAGCCTTGCACCCAATGCCAGCCTAACTGAAATTGTTGAGCAAAATCGTCAGGCCATAGCATGGTTAGCCTCGGTTGCTGATCAATACGGTTTTGATGCAAATGAAATATATTTATCAGGTAGCTCTGCCGGCGCTCATTTAGCTATGATGATGCTACTAACACCTTGGCAAAACTATTTAAAGCCAAATGTGCCTGTTCGTAAAAACACTCCCTTTATTAAAGGGATTTGCGCCGTTAGTGGTATTTACGATATAACACCCCTAGTAAATACTTCAATCAACCAGGCATTACAATTATCTGAAGAAGAAGTACAAACCAACAGCCCCATTTTTCATGACGTTACCAATGTGTGTCCGGTAATTTTTGCTTATGGTGATAATGAAACAGCTGAATTTAAACGACAAACTTCTGAAATGGCAACCAAACTAAAACAAATAAACTTTAATTTACAACAAAATGAAATCGCTGGCCGCAACCACTTCGATGTGATCCTGGATCTGGCATCCCCCCATTCCTGGCTGTGTCAGCAAGTATTCAAGCAAATGAACATTAGCTCTTAGCTGCTTTGCCTTTGTTGTATTTGACTTTGTTGTATTTGACTTTGTTGCTTTAAAATATCCGTTAAAATTTTAGCGGGTTTAGCGATCTGGTTTTGTTTTAAATACACCAAATGCCAATAAATTTTCAACCCTCTTTTACCCAGCTTAGCCGTATGAATATCATTATCTCTCAAGTACGGTTCAATTAATCGTTTAGACATAATAGTTAAACCAATATTCACCTTAACTAATTCTATAATGGCTTCATTAAAACCTACTTGCAGCACTTTTCTGGGTAGTATTTTTTCTGGTTTGAAAAACAAATCATACTCGCGATCCTTCTCTGGTATGGTTGAATTGGTAATATAGGTTTCATCAGAAAAATCTTCGGCAAGCAAAAATCTACGATTAGCTTTTTTATGATTTTTGGATAAACAAGCCAACAGTTCATCTTCCAATAAAAATATAGAATCATAAGCATTATCATCAAGCACTAGTTTTTGTCTTGCACTTGAAATCATCGCAATATCAATATCACCATTGTATAACGCACTAAGCGGTTGTGTTGCTGCTTCCGCTGTGATCTCAAGTTCAATTTCAGGTAATTCCTGATGAAAATAATTAACAACCGCAGGCAACCACTTAAAAGAGGCATAATGAGGTAAACCAATCCGTAGCACTTGCTCAACACCATCTGATAATCGGGCAATGTCGTATTCAGCCCTCCCTAATTCATCAAGTATTTTTTTTGCTGAATGCAATAAACGTTTCCCTGCACTTGAGATAATAAGTTTACGTCCCCGTCGAACAAATAAATTAGTATTTAAGCGACGTTCAGCTTCTCGGATACGATTAGTTAATGCAGGTTGGGTAATAAATAAAGATTCCGCAGCATCTTTCACCGTTTCTGAGTTGGCAATGGTAAAAATCATTTTCAAATGATTAATGTTCAGTTGACTTCTGGTTATATCCATGACCTTTGCTCACATTCAATCTTTAGTTGGTTTTGGATCATGTTATATTAATACATTCAAAATATGAATTAATCTGACAAGTTAATTCAATTATTGTTATTTAATATAATCAAGTAAAGTGACATTAGTTATCGATAATTTGAAATAAATTTTAGGAATAGTAATTTTACCAATAATCGTATACTTACATTTTCTATATTCATAAAAACAACAATAAAAACCTGACAAATTTGTAACCAAGGAACTTGTTTAATGAAGCAATCCAGACTGGAAGAACTCGCTTTAGAGTTGTACCAAGCAATGCGTAAGCGCGAAGTATTAACGCCTATCACCGAAAGAGAAGCAGAATTCAGCTCAGAGGATGCGTATCAGGTTTCACTGAAATTTCTTCAGCATCGCTTAAATGACGGTGAACGTATCGTCGGCAAAAAAATAGGGTTAACCAGTAAAGTTGTACAAGACATGCTGAATGTACATCAACCTGATTTCGGTTTCCTTACTGATGCAATGATGTTTGAATCAGGCGCGGAAATTGTTTTTGACAAAGAATTGATACAAGCAAAGTCCGAAGGTGAAATTGCGTTTATTTTAAAAAATGATTTACAAGGGCCGAATATAACAGCAAAAGATGTTATTAACGCAACTGAAAGTGTTGCCGCCTGTTTTGAAATTGTCGATTCCCGTATCAAAGACTGGAAAATAAAAATCCAGGATACCGTTGCTGATAATGCTTCTTGTGGCATGTTTGTTCTGGGAAAACAGAGGGTATCGCCTGAACACGTTGATTTTAAAAGCTGTAAAATGGTCATCAAAAATAAAGGTGAAATAGTGGCAACAGGTCAAGGCTCCGCAGCATTAGGATCCCCTTTAAACTGCGTTGCCTGGTTGGCTAATACTTTAGGTCAATATGATATTAGTTTGAAAGCAGGCGATATAATTTTATCAGGCTCGCTGGCAGCAATGATCCCATGCAAGGCCGATGACGATATGACGATGGAAATTGAAGGCATTGGCAGTGTTTCATATCGCTTTGTATCACAGTAACAAACCTCATGAATAGTCCATTCATCAAATGAATAAGCCATAAACTGAGAAAAATCAACAATGGAAAATAACAAAATAAATGTCGCATTGATCGGCTCTGGTAATATCGGTACCGACTTAATGATAAAAGCACTGCGAAGTGAGAAAATCAATCCTGTTTGGATGGTTGGCATTGATGCTGATTCAGATGGTTTGCAAAAAGCAAAAAACGCAGGGTTGAAAACGACTCATTCTGGCGTTGATGGTTTGCTACCACACATAGAAGCAGACAATATTCAAATTGCTTTTGACGCAACGACAGCTTATGTACATAGCAAGAATAATGAAAAATTACAAAAAATGGGGGTAAAAGTCATTGACCTGACTCCCGCAGCTATTGGACCTTTTTGTATACCGCCTGTAAATTTGGAACAATTAGTTAACACCAATGAAGCTAACGTTAATATGGTCACCTGCGGTGGGCAGGCAACCATCCCAATTGTTGCCGCTATCAGTAAAATACAAAGTGTTGAATACGGAGAAATTGTCGCTACTATTGCTTCAAAATCTGCCGGACCCGGCACCCGTAAAAATATTGATGAATTTACTCGTACCACTGCCAGAGCAATTGAAAAAATAGGCGGAGCCAAAAAGGGTAAAGCAATAATTGTGATGAATCCTGCAGAGCCACCTTTAATGATGCGTGATACCGTACATTGCTTAACAGCAGAAGAACCAGATCAACAAGCAATCACCGCATCCATTTTAGACATGATTGATGAAGTAAAAAAATATGTACCTGGCTATACACTAAAAAATGGCCCTGTGTTTGACGGTAATCGCGTATCGGTATTTCTGGAAGTTGCTGGCTTAGGTGACTACTTGCCTAAATATGCCGGCAACCTGGACATAATGACCGCAGCAGCATTACGTACTGGTGAAATGATAGCCGAACAGTTAGCTAATACCAACAGCAACACGGGAGACCAATAATGAATCTTAATGGCAAAAAAATTATTTTACATGATATGTGTTTACGCGATGGCATGCATGCAAAGCGTCATCAAATCAGCTTAAAAGAAATGGTCAGCTTAGCAACAGCTTTAGATGAAGCCGGAGTACCCTTAATTGAAATAACTCATGGTGATGGCTTAGGTGGAGCCTCAGTAAATTACGGTTTCCCTGCACACACAGATGAAGAATATTTATCAACCGTGATCCCATTAATGAAACAAGCAAAAATTTCAGCTCTGCTGTTGCCTGGTATAGGTACGGTTGATCATTTACGTATGGCACACGAACTAGGTGTGAGTACTATACGGGTTGCAGCACAATGTACCGAAGCCGATGTTACAGAACAACACATTTCACTGTCTCGGGAATTAGGCTTGGATACCGTTGGTTTTTTAATGATGGCACATATGCTTGAACCTGAAGCATTACTTAAACAGGCCAAACTGATGGAAAGTTACGGTGCCAATTGTATTTATTGCACTGACTCTGCGGGTTACATGCTGCAAGACGATGTTTACAACCGCATCAAGGCATTACGTGATGGTTTAAAGCCTGAAACTCAAATTGGTTTTCATGGTCATCATAACCTGGCTTTAGGCGTTGCTAACTCTCTTTCAGCTGTTGATGCTGGTGCGGAACGTATTGATGGTTCTGCAGCAGGTTTAGGCGCCGGAGCAGGCAATACACCATTAGAAATTTTCAATGCCGTATGTATTCGTATGGGCGTTGAAACGGGTGTCGATATTTTTAAATTAATGGCTGCTGCAGAAGAAATTGTCGTACCTATGATGGAACAGCCTATTCGGGTAGACCGTGATTCATTGGTGCTTGGATATGCCGGCGTCTACTCTTCGTTTTTATTACACGCAAAACGCGCAGCAAAGAAATATGGTGTCCGCTCCGAGGATATTTTAATGGAATTAGGTCGAATGAAAACAGTCGGTGGCCAGGAAGATATGATTGAAGATGTGGCAATTAACTTGCGTAATTCTCAAGGTTAACTTTTCCAATTATAATAATCTGCATAAATAACTGATCTATTTTTAATGAGGGTAAATTTTCAAGAATACAGGTTTTTTGTTCCAGACAAAACCTAAGTACCTACATCGACGTGCATGGATGCACCAATGCAGCGAAGGCATGGATGCCTAAGAGCTGTCATGTCGGCAACGCAGTTATTGAATATTTAGACCATTTAAAAATGACCAGTTAATTATGCAGATTGGTATTAAACTAACCAAACGTGTCATCCAGTCAAAGTGAACAAAACCACTTTGACTGGTAATTTTCAGAATATTCCTATTGCTACAGCTCTTTACGATGTAATTAAAGATGAGTTCGTAATTCAAATATCTCAGGGAAGAAACTAATATCCAGCGCTTTTTTCAAAAAAGCAACACCAGAAGATCCTCCAGTTCCCATTTTATGACCGATAATTCGTTGCACGGTATACATGTGCTTAAAACGCCATTGTTGGAATGAGTCTTCAATATCTAACAGTTTTTCAGCCAATTCATACAATTCGAAATGTTCATCTGCATTTTGATATACGCTCAACCAGGCGTTTAATACTGACTCATTTGATTGATAAGGCTGGGTATAATCACGATTTAATACATCTTCATCAATAGGTAAGCCCTGCTGATGCAATACTTTTATTACTTCATCATAAAGGCTGGGTTGTTCCAAAATATCAACTAACTCTTGATGAACAGTAGAATTACTTTCGTGCACTTTAATAAAGGAAGCATTTTTATTACCAAATAAAAATTCCAATTTCCGGTAACCATACGACTGAAAACCTGACGAATGACCAAGCACATCTCTAAATTTTAAATAATCAACAGGAGTCAAGGTTGACAATATATTCCATGACTGAGTTAATTGATTCAAAATATGCTTAACTCGGGAGATCACTTTAAAAGCGTGCCCAAAATCAGCTTCCTGAATATTTTTTACGGCCTCTTGTATCTCGTGCCCGGCAAGCTTTAACCATAACTCACTTGTTTGATGAATAACAATAAATAACATTTCATCATGTTCTTTTGATTTTGGCTGTTGTGCTGAAAGTACTTGCTCTAAACAAAGATAATCTCCGTAAGACATATCCTCTTTAAAATTGGTATACATAGAGTCTTCCATTTCCCGAACGTTTTTTGCCTGACTCCCGTTTGTTGTTTCGGTATTTGTTTCGTTATTTTTGTCTGCTTGATTCTTGTTAGCACTATATGGACAAACCACTCACTTCTCCAATTTTTCTACAGCTAATTTATGCAACAACTGATAAACATGATCTTGTTGCCAGTCTTGATGAATATTAGGCAGTTTCATGATTTCATCCATTATATTTTTTTGAATTTCACCAGTAGCTAATGCTTGTGAATAAGTAATATGCGGTGAAAAAGTTACCATAGCATACAGCGGTACCCATATCTGAGGATACATGGTATGAAATTTAGCTTCTATTTTTTTCCTTAATAAAAAGTTTTCATCGCCCGCTAAATCGCTCATTTCAACAAAGTTTCGTTTAGCCAATTCAATAATGGCATCGCAATTAGGTTTACGCTCTTGTTGATAAGCAGATAAAATATGATCCCAATTATGATCATACTCATCAATGAGTTCGTTGAGTATACGACAATCTTCAAAACCGCAATTCATGCCCTGACCGTAAAATGGCACCATAGCATGAGCCGCATCGCCAACAAGACCAACTTTGTTATTAATAATCCACGGGTAAACATGCACTAAACATAATGGCGAAGCTGATTTACCGAGAAAATTTTCTATCGGATTGTCCAATAACGCCAATGCATCCATAAAATTATCTTCAAAGAATTTAGTCACTATTTCTTGTGTGTTCAGTGTTTGAAATGATAACTCGCCTTCATGATTCATAAATAAAGTACAAGTGAATGAACCGTCAGTATTGGGTAATGCAATCAACATAAAATCTTTGCGGGGCCAAATATGCAGCGCATTTTTTTCTAATTTGTGACTACCATCTTTATTGGCTGAAATAGACAACTCTACATAACTTTGCGGCATATATTCCAGGCTGTAACTCATGCGTTGCCTGGGTAGCTCTTGCGCCAAACGCCTGACCTTGGAAAATGCCCCGTCAGCACCAAACAATAAATCACTTTGGTGATGCTTTATATTGTGCCCGTCAGTAGAATACCGACTACTGGCATCCTCAAAATTAAGCTCGGTTAAACGATGGTCAAAGTGCACGTCAACCAAAGGCTCTTTTTCTGCAAGAGAAATAAGCTGCTCATTAATACCAGCACGAGATACCGACCAAATAGCTTGATTGTCACTACCATAAGGTTGTTGCGTTAAATTTCCCTTAATATCATGCATAACACGACAATACATAGGAATAGCATGCTGACGAATATCTTCATCAAGGCCGATGGCCTTTAATGCTAACCAACCACGATCCGACAACGCCAAATTAATAGATTTCCCTTGATAAACACTGGTTTTTCTAGAATCAGGCCGAGATTCAAACAAATCAACTTTATATCCCTTTTTGCCTAACATCACCGCAAGTAAAGCACCAACGGGACCAGCACCGGCAATAGAGATTTTTTTTCTTGGCGTATCCATCTCAGCTCCAGCTTTTTAACAATGTTTTAAGAGTTTCACCAAACAAAAATATATCTTCAAAACTATTATATAAAGGTGTTGGAGCTAATCTGATCACGTCAGGCTCTCTAAAATCAGCAATAACACCAGCATTGGTTAACGCCCCAAAGAAGCTTTTATCTGTACCAATTAATTTTACCGATAACTGACAACCTCGTTTATTAGGATCTTCCGGGGTAATAATTTCCAATTGAATGTCTGAAAACTGATCAACAACATCATTGAAAACAAATTCTAAATAGGCGGTCAGAGGTAAACTTTTTGCTCGTAGTTTGTCCATTCCGACTTCCAGAAAAATATCCAATGACGCTTTTAAAATTGCCATCCCCATCACTGGCGCATTGCTTATTTGCCATCCCTCGGCACCTTTCATTGGCTCAAAATGGTTTTCCATCAAGAAACGACGTTCTTTGTTGTGTCCCCACCAGCCGCCAAAACGATTAATGTCGGTATTATTCCCGTGGCGATCATTAACAAATATACCACCAACATTCCCAGCACTTGAGTTCAAATATTTATAGGTACACCAGGCTGCAAAATCAACATCCCAGTTATGCATTTCAAGCGGAACATTTCCAACGGCATGCGCTAAATCAAATCCAGCTAAAGCACCAACCTGATGAGCCGCTTTGGTTAATTTTTCCATATCAAAAAGTTGACCGGTAAAATAATTCACACCACCAAAAAAGACTAAAGCCAACTCATCCGCATTTTCTTCAATCACGGCCAAAATATCATCTTCATTGATCAAATGTTCACCTTCGCGTGGTGAAATTTCAATAATAGCTTCATCTGGGTCAAAACCGTGGTGACGTACTTGAGTTTCCAATAAGTAACGATCTGAAGGGAACATTTTTGCTTCACTGATTATTTTAAAACGCTTAGCGTCAGGTTGATAAAATGAAACAAACAACAAGTGTAAATTGGTTGTCAGGGAGTTCATGCAAACGACTTCAGATTCGTTGGCACCAACGATATGTGCTGAAGCAGGCGTTAAAATTTCATGATAACTCACCCATGGATTATTAGCATGAAAATGCCCTTCAACTCCCCACTTGGCCCAATCATCCAGTTCTTTATTAACGTAGTCTTTTGCTGATTTAGGCTGCAACCCCAAGGAATTACCCGTGAAGTATAATACTTCTTTACCATTAATTACCGGGTGATGAAACTGGTCCCGGTAATGAGCAAGCTCATCTTGTTTATCTTGCTGTTGAGCAAACGCTAATGTATTTTCAAATGTCATATTTATTTCTGTCATTGACGCTACTGTCATGATATTCCTTATTCTTTATTGACTCTTTATTTATTCATAGTACTGAAACTACAACTGCCAAGATTTTCTATATTGGCTGAAATACGTTGATTTGGTGCCAAAGCAACAGCGGCAGTTGCTGCGCCTGCCAAAATAATTTGTCCGGCTTTTAATTCTTCACCTGACAGCGCTATACACCTTGCTGCCTCTACCAGGGAATTTATCGGGTGGTCTAAAATATCTAAACTGGATCCACTGGCAACTTCTTCACCATTAACGTCTATCACCATGCTTAAATCACTGATATCCGATCCACCTTCGTGCCAGTCACCAATAACAAAACCAGTGCTTGAACAATTGTCAGCGATAACGTCACTTAGTGAGAACTTAAAATTTTGATATCGAGAATCAATCACTTCTATTGCTCCGGCAACGGCACCAACCGCCGATAACGCCTGCTCTTTAGTGACAATTCCGGATAAAGAACTTTTAAGTTTAAAAGCGATTTCCGGCTCGGCTCTTGGGTGAACATATTTACTTAAATCAATTGCACCACCATCTTCTATGAACATTGCGTCGGTTAAACGCCCCCAAATAATATCATCTACGCCCATTTGCAACATTTTTGCTTTGCTGGTAAAACCCATTTTATAACCGACTAACTTTTCTCCACGATTTAATCTTTCATCAATGCTTAATTTTTGCACTTGATAAGCATCTTCAAGTGACAACTCGTTAGTATTCGATAATTGCTCAATACTGGTGGCACTGGCAGCGGCTTGGTCTAATTTCCTGGCTATTTCATGTAACATCTTTAAATTCTCTTGAGCTTTATTACTGTTTTTGTTTATTGCAAATGGCGTACTATTTCATTGGTCATTGTGAAATGATTAAATATTGAAAAATTTCTCAGCATTACCCGCTAATAATTTTTGTTTTGCCAGATCAGATAAATCAGCAGTTTTTATTAATTTCCCCATCTCTTGTTCTCCAAGAGGGAATGGATAATCAGTTCCAAACATTAATCTGTCTTCTCCCATCTTCTTGATTAATAACTGCAACGAATCGGGATCAAATACGGCGGTATCTAAATAAAATCTATTCAAATAATAACTAGGTGGATGCTGAGATTTTCCACGGGCAATGTCTCTGTGATGCCAGGCATTTTCTAAACGTCCGAGTAAAAAAGTAAACGAGCCACCACCATGGGCGAAACAAATTTTAAGATTTTCGCTTATACGATCAAAACCGCCACCCAAAATCATCGAAACAATAGAAAGCTGTGTTTCTGCCGGCATGCCTACTGTCCAGCCCATCATGTAATCTTTCGTACGATCGCTGGCCATCATGTCCCACGGGTGAACAAATACAGGAATATCTTCATCCGCACAGTGTTGTAAAAAGGTTAAAACACCTTCGTCATCCATGTTTTTTGGACCAACGTGATTGCCAATTTGAATACCAACATGACCAGTTGCCATGGCACGACTAGCTTCTTTACATGATGCGTCAACATCTTGCAGGGGTACCTGTGCTAAAGCGAACAAACGATTATTACCTTTAGCACAAATTTCCAGAGCAGCGTCATTAAATATTTGAGCACAATACAAGGCTTGCTCGACCGGGCGTTCATAGGCGAATAAAATCGGCGTTGCTGAGATTATTTGTTTGTCGACTCCATCACGATCCATTTCTTCTAAACGTACCTGAGCATCCCAACAGGCAGAATATATAGGTCTGAATTCTTTGCTGCCTTTCATCAACATAGCTTTACCATTGTCCATATGACGCAACCATGGCCAGTCATCACCACCAAATTTTTCGCTTAGATCAACCCATGTCTCAGGAAAAAAATGTGAATGAATATCAATTACATTCATGACTTTTTCTCAAGCGTTACCCAGCCTTCTGGTGCTTGTTTACCCGGATGGAGTTCTCCACATTGCGGACATGTTCTCGCTGCTTCGTCTTGATAAAAGGCCTGATAAACAGGAGGTAAATCACGAACAAGAGATTTTAATATTACTTCAGTGCGATGAACTAATGCTTCGCAATTAAAGCAGTACCATTCAAACGCATCTTTAAGACCATCAGGACGTTTTGGCTCTATAACTAAACCGATACTGCCTTTCATTGGTCGTTGCGGTGAATGACGAACATGAGCAGGCAAAAAGAAAATATCTCCTTCACGAATGAAAAGATCACGACATTTACCATCTTCAATTATTTTCAATACCATGTCGCCTTTGAGTTGATAGAAAAACTCTTCAACCGGGTCATCATGAAAATCAGTACGTTGATTTGGTCCACCAACAACAGTGACCATCATGTCGGTGTCTTCCCAAATTTGCACATTACCGACGGGTGGTTTTAATAAGTGTTTGTTCTCTTCTATCCATTTATGAAAGTTAAATGCTGCTAATTTGCTCATTTGTTATTCCTTTTAATTATCGTTATTTTCTCAATGCATTATTTTGAAGTTAACACCCTGAACCTAATGCCTAATACCTAATACCTAATACCTAAAAAATAAAGCTAAATAGGCTTATAAGCCACAGCCTTACATTCTATTAATAAATGAGGATGAGGCAATTGATGCACCGCCACAGTCGTACGCGTTGGACCGTCATAATCAAAAAAATCAGCATAAACCTGGTTATAGCCACCAAAATCATTCATGTTGACTAAAAATGTACTTATTTCCACTAAATCGTTTAAGTCAGCACCGACAGATTTCAATATATCCCGCATATTTTCAATCACAGCTCGTGTCTGCACTTTTATATCCAGATTAGTGGTACCCATTTCATCAACGTCAACACCGGCAAAACTGTTATCCGGCAATCTTGAACTGGTACCTGAAATAAAGAGAAAATCTCCGGCACGTTTTACATGGGGAAAGGCACCGCGTGGTTTCGCTTTTCCTGCAACAACTTTGCTTGTTGAACTCATAATGGTTTCTACTCTTGTTAATTTGTTATGCCTAACTTATCTGCTTGATTTATATACTTAGCTTATATACTTAACTTTTTATTCTCTACGGCTTCTTCCTGAGCCATTACGCTTGCTCTATATTGATACAAATATTCATAGGCTCGCTGTAAAAGGCCAGAGAATGTTTACCGCCTTCACGGCCAATGCCAGATAACTTAACACCACCAAATGGTGCCCTTAGATCTCTTAAAAACCAGGTGTTTACCCAAACCAGACCAACATCAAGTTGCGGAGCTACCCGGTGTGCCCGCGATAAATTTTCTGTCCAGATTGAAGCAGCAAGACCATAATCTGTATCATTAAGGCGACGGATCACTTCATTTTCTTCATCAAAAATAGATATATGACAAATAGGACCAAAAATTTCTTCCTGATTCACACGGGCGTTATCATCAAGCCCTGTAATAATTGTTGGCTCAATAAAACAGCCGTTATCGCGTTCGTCATTAAATATCGGCACACCTCCGCCAGTGACTACTGTTGCACCTTCTTCTTTGGCCAACTGATAATAAGACAGCACTTTTTGTTGATGTACTTTAGATACCAAAGGACCAATAAAAACATCTTTTTCCAATGGATAACCAATTTTAATGTCTTGTGCAGCTTGTTTAAGTCCTGCTACAAAGCGGTCAAAAAGAGAGCGGTGTACAAACACTTTTTCTGTGCAAAGACAAACTTGACCACAATTAGTGAAGGTAGATTTAGTAACCCCTTTTATTGCTTTATCTAAATCAGCGTCAGCAAAAACAATGGCAGCATTTTTTCCGCCTAGTTCAAAAGAAATTGGCTTAACGCTTTGTGCAACAGATTTCATGATCTGTTTGCCTGTATTCGATGCGCCAGTAAAAGTAACCGCATCAATACCTTTAGCACCAGTCAGGGCATCACCAACGACTTTACCCCGACCCAAAACCAAGTTAAATGCGCCTTTTGGCACACCAACTTCATCCATCACTTCTGCCAACAATACAGCAGTTGAAGAGGTTTCTTCTGATGGTTTTAAAATGACACTATTACCACAGGCCATTGCCGGGGCAACTTTCCATGTTGCGAGTAATAAGGGTAAGTTCCAGGGTGAAATTACTGCGACAACTCCTAAAGGTTTATTAACGCTGTAATTTAAGGCTTTATCACCCGAGGGGGTTTCAGTAATAAAGGTTTCACCGTCGTTAAAACGCGCCAGATCGGCAAAAAAACGAAAATTTGCAGTACCACGTGGAATATCAATAGTTTTTATCTGGAACAGTGATTTACCTGTATCAGCAATTTCAGCGGCAATAAATTCTTCTTCTCTTTCTGCCATTCTATCGGCTACTTTATGAAGTAACGCACAGCGTTCATTAACCGATAATCGTCCCCACTCATCAGTTAATGCCGCTCTGGCACCACTGATCGCCGCTTCAATCATGGCGGGAGATGCTTCCGAAACTTTGGCAATAAGAGTGCCGTCAACAGGATTTATATTGTCAAAATATTCATTACTGTCAACGAATTGTCCATTAATGTATGACTTTAATTTTTTTACTTCCGACATTTATCTGACCTCCTGTAAAAATGTTATACCAATATAATTAATTTTAGTCGTTTAACCAACTTTATCCTTTTTCAACAAATAACTATAATTTTATTATTCTTTAGTTTAGATTCAAAAAATGAATGTATAAATATAAAAAACTAGGCACAGGCTTTTTTATCAGTATGATTAGAGGCAAGATCATTGTTTTAAAATATATAATTAAAAAACAAGTGAACAATAAAACCCATCTATACCCAAGGGTCTTGAAGATATACACTGGGTACTAAAATAAAAGCAAGAGGTTACTTTCAATGAGTGCGCGCGGTCAGTTTTCATCAAGATTAGGCTTTATTATTGCGGCAGCAGGCTCTGCTGTAGGTTTAGGTAATATATGGGGTTTCCCCACCCAAGTAGCCAGCAACGGCGGTGCAGCATTTGTACTGGTTTATTTATTATTAACCTTCGTTTTGGCATATCCAATATTAATGGCAGAATTAACCATTGGACGTTATGCACAATCAAATATGGCAAACGCCCTACAAAAAATATCTCCAACCTCATTAGGTAAAATTGTCGGAAAAACAGCTGGTCTCTGGGGACTTGCGGTTGTTAGTTTAATTTTAAGTTTTTACGCTATTGTCGCCGGCTGGATGATCGCTCATTGTTTACAAGCCATAACTGAAATTATCGGCTGGCATCAAGCATCACAGTGGTTAATTGAATTTTCAATAACCCGAAATTTAATTTTTTGTATTTTATTTTCATTATTAACCATCAGCATAGTCTGTCGTGGTGTCAGTGACGGTATTGAACGTTGGTCAACTCGACTTATGCCAATGTTGTTAATATTAATTGTTTCATTGATCCTTTATGTTTCTTCGCTCGAAGGTGCCAGTGCCGGGTGGGAAGCTTATTTAGTACCCGATTTTTCAAAAATATTAACCCCTGATTTATTGATCAGTGCCATGGGACAAGCCTTTTTCTCTTTATCACTGGGGGTTGGCACAATGTTAATTTATGGCTCTTATATCAATAAAAAAGAAAATATTGTGCTACTTGGTGCTTCTGTTGCTCTAGTTGATATTGGTATTGCCATTTTAGCAGGTATGTTAATTATTCCGGCAATGTACGTGGCTTTACACAATGGTGTCACTATTTTTACTGATGCGGGAGAACTCATTGATGGCGACCGATTAATATTTACCGTGATCCCACAACTGTTTCAGGCAATGGGCGTTGCTGGTAACTATGTTTCTTTAGTTTTCTTTGTTCTGATGACAATTGCGGCACTGACATCTTCTATTTCAATGCTGGAAGTACCGGTTGCTTTTACCATAGAAAATAGCAAACTTAACCGATATAAAGCCAGCTGGTTAATAGGGTCAATTATTATGTTGCTCAGCTCAACCCTAATATTTAATTTTGAACACCTGTTCGGTTTTGTTATCTCATTAACGACACAATACAGCCAGCCATTGTTAGGCCTGGTGTTATGTATTTATGCTGGTTGGGTATGGCGTAGAAATTCAATACTAGAAGAACTTAAGCAAGGTTGCCCTGAAATAGAATCTTCATTTTTCTGGAAAATATGGCCAAATTATGTACGTATTGTTTGCCCTATAATTATTATTGTGATGTTCTATCAAACTACATTTGCTTAGCATTTTACCAAACACAATTTTTTTGTGAATGGCTACAAGATAAGAACATCTCAGATGTTCTTATCTTGTTCTTTGTATTTGTTGTATTAATTTAATTCCAATCGGTATTAGTCCAAAGCATATTTATTTTGAAGCTTATCAATGTGCTGCAAAATTTCATCAACACTTTCTTTAAGTTCGCTTCCCATCTTTTTAATTTCATGAGGATATTCATTTTGCATTAAACTCATCAATGCATACCAAATTGGTTTATATCTATTTTTAAACTCATATTCTGGCAACTCAAAAAACTCTTTAGCTTTATAAAGCTGCTTTTTAGCTATTAGAAGATTTAAATAAACTGGAACATCAATTTCCCAATCATCCGTATTTTCATATTTCAACCATTCTGAAAACTTATCATAACTTGCTGAAAATTGTTCCGCCCATAGAAGTATTACGCAAAAAGTATGAGTATTGCTACTGTTTCTCTCATGATTATAGTTATCCGTAATAAGATTTAACGCCTGGTTAATTTTTCTGGCTTGGAGAAAATACAAGCCTGACAAAAAAATTAGAGCGATTTTATCACCACTTTCGATAGATTTTAAATAACATTCTTCAGCTTTATCGTATTGGTTTTGTTCCTGATATAAAAAACCAACTACCCTTGAAATAATATTACTATTTTTTTGTGAGCTAACTAATAATTTAACAGCCGCATCATTTTCATCTAATTGTTTTACTTTTCCTAATATTTTTGAATCTGAAACATCATCCGCAAAATTTGACCCTATACTATTCAAATACTCCTTTACCTCTTTTTTCATAATATGCTCAGTTTTTATATCCAAACCAACATAACTCAAAGCCTCAGAAATATAATAGGCATGAGATTCATTAACTCTCCCTGTTTTCAAGTTGTCTGAAAAGCAAGCAGCTCTGCCTTCACGTTCATGAGGGGTGCACCAGGAAATTAAAAATTTAACCAGCCATTCAACTTTTTGCCGATCTTTTTTCCGACCAAAACGCATAAGATACCAGATATTAAAAAATCGCTCTTCAATCTGATAAACTTTATTCTTTCCAATAGATATTGATTCGACAATGCCATATTTACTTTCTAACTGCTTGAGCTGTGCAGAAACCACTTTACTTTCCAGCCGCGTTTTTTTTGCAATTTCTTTGGTCTGCATGCCATCCCAGTTCATGGCTATTGTATGAGTGATATCTTGCAATGTACCAGGTAAATCATCCATTCGGTGCTTATATAGGGGCGTTGCATCGTCCAGAATTTTTAGTAAATCGTCAAAAGCATTGTCACTGTCATCAATAAAAATCTCAAAAAGCATGACTAATGTTCTGGGAACACCACCAGTTAATCGTCTCAGGGTTTCTATTCTTTCAGGTGTATTCTTTATAATGGCTTCAATTTTTTTACTTTGCTGCTTGTCACCAATAGTTAATAAAAAATGGTTGCATTCCCGCTTATTCAAACCAACCAATTTTATGATTTTAAAAAATTCAAAAAAAGGTTTACCGTAATCATATTGTTGTTCAAGCATCTTAGTTGAACCCCCAATAATTCTAAACGTTGCTGAAGTCAGCAAGATTTCCCTTAATCTTCGTTGTTCTTTTTCTTTAAGCTTGCCTAATAATTCATCCACATTATCAATTAAAAGCAGTAACTTTTTGTTTTTTAATTTAACTGCACGCTCTAAATATGAAAAACATTTGAGATCATAATCTTCATCCTCAAAATGTTCTTCCATTTGATCTAATACGTTTTCAAACTCATCTTCATAAATAGCTTGAAGATAATCTGCAACTTCTTCCCACAATCGATTTAAAGAGCGGATTTGATATTGTTCTTCTGCAAATTTTATCGGTAATAAAAATTTGGATAAGCTATCGTCAGCTTGTACCTCTAACATTATCTTTCTTAGTAAAGTGGTTTTGCCCTGCCCCCTTTGTCCGATAATAATATAATGCTGATTAGGCACCTTATAATTCGACTGTTTGATATCTTCAAATATGTCATCAAAATCATTATTTCTAACAACAAACTTTGATAAAAATTCTTCTTGGGCAATTTCGTCAGGCGTATATTTATATCTTGAATAATTAGTTTGCGACATTTTTATTCCACCACATTCTCAGAATTGGAGAGTTAAAACGATATATTTTTGGATCCTCATTGTTGTTAATATAGCCATCATAAACAAGAGAATGGATTATCTCTTTGGCATTATCCTCACTAACCCTATTTTTAGACGCGATATTAGTTATGTCTAAGGAGCTCATCTTTTTATTTACAGAGATATTATTTAAAATTTCCTTTGAAAATAAATAATAATTTTTTTCAAATGATGTTTTGAGTTTACTCCACCAACTTTCAAAGTGATTTCTATTTTCAAGTGCATTATTGATAGCTTTTTCAATCATCAAACTATCTACGAGAGGCGTAATTCTATATAGCTTTTTAACCTCCTGAATTATTAACTGAATATAAAATGGTATAAGCCATTCAATCTTTCCAAGTAAATAAGTAATTTCATTGATTGATATTTTGATATCAGCATTTGAACAAAGTTTTTTTGTAAAACTTTCTGCTTAGTGCTGAGACAGTGGGGGAATTTTAATTGGATTTAAATCATTGATATGTTTTATAGCATCTATTTTTGCGACAACACTCTCTAAACCAATGGAGCCAGCATAAATAAAAGTGACTTTTTCAGAGAATTTTATATCCTGTCTTAATTCTCGATGTGCTTTTAAAAGAGCAACTGCATTTTTAGGATCATCATATTTGATAATATTTTCGATAGTTTGAGCAAATTCATCGATCATAATAATAAGTTTTTTATTATTATCTAAATCTTTTATCAGACGTTTAAATGCCTCTTTATAATCTAATACCTCTCCATCACCAAATTCAACACCACTTGCGGAGACTTTTTTAAATGAAATCGTTTTTAATTTGTCCCACAAATTTTTATCTGTGGTTTTAAGTCCGTTAACAAAATCTTCCTCTATCAGGGCATTAAAAAGTTTTTGCCAAAATTCGTTTTGGTTATCAGCCGATTCGGTATCAATATAGATAGGAATGTAGTTTGATTTAGGCTCATCTAATACTTTATACATAATATACCCATCACCATTCAAAATGCAGGTTTTGATTCGTTTAAAAAACATATTTACTGCGTTGCTGAATCTTAAATAAGAATAACTTATCCGGCGAATCAGCGTCTTGTAACTATGCTTTTTAATTCACCTCAAATTCCCGCATTTTGAAAGGTAACGGGTATAGATGTTTTACCTACACGTCTTGGTGCAGAAAGTAGAAGATGACACCCACTGTCTATTGCATCCCAGATATCCTCTAATTCGAATTTTCTGTCCCAGAAATTGTCATCTCTCACAGCCTGACCAACGACGATCCTCATCATTATTCCTTATTATCCCTTAACAAATTATATTTTGTCATCTTGGTAGACAAATTATAATTTGTCAAAGGTAGTGACAAATTATATTTTGTCATCCCAGTCAAAGCTAATTCTTTTACATGGTATCTTTTATATCAGGTATTTCATTTCATGAATTTGTTTGTTTGTTTGTTTGTTTGTTTGTTTGTTTGTTTGTTTGTTTGTTAAAAATAATCAATTTACAACCATGACCACACAAGCGCATTAGCTCATTAGCTCATTGACTAACAATAAAAACTTATACAAACCAATTGTCTAATTTTTATTAGCCTTTAACCAGACAGTCAAATTTGTCAAAAATAAATCAGATTTCAATTTTTCAATTTGTTCACAATACCCAAGCGCTTTAGACCATTTGTGCTCAATTATTCTTTGAAATAATCTGTAGTAACCATAATATCGTCGCAAATCAATTGATTCAGCCATCATACAGTGGCTTGAAGTCAAGCTATCAAAATTAGGATTTGGTATTTTCCAATCATCACCGTAAACATCAACAAGATATTGCTCTGGTCTTTCAGGAATTGGCCAAACCTCATCGTTCCAGGTTATGTTACCTATTTCAAACTTCCTAAGTCTATTTAGAATGGGTCGTCTTAATTTATCATCTCCATCATTGCCTACCAAAAAGAAATCGCCATCAGGCTTAAAGAAGCAAATATCAAGTGCTACACCCGTATCTATATGAATAAAAGAAATATTCCATCTTTTCTTACTCTCTTTGGTCACACCATGTTTACTTCTAAATTCACTTCCTTTTGTTAAGGCCGTTAATACTGATAATTGATCAGTATGCCAGGGAATACCCAAATCAATATCTTTATCAAAAGACAGTATTTCACCCTCTCTAATCACCCCCAAAAGAGTGCCTGCGCGTAAAAAGAACGGGATATTTGCCTTTTCCAATAGGCTTTTAGCTGTCAATAAAACATTGTAAGCTACCTTAGCGTTTTGTGGACGCACTGGTAGACATCTTGCTTTTCCGCCTTTCCTAAAAAGTACAATCGCATTTTTGATTGTTTCAATTGCTTTGTCCACCTGTCCTAAATACAAATACGTATTGGCAATACAGCCAATATAGTTGGTGTTGTCCACAGCAATAGCACTTGCACGTTCAAAACAGACAAGTGCTTCTGAGTTCATTCCTAACTCCCAATACGACAGCCCCATATTATTGTGCGCATTGGCATTATTGGAGTTAATTTTTTTTGCTCTTGTAAATTGTTGTATGGCTTTTTGAAATTCTGCCAGTTCATAAAAAACATTACCCAGATTAATGTAAGCCTCAACAAACATTGGTGATATTTTTATTACATACTCTAGAATATCTTTAGCTTCATTCAGGCGCTTTAGACGACGTAATAAACTTGCCAGATTGTTCATAGCAACGGTATACATTGGGTCAACTACCAATGCTTTTTTAAATGAATTGATGGCGCTTTCATAGTCGCCTTTAGATTGAAAATTAAGCGCTTTACTATTCAATAATTTTGCAAAGTTTATCTTTTCTTCCTGTTTCCCTACTTTTGTAAATGCGCTCAATTTTGATTCTTCAGCAATTGTTTCTATAAGCAAATTCTCAACTAGATCATTATTCGGATTAATTTTTAACGCATTATAAAGATACTTAATCGCATCAGAAAATTTACCACTTTCTTTACAGATTTGACCCAGCGCTAGAAGATATTCGATTTTTTGTGGGGAGGATTTTAGCAATTGAAGATAAATTAATTGAGCTTGCTCCCATCGTCTGGACTTTTTATGTTTTCTAGCCAGATCCAATAGATTTTCTTCATCTAAATTATGCGTACTTTTCTTTTCAAGTAATTGACAACATCGTTTATATTTTTTACCACTTCCACAAGGACATGGGGCATTTCTAGGGGGACTGTCAGACATAATTTTGCATTGGGAGAAGAAAAGAGATAGAGAGTCTATAGTATTTTAAATAAATATGCTAAGTTCTTGAGTTTATGAGGAACTAACCATTATATGCGTGTTGCTCAGCTTATATTTAGGAAAAGCCTAGCTTAATCAAAAGCCTGCATTTCCAGCTGATTTGGTTATACATCCATTTTAGGACGGCAATGGTCGAATGGGACGCTTATGGCAAACTTTATACTTAAGCCAATGGCAGCAAATGTTTGCCTATCTTCCTGTTGAAACTGTGATCAAAGATCAGCAAACTCAATATTACCAGGCCTTATCATCCTCAGATAAAGCGGGTGATTCAACAACCTCGTATTGTTCATGCTTAAAGCATTATTATCATCAATAAATGAAATCCAAAGTAGCTCAACCGATCAAGTAAAACGGCTATTAAATTGGTTAAACAATAAAGAACCACAAAAACTATCAGTGATCATGGAAGGATTAGCATTAAAACATCGCCCGACCTTTAATAATAATTACTTATCTCCAGCATTAAACGCTAATTATATTGCTATGGCTTCTCCGGACTCACCAAAAAGTCCAACACAAAAATATTTCTTAACGCAATTTGGTAAAGATGCCATTAATGGCTAAACAATACACTTGTTTCATACATCTACCATGACTATTCTCATTGGTAAATACACGCCAAATCTTCAACGAAAAAGTGCAACCCACTTTCTATCAACAACTTGATAACTGAACACTTCATTTTCCTGTCGATCTATACCCGAGGTCATTCAAGATGCGGGAATTTGAGGTGAATTTGAAAGTTTATCTAAAAGGCGCTTGATTGAGCAATAGCGGGCTA
>JABSOI010000148.1 GCA_013216015.1 Alteromonadaceae bacterium | reverse complement strand
TTGGAAATTTTTTCTGCTTTAGTTTTTGGCAGTGAGCTACATATTATTTCTGATTTAGTTAGGCTTGATTCAAACAAGTATTTCCAATATTTGTCTGATCATAAAATAAAGTTTTCTTATATCCCTCCATTTTTTGTTAAAAGTTTTTCCGATTTTATCAATCAAAATGATCAACACTCAACAGAGCAAATTTTAACGGGTGTTGAGAAAATATTTGCTAAAGATGTTATCGGTTTAATTAATCAAAATATTGTCATTGTTAATGCTTATGGCCCATCAGAAACGACAACTTGTAGTACTTCTCTGGTTTTCTCACAAGAGCATCATAGTCAAGAGATATTGCCAATCGGTAAGCCAAACCCGAATGAAAAATGTTACGTCCTCTCTGCGTCACAAGCACTTGTCCCAATCGAGACACCGGGCGAACTGTATATTGGTGGCGTTGGTGTTGCGCGAGGTTATCTTAATCAACCGAAACTTACACGTGAGCGATTTATTGATAATCCTTTTGCAAGCGATGATGACAGGGCGAAAGGTTATACCCGGCTATATAAAACCGGAGATATGGTGCGTTGGTTGCCCGATGGGAATTTGGAATTTTTGGGGCGCAACGATTCGCAAGTCAAAATTCGGGGCTATCGCATTGAGTTGAGCGAGATTGAAAATGCATTAACTCAAATGCCAGAGTTAACACAAGCCGTCGTTTTAAATCGTGAACATCATGGAACGCAATACTTGGCGGCATATCTGGTGGCTGAAAGTGGTGAGTCGCTTGAAGTGGAAGAGATCAGAAAAAATCTAATCGTCTCGCTCCCGGTATACATGTTACCGAACACTTTTACTTTTATGAGCTCATTGCCACAGACCGTTAATGGTAAGTTAGATAGAAGATCATTGCCTGAACCAGAGTTTGACTTTAGCGACAATTTTGTTGCGCTTAGCACGAAGACCGAGCATGAATTAGCAAAATTATGGACCGATTTGTTGGCTGTAGATTCTCCTATAGGAGCCAAAGCTAATTTCTTTAACTTAGGCGGCCACTCTTTATTAGCGACAAAAATGGCTGCAATGATCAATGTGAAGTTTTCTATCGAAATAACATTGAAAGAAATTTTTATAGCGATGACGGTAGAAAAAATTTCTGAAATCCTAGATAAAAAAATAGCCTCTGGAGAACAGAGTCATGAACAGAGAGTTAATACTTTTCACGATGATAGTGAATTTGATATGGAAGAGGTTGAAATATGAATGTTATTGAATTCTTATTAGAAATTAAAGAGTTGCATGTTTTTGTGAGTCAAAAAGAGGGAAGGCTCACCGTTAAAGGAAATCGAGAAGCATTGGTTCCTGAATTAAAAGAGAAATTAAGTCAATATAAAAGTCAGATACTGGATGTCTTTGCAGAACTTAAAATAGAGAGTAACAAACAGTTAGCACCGACGACATTTTCTCAGCAGAGGTTATGGTTCATTGACAAGCTTGAAGGAGGTAGTGTTCACTACAATATGCCCTCCGCAACAAGATTGAGAGGCAAGATAAGCCTTGATGCAATTCAGCAAACTTTTAACACGATGATTGAACGACATGAAAGCCTGCGTACAACTTTTACCAGTAAAGGCGATGAGCCCTATCAAGTTATTCATCATCATAATGTAGTCGAAGGTCCGATTTATGACATAAGTCAACTGTCTAATACTGAGCAGGAAGAAGAGGTTAGTCGCTTATCTCAGGAAGAATCTAATAAACCCTTTGTACTTGAAAAAGATCTAATGATTCGATGGGTGCTAATAAAACTTTCGGATGAGGAACATATACTGCTTAAGACACTTCATCATATCGCATCCGATGGTTGGTCCCTGGGGGTACTAGCCGGGGAGTTCACTGCGCTTTACCAAGCCTACAAAAAAGGGGAACCTAGTCCATTACCAGATCTGGTTATTCAGTTCGCGGATTATGCTCATTGGCAGCGGAAAAGGCTAAAAGGAGAAGTGTTAGAGTCACAACTTAAACACTGGATCGAGCAACTTGAAGGAATTCCCTCATGTCACAATTTCCCACTTGACAAGCCTCGTCCCGCGACACAAGGTTTTCAAGGCAAAAGCTTCGTTAGTGGTATAAATAAAGAAATAAGTGACGCATTTAATAAACTTTGTTTTGATAATGGTGCCACTTTGTTTATGGGAATTCACGCTGTATTTTCACTTTTATTGAGTCGTTATAGTGGTGAAACCGATATTGTGATTGGCACACCCATTGCGAATCGTGAACAGCCTGATGTAGCGCCATTAAATGGTTTTTTTCTGAATACTTTGGTTTTTCGCAGTCAATTAGAATTGGCAAATGATTTTATTGAACTTTTAGAGCAGAGTAAAAATACTGCTTGGGGAGCATACGCGCACCAACAGGTACCTTTTGAACAATTGGTTAGTGTATTAAATTTGGAACAATCGCTTAGTTATAGTCCCGTATTCCAGGTGATGTTAATTTTGCAAAACAACGATTCCAGCAGTGTCGATTTACCAGAACTGTTAATGGAACCTTTGAATACCGGTTACAACACTGCAAAATTCGAACTGACATTAAATGTCATACAAATGGATGGTATGCTGAAATTAGGGTGGAATTATAATACAGATTTGTTCGATGCAACGACCATGTGGAGATTAGCGGCTAATTTTGAGGTTTTGATGAAATCTGTTATCGAAAGTCCTCGATCACAAATAATGAAGCTAGCCTTGTTGAACGATGAAGAATACGAACACTGCACTTCGGTATGGAATGAATTAACCTTGCCCTACAACAAAGAACGTTGTGTTCATGAATTATTTGAAGAGCAAGTCAAAGAAGCACCCCAAGCGATTGCTGTTGTAACAGAAAATGGTCAATTTAGTTATAAGGAGCTAAATGAACAATCAAACAAGCTCGCTCACTATTTAATTGCACAGGGTGTCAAACCCAATATGCTGGTAGGCATATGTATGCCCAGAACAATTGAAATGGTGATTGCCGTGTTAGCTGTTCTCAAAGCTGGCGGCGCCTATGTACCTCTTGATTATACTTATCCACAGCAGCGAATTGACCAAATGTGTCAAGATTCTAAATTGAATATAGTTTTAAGCCATTCAACTGTTGAATTTGTCTCTTCAACCGAGGTTAACTGTTACTGTTTGGACCTGCCATCAATTTTACAAGAGGTCTCGACATTTTCTAGTAGCAACCCCCAAACTTCGGATGTCGGGATAACAGCAAATGATCTTGCGTATGTGATCTACACATCAGGTTCCACCGGGTTACCGAAAGGCGTGATGGTCTCTCATCAGAATTTGCACGCCTACTATACGTCAGCAAAAGCAACCTATCAGGTTAATAACGATGATCGGATCCTTCAATTCTCTTCATTTTCTTTTGATATTTTTGTCGAAGAAATGTTTTCTTCTTTACTTTCCGGGGCCTCTTTAGTTTTCCGAAATGATAAAATGCTGCTTGGTGAAAATCATTTCTGGGATTTTGTTAACGAACAAGGCTTGACTATTTTGTCTTTGCCTACCGCCTTTTGGCATGAGCTCTGCGGGCAGCTAGACGGACTGCCTTTATCAACAGGAAGACTAAAACTTCTTGTCGTAGGTGGAGAAAGCATGTCTTCGGCGATGTTAGCCCGGTGGAATACTTGTGTGAACGATGAGGTTTGCCTGTTAAATACCTATGGCCCGACAGAGGGAACTGTTATTGCGACATATTTTGATCTTAAAGAGTTTCAACAACAGGGGGTTATTCCGATAGGAAACGCGCTACCCAATACACAATGTTACGTGCTGAGCCAGGATTTACAGGTATGTCCTGTCGGGGTCAGTGGAGAATTATTCATTGGTGGTGATGCGGTAGCGCAGGGCTACCTTAACAGACCAGAGTTAACCAGAGAAAAGTTCATCCAAAATCCGTTTGTAGACGACTCGAGTAACCGATTGTATCGAACAGGCGATATAGCCCGTTATTCGATGTTTGGTAAATTGGAGTTCATGGGACGGATGGATGACCAAGTCAAGATAAGAGGATTTCGAATAGAGCCTGGTGAAATAGAACAACTATTGAATCAATGTGAATCAGTGGGTTCAACGCGAGTACTGAGTCATGAAAGTGAAGTAGGTCAACAGTCGTTAGTAGCTTATGTTCTGCCTGAAAGCGATATTCAGTTAAGTGATAACGAATTAGTTGGCTTACTTCGCGATAATATACTCACCAATCTACCAGAATATATGTTGCCAGCCGCGTTTATAATCGTCGACGAATGGCCACTTACCCCTAATGGCAAGCTGGATGATAAAATGCTTCCGGCACCGGACGGTAGTTTACATCAAAAAGAATATGTTGCGCCTTCGACTGAGATAGAGCAAATACTAGTCGATATCTGGGCCAAACTGCTAAAACTGGATGCCGATATTATTAGTGTGACGTCCAACTTTTTTGCACTGGGGGGACATTCGTTGCTAGTGGTGCGGTTGGTGTCTGAAATCAATAGTCAACTAGATCAAGAAATAACCATTAAAGGGGTCTTTGAACGCTCGGACATAAAAGCGCTCAGTTTTCTGATTGAGAGTGTAATTAAACGAGAGGCTGTATTGGCTAAGTTGTCATCTGAGTCGGAAAACAATATTGAAGAGATAGAGTGGTAGGAATGTTAGCGATTATAAACAAGTTATCAGAGGCAGGTATCCATGTGTATCTGGATGACGGGAAGTTAAAAACCAGAGCATCCAAAAACAGTATGAGTCCAGAGCTGATTTCAATTATACGCAGTAACAAAGATCAGTTAATAGCGTTTTTAGCTTCAAGTGATGGTGATCTCTTAACCCCGGGTAGGAAACGTTCCGAGATCAAGCCTTTTCCACGTGGTTCAGATCCTATTCCTTTATCTTTTGCCCAACAACGCCTTTGGTTTATCGACAGATTAGAGGGCGGCAGTCCAGAATACAATATTCCGATGGCGGTACCGATAAATGAAGCATTTAACTTGGATGCTGCCGAACAAGCTTTTGCCCGTATTGTGCAACGCCACGAACCCTTAAGAACGGTTTTTGCGGAAGGAGAAGAAGGACCAATACAAATCATTCAGGAACATGTAACTTTTAAATTGACCTGTTACGATTTAAGCGCCTTGGCGCCAGAGCAGCAGGCTGTTAGGGCCAGAGCGTTAATTACCCAGGAACAACAAAAGGTTTTTGATCTCAGTCGCGATTTAATGTTGCGAGGTGCTTATCTCGATTTGTCGGGCGATGATGACAAACAAGAAGGGATCTTGCTCTATACCCTGCATCATATTGCTGCCGATGGTTGGTCGATGGAGATTGTCTCGAAGGAATTTTCAGCCCAGTATCAGGTGATATTAGCGAATAAACCGGATCCACTGGTTCCGCTTGAAGTCCAATATGTGGATTATGCCTGGTGGCAGCGTGAATGGCTGGCAGGTGAAGTTTTAGAACGTCAGTTAGCTTATTGGGATCAACAACTGCTCGACGTGCCTGCGGTGCATAGTCTGCCGCTGGACTTTACCCGTCCGTCGATGAAAAGCCATGTTGGCGCAGTGATCAGTGAGTCATTCTCCGCAGAATTAAGCCAGGGATTAATCCGCCTGGCAAGGCAGTATGAAGTCACTCCGTTTATGTTACTGCATGGCGCATTAGCTTTAGTGTTATCAAGGCATAGCAATACCCATGACATAGTGATCGGTACCCCGATGGCGAATCGAATGCAGAGTGAGCTTGAGCCCTTGATCGGTTTCTTTATCAATACCCTAGTGTTAAGAACCAACACAAACCATGAGAACTTCCACGATTACCTTAATCATGTGAAGGCTGTGAATCTGGATGCCCAGGAAAACCAGGATGTGCCTTTTGATAGCCTGGTTGAACGCTGTCAACTGCCCCGTAGTACTCAGCATTCTCCGTTGTTTCAAATTATGCTCATTATGAATACCAATACCAGTGCGAATACAAGTGCCAGTGTTAAAGACCGTAGTCATTCTGAGGGCGTGCGCTTTTCAGCGGATACTGTCACGAAATTTGATTTGACATTAGATGCTAAGCTATCCGACACGGGTGGTTATTTGTCGTGGGGATATGATGTATCGCTATTTTCCCGTGCCCATATTGAAACCTTCAATGCACATTTACAGCGACTGCTTGCTGCTATCGTTGAAACGCCTGAATCACAGCTTAAAGATTTAATGATGTTGTCGGATAAAGAAATCCACCAACTCACACATGTGCTGAACGACACACAAGCAAATTACCCCGAAGACAAGCTTATCCATGAATTGTTTGAGCAACAGGTTGAGATCAGTCCAGAAGCAATAGCGGTTGTTTTTTCAGAGCAGCAACTGAGTTATCAGGCATTGAATCAGCAGTCGAACCAACTGGCGCATTACCTGATTGAAAAAGGAGTGAAAGCGGATACGTTAGTAGGCATATGTGTGGACCGCTCACTCAATATGATTGTAGGGTTATTAGCAATTTTAAAAGCCGGTGGTGCTTATGTACCACTTGATCCTAACTATCCAAAGAAAAGGTTAGGTTACCTGATTGAGGACAGTGGGATCCAGTTAATATTAACTGACACGGCGATGCAAACGTCTTTAGGACTAAAGGCATTAATCAGTGAGCAGAGTGGTATTGAACGAGACATCAATTGTGTACTTTTTGATGATGACACGTTTGATCATTGGCAATCACAAAGGTTTGTTTCGCATAATCCGGCAGTTGCACTGCATTCGTCAAATCTGGCGTATGTGATTTATACTTCAGGCAGTACAGGTAAGCCCAAAGGGGTGGGCATTCAACACACAAGTGTGGTGTCATTGCTAACCTGGTCTGCCAATGAACTCAGTATTGACGACAGGCAAGGCGTGTTGGCGAGCACCTCTATGTGCTTTGACCTATCGGTTTATGAATTATTTCTGCCGTTAATTAGTGGTACGCAATGTATTCTAATCGACTCAATTTTATCGTTAGGTGATTTGCCTCAACGAGACAGTATCACATTAATTAATACCGTGCCTTCTGCCGCTAAAGCACTACTTGAAGAAGGAACGCTACCTAGTTCAGTGCGGGTGATAAATTTAGCGGGAGAGCCGTTAAAGTCGTCATTGGTGGATGATTTGTATCAGACAAGCAATGTAAAGCGTGTTTATGATTTATATGGCCCATCAGAAACCACCACCTACTCGACCTTTACCTTGAGAGCCCTATCTGGCCTAGAAACAATAGGAAGGCCAGTAGCCAATACCCAAGCCTATATTGTTGGTTTGCAGGGGGAAGTCACACCATCGGGCGTTGTCGGAGAATTATATCTGGGAGGAGCGGGTTTATCTCGTGGATACCTCAATAGAGCCGCGCTAACGGCAGAGAAATTTGTACCGCATCCGTATAGTCAAGTTCCGGGGGAGCGATTATATTGCACGGGTGATGTAGTCCGCTATATGTCGGACTCATCAGGCTGTTTTGATAATATTGAATATATGGGACGCATAGATCACCAGATCAAAATACGGGGTTTCCGGATAGAACTGGGAGAGATAGAAAATGCATTGCTTGAACACAAGTGGGTCAATGATGCTTTGGTCGTCGCCCGAGAAGATGGGCAGGGTAATAATTGCCTGGTTGCTTATGTGGTCCGAGAAGAAAAATCAAGTGAAACAGAAAGCGAACAAGCCGTTTCTATCAAAGCCGCTTTGCAGACACTCTTGCCGGAATACATGGTGCCATCAACGTTTGTTTTTATCGAAAAATGGCCGTTAACGGTTAATGGAAAAATAGACAAGAAAGCATTGCCTGAACCTGATGGTACGTTGCTCCAGGGTGAATATGAGGCACCAATGAGTGAAACCGAGCAAGTGTTAGTGACTATTTGGGCCAAGTTGCTCAAGCTGGATGCAGAGACCATTAGTGTGAAGGCCAGCTTCTTTGAAATCGGCGGACACTCGTTGTTAGCTGTGCGTCTGGTGGCGGAAATCAGGACACGACTCGCGCAAGAGATCGCGATCAAAGCGGTCTTTGGCTCGCCCAGTATTCGCGAGTTGGCATTGCAGATTGACGCTGGTTCCAGCTTATTGCTGAGACAAGCGGTAACCCCAATTCAACGAGAGGGGAATAAACTGGCGTTATCCTTTGCGCAAGAGCGTTTGTGGTTTATTGATCGCTTGGAGGGGGGAAGTCCGGAATACAATATGCCGATGGTGGTACCGATAAATGAAGCATTCAACGTCGATGCCGCCGAGCAAGCTTTTGCTCGCATTGTGCAACGTCACGAGCCCTTAAGAACGGTTTTTGCAGAAGGAGCAGACGGGCCAATACAAATCATTCAGGAAGAGGTGGTTTTTACATTAACACGTTATGATTTAAGCGGTCTGGCGCCAGAGCAGCAGGCGGTACGGGCCAGAGCGTTAATTACCCAGGAACAACAAAAGGTGTTTGATCTCAGTCGTGATTTAATGTTGCGAGGTGCTTATCTCGATTTGTCGGGCGATGATGACAAACAAGAAGGGATCTTGCTCTATACCCTGCATCATATTGCTGCCGATGGTTGGTCGATGGAGATTGTCTCGAAGGAATTTTCAGCCCAGTATCAGGTGATATTAGCGAATAAACCGGATCCACTGGTTCCGCTTGAAGTCCAATATGTGGATTATGCCTGGTGGCAGCGTGAATGGCTGGCAGGTGAAGTTTTAGAACGTCAGTTAGCTTATTGGGATCAACAACTGCTCGACGTGCCTGCGGTGCATAGT
>JABSOI010000147.1 GCA_013216015.1 Alteromonadaceae bacterium | reverse complement strand
TTTTCAAGTTTTTCGAACTTCGAATTTCAATCGAAAGTAAACGTTAAGTTGACTGTTTATTGCCTTCTAAGAAGACTAAACTTATCAAAACAGTTCTTTGGGTTACCCCTTGGAACTGGATGCGCATTCTAGACACTTTTAACTTTTGGTCAACCCTTTTTTCATAAAAAGTTCATTTATTTATTTCAGTGAACATTTATAAAACAAGTTGAAGATTAATGACTCATACTGCTGATTCTGGGTGTCCCTTGACCAGGGTTTATATGGCTTATTGCGGTAAAAGGGGCAAGCTATCTATTTCTCATAATTTACTCCTATATAACAGATAAATATATTCACTGATTTATTCATTTGATTAAATTGAATAAAATTTGCACTTACTAGTTGCACATTAATGAAAGGTGAGTAACATATATTTGCACTTTTTTGATTTTATAAAATAATAATCAGGTATAAATTATGAAATTTCCCCAAATATTAACGTTAGTTATCATAGCAATAGTCCTTGCTGTAATTGGTTTTTTAACAGCGAGTATGTTTCAAGCTGACCCGAAAGATGTTGCTGCAAGCTTATTTATTGGTGCTTTATTAGCTCCTTTAATCAATACTTTTCTTAGTAAAGCCTCTTCAACTGCTAATAATAATGATGTCTCTGCCGACGATAATGTTAAAACATTATACGTAGGTAACTTACCTTATAGAGCAAATGAATCTGCTGTTCGAGAGCTGTTCTCTGAACAAGGCACCGTTCATTCAGTGCGTTTGATGAAAGACAAGCACACAGGTAAACGCCGAGGTTTCGGATTTGTCGAAATGTCTGCCAGTGACGCCGACAGTGCTGTTTCTGCATTAAATGATACAGAGTTCCAACAGCGCACTTTAAAAGTACGTGAAGCTAAAGACCGTCCTGAGAGAAGTGACGAGAATGTATAAATAGCACAAGCTTCAAAATAAATGTAAAAACCCGCATTAGCGGGTTTTTTTTTGTTCAGACATTAAATATAGGATAACTGGATAACCTATATCGGTTAAAGATCAATATTCAAGTTTACTATTAGGTTAATTTCTCTATAAATCGAGTAAATTCATTCAATAATAGTTCATTATTGCCATATTCTGCATTTAGTACTAATTCTAGTAATTGGTTAAATTCCCCCTTACTCTGATCTTGTTTATCCTGAGCCAACAATTCAATTGCATTTTGTTGAACTTGTCTAAATTGTTCCACAAAATCCATAATGGGTTTAACATAAGCCGCTAATTCGCCATTATCACTATCATCATAACGAGCTATTTCGTTATAAGTTTGGCTGACATAGCTCATATGCGTTTGCTGTAGTTCTAAACTAAATGAATTAAGTTGCTCATCATCAAAGCCTAATTTTAAGGCCTGTTCGTATGCTTTCTCTATATTGCCATTAAAAAAGGCTTTTTGAATTTTCTTGATATCGTTTATCAGTTCAGAAATTGCTTCTATTTCTCCATCGTCTAAATCACCTTCAACACTAAAAGAAACATTTGCTTCTTTATAAGAAGATATACTGGATTGATAATTAAATTCTGTTGAGTCAGCATCAGAATAATAATTGTATTGCTCACCTGCATAGCGCTCCTGTAACGCACTAAATGAAATAGTGACGCGATCTCCATCAGCCGTAGTAATAGATAAGTCACTATTACTCGAAGACGCAGCATAACTACTACTCGCGTATTCAATAGTTTGACTAATCGGAGATAGTTGGTTTGAAGCAGACGGGGAATTTTCAGGTGTAACCAATTGATCAGATAATTTGTCTATGCCTGTAGCAATTAAGACACGACTCTTTTCAATTCCTTCAGCTAAATCGTCATCCAGCAATTGTAAATCTCCAAGAGCAACAATAGCCTCATCAATGCCTTGATTTACGCCAAAACGCGCCTGTTCAATCATTTCCTCGAGTTCATCATTGCTTGATCCTCGCTGCCTTGCTGCTTGAACACTGGAGCTAATAAAGGACATTACATTTTCAGCAACTTTTTCATAATCAAAAAAGCTTTGGTCTTCGATTCCTTTATCCCTTGTATAAGTTTGACCTGGTTCGAACAGGTTAAAATCCTTAAATATAGAAGAAGCTGAAGAAAACCTGATAGAAATTGATTCAAAAACCAACTTCATACCAACAGCGGTTCTATTATTTAGTGAAAAATTGTTTAGTGAAAAATTATCACCCCGCAATCTAGATAAATCATTGTGTGGAGGTGAACTAACTTGTTTTTGATCACTCATCTTCTGGTGATCACGCTTAAAAGAGGGGCTTAACCCCAATAGATTATCAATTTGTTTCATGGTGATATCTCAATAATTACATTAAAACTATTACCTCTAAAACTGCATCGACAGATCTGGTTAAAACTTGAGCAATTAATTAAAATATTCATACAGTACTAGACAAAATTTTAACGAGCGCTAAAATCGGCGCTCATTTATTAAACCCATACACATTGGGTATACAAGTAACTAACAAGGCATATTGATGTTTAGCCATATTCATCCCAAAAATTACGATCAACAATTACTTGAAAAAAAAGAAGGTATCAGTAAATTGTTTGAACAATTTAATCTGCCTGTTTGTGATATTTTCACTTCCGAGCCTTTGAACTACCGTCAAAGAGCTGAATTTCGTGTTTGGCATCAAGACGATGATATTTACTACATCATGTTTAACAGTGAAACTAAACAAAAGTTTCGTGTAACTCACTTCCCTGTTGCAAGTGATCTTATTAATAAAGCCATGGTTGCACTAATAAGTGGAATTCAACATAACGAGCTATTGCGTAGAAAACTGTTTCAAGTCGATTTTTTATCAACACTTAGTGGAGAATTGTTAATTAGTTTGCTTTATCACAAGCCATTAGACGAAAATTGGGAAGATGAAGCCACTAAACTCAAACAAACCTTATCAAACATAGCGCCAGTAGATATTATTGGTCGAGCAAAAAAACAAAAAGTAATTTTAGATAAAGATTATGTTACCGAGTCTTTCACTGTTGGCGAGAAAACGTTTATTTACCAACAAGTAGAAAATAGTTTTACTCAACCAAATGGCAAAGTGAATGAAAAAATGTTGCTCTGGGCTCAACAGGCAACCACTAATTCAGGTGGTGATTTAATTGAACTTTATTGTGGTAATGGCAACTTCAGCATTGCGCTAGCACAAAATTTCGATCGAGTATTGGGAACTGAAATATCGAAAACGTCAGTAAAGTCAGCTCAATTCAATATTTCAGCAAATAACATTAACAATATCGACATTGTTCGCATGTCTAGTGAAGAATTCAGCCAGGCAATGAACGGTGAGCGTAAGTTTAGACGTTTAGCTGATTTTGATTTAACTCAATACAATTACGATACTGTGCTGGTTGATCCTCCGCGCTCAGGGCTAGATCCCGACAGTACTGAATTAGTAAGTCGTTTTAAAAAAATCATCTATATTTCCTGTAATCCTGAAACATTAAGAGAAAATTTAAACCAACTAAATAAAACCCATAAAATTGATAAATTCGCTTTATTTGACCAATTTCCTTATACCCACCATGTTGAAGTTGGTTTGGTCTTGTCTCGGCGTTAAATCAGTTTTATCTTATCTTGTGTTTTGACTATTGATCATCAGAGTTTTGCTGCTTAGCCCTTAACCTTTAACCCGAGCGCTTAACTCTGAGGCTCCACGAGCAATAAAGCGCAATTGCTGAATGGTAGCTTGTGCTAACTGCTCTCGTTCTTTTTTTTCTATGTCTAGCGCTTCAGCGCCTGCATTAAACACAATAGTTACAGCTGCATTGGCTTGTAGACAGGCCACCTCAGCAGTTAATTTATTGGCATGTTGTAAATAATCACACAATTCTAAAGTAAAATACCTAATTTCACGACTCACGGCTGCTCGAAATTCAGCTGATGTCCCTGATCTTTCCCGTAATAATAAGCGAAAAATATTACCGTTACTCTCAATAAACTCCATAAATGTAACAACAGAAATTTGTATTACTGAGCCACCTTTTTCAATTCTCTGTCTTGCTTGTCGCATTAATTGACGTAATGTCAATCCAGCTTCATCAACTAAAGTTAAACCCAATTCATCCATATCAGAAAAATGTCGATAAAAAGATGTTGGTGCTAAACCAGCTTCTTTGGCGACTTCTCGTAAACTAAGGCTTGAAAAACTCCTTTCAGCACTTAATTGCCCTAACGCCGCGTCAATCAACTGACGTCGAGTTTTCTCTTTTTGTAAAGCGCGAACCCCTGTCATAACAAAAACAGCCTCAATAATTAACGGTATATTTTTATTAAATATGATACTGAAATAACAAAATTTTACCAGTTGAACACTTACCTTTATGCCTAATACTTTACTTTAGCTAACACTTACCAGCTAAAAATAATACAATTTACTTGACTAGAGCAGCAGCAAAGATATTATAGCGTACACATGTACACTCAAATTATTTTAAAAATATTAATAAAATGATTAACAATATGGAATTTTTATGACCAAACCCCGGATTATTTGGCTTAATGTCATCATTTTTTTAATGACATTTTTAATTGCCGCTATAGCAGTACCTTATCGCGCTTATACTCACGGCTTCGATAGCACTGAAATTATTGCCGCAATTATATGCTTTATTTATTGTGGCATGTCAATTACTACTGGTTATCACAGATTATGGGCACATAAAACTTACCAAGCCCATTCAAGTCTCCGCTTTATATTTGCTATAGGGGGAGCTTTTGCTCTTCAGAATAGTATTTTACACTGGTCATCAGATCATAGAGTTCACCACAAACACGTAGATAAAAATGAGATCGATCCGTACTCAGCTAAAATGGGATTTTGGTATTCACATATTGGCTGGATGCTAAGAGAATACCATTCTCAGGGTTATCACGATTATAAAAATGTAAGAGATTTGCAAAAAGACCCAATTGTAATGTGGCAACACAAATATTACTTAGCCCTAACTATAACAATGAATTTCGGTGTACCTATCGCTTTTGGTTTATGGCACGGTAATGTAATTAATAGTTTATTATTACTTGGCTTTTTACGTTTAGTTTTAAGCCATCACACCACTTTTTTCATAAATTCATTAGCTCACATTTGGGGCAAACAAACTTACACTGAGAAAAATACCGCCCGTGACAACGGTATTTTAGCCTTTTTTACATTCGGTGAGGGTTATCACAACTATCACCATCTGTTTGAAAATGATTATAGAAATGGTATTCGTTGGTGGCAATTTGATCCAACAAAATGGCTGATTAAAGGTTGTGAATATTTAAAGTTAACTTCCAAGCTACGTGTTAGCCCAGAAGATAAAATTGAAAAAGCAAAATTAATGATGACCTTGCAACGGAGTCAGCAAAAACTCAAAAATCATCCCGACGCAGAATTAATGCTCGAAAAGTTACAACATGAATATGACAATTTAATCGTTAGAGTAAATGAGTTCTATGCTACGAAAAAGAAGTTAATAGCAACCAAACGAGATGCACTAATTGCCGATGTGGAAGCTTCTGAATTAATGTCACACTACCAGGAATTAAAACAATGTTTAGTTGAACAACGACGCAGTTGGCATTTACTCACTGAAAAACTCATCTAATTAAGATAAAACCGTTACCTTGTACTCAAATCCTGTTAAAATTTTTCCAATATATTTTAGTATGATTTGAGACTACTCCCTTGGATAAACCGATATCAACAAAAAAGCCGAAGCAAAAAGCACCCCAATCCCAAAAAGCTGATACTGAACAATACGATTTTGATGTCATTATTATAGGCACAGGTCCAGGCGGCGAAGGGGCGGCGATGAATCTGGCCAAGCAAAATAAAAAAGTGGCTATTATAGAACGTTATCACCAAGTTGGCGGAGGCTGTACTCATTGGGGTACTATTCCATCAAAAGCTTTACGTCAGTCTGTCAGTCGGTTGATCGAGTATAACTCCAACCCTTTATTTAATAGCGGCGAAGGGGTTAAACAACTTACTTTTCAAGACATTCTCAGCCATGCGTCAGCTGTTATCCAAAAACAAGTTCAACTACGTAGTGGTTTTTACAACCGTAATCGCGTTGAACATATTTATGGCGAAGCCTCGTTCGTTGATAAACATACAATTAGAGTATTGCGTAGTAGCAACTCAGTCAAAAAAATCACCGCAAAGAAAATAGTAATAGCGACAGGTTCCCGTCCATACCGTCCTGACGATATCGATTTTAATCATTCCAGAGTATATGATTCTGATAGTATTTTATCACTTGAGCATGCTCCTAGACACGTAATTATTTACGGTGCAGGCGTTATTGGCAGTGAGTACGCCTCAATTTTCAGAGGCCTTGGTGTTAAAGTAGATCTAATAAATACTCGTGACCGACTGCTTTCTTTTCTAGATGATGAAATGTCAGATTCTTTAAGTTATCACTTTTGGAATAATGGAGTAATGATCAGACATGGAGAGCAAATTGAACGTGTAGAGACCAGTGATGATGCCGTAATTGTTCATTTAGAGTCTGGCAAAAAAATGCGAGCCGATTGTTTACTATATGCTAATGGTAGAACAGGTAATACAGCAGATCTTGACTTACCTGCAGCAGGACTTAAAGCTGATGGTAGAGGACAACTAAAAGTTAATGAATTCTACCAGACTGAAATAGACAATATTTATGCGGTTGGTGATGTTACCGGTTATCCTAGTTTAGCCAGTGCAGCATTTGACCAAGGCCGCATTGCCGCATTTGCGATATTAGACAATGCGAGCAAAGCTAAACTGATCACCGATATTCCAACAGGTATTTACACTATTCCTGAAATTAGTTCTGTAGGAAAAACGGAGCAGGAATTAACCGAAGCACAAATTCCATATGAAGTAGGAAGAGCGCAGTTCAAACATCTGGCCAAGGCTCAAATTACCAATAACCTTGTCGGTTCACTGAAAATTTTATTCCATCGTGAAAGTAAAGAAATTTTGGGCATTCATTGTTTTGGCGAAAATGCCGCAGAAATTATTCATATCGGTCAAGCCATTATGCAACAAAAAAATGGGGGCAATAACATTGAATACTTTGTTGAAACAACATTTAACTACCCGACAATGGCTGAAGCTTTCAGAGTTGCGGCTTTAAATGGTTTAAATCGGTTATTTTAACTATCGTATTAAGGCTTAAATTGAAAATGGCAAACCGCTGTTCTTTCTCAGTCATACGATGACAGAATGCGATATCCAAATAAAAAAGGAGCCCAGGCTCCTTTTTTATATTCTGAATTAACATCAACTTACTTCAATTAACTATGATACGGTTTACTTAAACGATGAACCGACTCAATAAAGTGTCCCGCATGATCCGGATTAACATCAGGATGAATACCATGACCTAAATTAAACACATGTCCTGTTCCACCTTTACCAAAGCCAGCCAAAATTTTTGCCACTTCTTGCTCAATACGCTCAGTTGGCGCGTAAAGCATTGACGGATCCATATTGCCTTGTAGAGCTACTTTATCACCCACGCGCGCTTTAGCAGTTTCAATATCAATAGTCCAATCTAATCCGACAGCATCACAACCTGTTGCAGCTATATCTTCAAGCCACATACCACCATTTTTAGTAAACAAAGTAACAGGTACTTGGCGACCATCAGCATGACGGGTTAATCCATCAACAATTTTAGCCATATATTGCAAAGAAAAATCTTTATAATCGCGAGGTGATAAAACGCCACCCCAAGTATCAAAAACCATAACAGACTGAGCACCAGCAGCAATTTGCGCATTTAAGTAACTGATCACTGAATCAGCTAGTTTGTCTAATAATAAATGTAATGTTTGCGGCTCAGAAAACATCATTTTTTTAATTTTGGTAAATGCTTTTGAACTACCACCCTCGATCATATAAGTAGCCAGTGTCCAGGGACTACCGGAAAAGCCAATCAATGGCACTTCACCTTTAAGTTCACGACGAATAGTGCGAACCGCATTCATCACATAACCTAATTCATCTTCAGGATCTGGCAGTCCAATTTTATCAATGTCTGCTTTACAGGTAATAGGACGTTCAAACTTAGGACCTTCACCTGTTTCAAAATACAAGCCTAATCCCATTGCATCAGGAATTGTTAAAATATCACTAAAAAGAATAGCCGCATCCAATGGAAAACGACGCAAAGGCTGCATGGTTACTTCGCATGCCAATTCAGCATTACGGCAAACAGACATAAAATCGCCTGCATCTTTACGTACAGCTCTATACTCAGGTAAATAGCGCCCGGCTTGTCTCATCATCCAAACAGGGGTGTAATCTACAGGTTGACGTAATAATGCGCGTAAATAGTTGTCGTTTTTTAATTCTGTCACCAAAAATTCCTCTTAACTTCAATGTCGTGCATTCTAGCATTAGCCAACAATTGGATCTATGACCGAAATCAATTCTACAGAGTAAATTATTTTAAAATTAATATTTTATAATGGTGATTTTTAAATAATCTACTAATCAGCAGCTTACGTTAAAGACACTTAAATAAAGCCTTTATACGAAAAAACTCGTCGAGTTTATGCTCTATTAAAGTTGTTGCAGTAGAAAAAAACGTTTGTTATAAAATGGCTGCGCTAGTGAATAAATAACTAAAAAGAAGCTTGTTCAACAAGACCTTTAAGCGAGCATTTACGGCCTTACCTTTGGTAAGGCCTTTTTATTGCCTGTGATAATGTGTCAAGATTAACAAACGTTAATATACAAGAGACCCCCTCTGTCAGAATGGTTGCAATGAGAGCTTAAATAAGTTCTCATATTTATCAAAAAGGTGAAATAAGCAACATA
>JABSOI010000146.1 GCA_013216015.1 Alteromonadaceae bacterium | reverse complement strand
AAATTTTAAAAATTACAAATTATTTTACTAATAATTAAAAATCAGTAACTTATTAATTAATTGGTTTTTAAAATATTATGCGGAACGTAGGGTAAAACCTTCGCGAGTCGCCCCAGCATAGCTGGGGGTTTACCTTTACTGATAAATTAATTCTCTATTGTTGAAACAAGTAACTTGCTATATCCCATTTGCTTATTACACTCCATATGTTATTCGGATATTGATTTGAAACTACATGCAAATAATTGATTTCAGCAAATTAGGTGTTTAGGATGGCGAAACTCATAATTCAACTAAAATACTAAAGCTTACATTAGGATTCTGGTTATTCCAAAAAATAACACTATTGCAGAATAAAAAGTTATAAGGCTCTACAAATACTCTATTTTAATTAGAAAAGCATTCATATATTGTTAACAAATTAATTTGTTTTGTTACATTTTATTGATATGCAAAGTTCAAAACCTAACCCCAAATTAAGGGGAAATAAAATGGGAAATAAACATGAAAATTAAAAATAAAACAATGAGAACAATTCTAGTACCAATAGTTCTTGGAACTGCCAATCAAACTGCTTTGGCACAACAACCAGCACAAGCGACTAATGAAGTGGAAAAAATATCCGTTATCGGTTCACGCAGCATGAAGCAACGCTCCATAGCTGATTCACCTGTGCCGGTCGATCTTATTTCAGCCGATGATCTAAATGCTGTTGGCGGCACTGCCGATATGACAGATAACTTGAAAGCCCTTATCCCCAGTTATACGGCAACCCCGGCAACGGGTGATGGTAGTGCTTTTGTTCGTCCAACGTCATTACGTGGTACAGCTTCCGATCAAACCTTGGTGTTAATTGACGGTAAACGTCGTCATCGCTCAGCTTTAGTGCAATTTTTCGCTCCTGCTGCCGGTAACGGTGCCCATGCGCCCGATATAGGTATGATCCCGGTTATCGCCTTAAAGCGTGTAGAAGTGCTTCGTGACGGTGCTGCTTCTCAATACGGCTCAGATGCCATCGCGGGTGTCATCAACTTTGTCACTAAAGATGAAGCTGAAGGTGGTCTGGTTACATTACAATATGGTCAACATTACGAAGGTGAGTCAAGCATGAAGCTTGCCGTCAACAAAGGGTTAGCCCTTGGTGAAGACGGTTTTCTTAACTTCAGTGTAGAATATGTCGATAACGATGCCCTTTCACGCGGGGTAATTCGCCCGGATGCACAAGCATTAATTGATGCTGGTGTATCAGGCGTTGGTGCTGACTCCCCTTTTGGTGATGCGCCATTTACTCAAACGTGGGGACGTCCTGAAACCACTGCCTTACGCATGTTTGCTAATACGGGTTTTCAATTTGATGACGGTACCGAACTTTATGGCCGTTTTAGCTACGCCGACACTTCTGGCCGTTACCGCTTTTTCTACCGTAACCCAGAAATTTCTTCAATTGGAAAAAGTGCTCACTCAGCCATTCAGCCGTTACTTGATCTAGGTTATACAGGTAATATATCTAAAGTTGGTTTCACACCTTTCCTTGATGGCGACCAAACAGATTTTAGCGCCATTGTGGGTCTAAAAGGTGAAATATTCAGTGAAACTTCTTATGACTTGAGCGTAAGCACAGGCTCTAACGAGCTGAATTACTTCTTAAATAATTCAGTGAATCCAAGCTTAGGCTTAACCGGTAGTTCAGACATTCCGCAAATGGGCTTTAATACCGGCGGTTACAAACAAGAAGAAGTTAATATCAATGCAGATTTTTCAACGCCTGTTGGCTACGATTTTAACATTGCATATGGTTTTGAGTGGCGAGAAGAAACTTATACCAGCATAGCGGGTGAGCTGAATTCATACTCTGATGCTAATGGCGATCCAAGTGGTGGTGTCAGTGGTATGCGCGGTATTGAAGCAAAAAATGCAGGTTCATTCTCTCGCGATAACCTTGCTGTTTATGTTGATGTCGAACATGACGTAAACGATGAGCTATTAATGCAGTACGCTTTACGATACGAAAACTTCTCTGACTTTGGTGGTACAACTAACTGGAAAGTTGCCGGTAACTATAGCCTTACTGATGATTTATCTGTGCGTGCAGCCGTTTCTACAGGCTTCCATGCGCCAACACCAGGTCAAGCCAATATCAGTAGTATCATCACTACTTTTGATGGTACTGGTCAACAGCAAGAGGAAGGTTTAATTCCAGCCACTTCTGATCTTGCCATTTCACTAGGTGGTCAAGAATTAAAAGAAGAAGAGTCAACTAACTTCAGTGTTGGTGTAGCATCTAGCTTTGGTGATGACACCACGTTAACTCTGGATTTTTATACAATCGATGTAGATGATCGTATTTACCGTACTGGTAATATTGATGTTAAAGACAATGATTTATTTGATTCTGTTTCTTTCTACACTAACGTACTGGATGTGGAACATTCTGGTATTGATTTAGTACTGTCATCTACCTTTGACTGGAACGGTGGAACTTCAACAGACGTTGCCTTTGCCTACGGCTACAACAAAATTGAAGTGACTAATGTCAGACAAGTTAATGGTAAGAGTCCGGTTACATCTTCAACTGTTGAAGATATTGAAAACAACTTCCCTAATCACAGATTTGTATTAACCACCAACACCTCTATTGGAGATGACTGGAACTTGATGGTTCGTGCTAATTTCTACGGCTCACACTATGATGAACGTGGCACAATTGCTGGAACACCTGATGGTAACGGTGGTATTAAATCGGGTAGTCAAAGTGTTGAAATTGACGGAACCATTTATATTGATGCGGAATTAGGTTATCAATTAAATGATGACACGCGCATCACAATGGGCTTCTCTAACGTTTTGGATTCTTACATTGATGAAGTAGATACTCCGCATGCCAACCGTCAAAGTGTAGGCCTGCAATACCCTCGTAGAAGTGCTGCAAACTATGAAGGTGGCAACTGGTATTTAAGTATGTCATACAACTTCTAAGAGCCACTATTAGACTGGAGTAGCACAAAGCTATTCCAGTTTAATACCCCCACAGTTTATTGCCCCCCAGAAAAATCTGATGTTTCCAAACATTACAATTTTTGATTTCGGAATCAAAAATTGTCACCTGATTGTTATTTTTCTTTTGTCACTCCATGGTTTTATCTGCGTACGCTATTGTTTGCCGGTAATGAATGATCAGTTTATTATCAGCACTTCATTGATAAATAACGGAGTGTTTTAAGTTTTCCTTCTAAAGGTGGGAGATAAAGATTTTCCAACTCATGACATTTATGATGACACAAAAGTTGATTAGTCTTTTATTTTTTCATTATCTTTACAAAGCAAAAAATCCAGATTGTATTTTTTAGTCTCCATCTTAGCTTGAAACTTACTAAAAGTGAGCTACTCTGAAAACATCTAATGCTGGTGGGCTCTTGGGGGAACTAATTCCTTACAACATTCTTAGGACCTTACAGATTATTGATGCAGAGGAATATCCCGACAAAATCACTTTCGGGGTGTTAAGACAATACCCGTTGTCAACAGACGGTGTATGTGACAACTAGATTAGAGGTATAATTAATACAAAATATTAATAAGAGAAGAATGATATTAATAGCTACTTTTGTAGCTATTGTGGCATCAATTATTATTAATGAGCCATTTATCGACTCTAAATCAAAATTTGATGAGATGGCTCATAAAGTTAAGGCTGAAGCTGAACTTGTTGGTTCTTATAGTACTGATACTGACCATGAATATAATCATCTTACTTTGTATTCATCTCGCAAATTTTCACATGAATATAAAGATATTGATAGTGATTTAATTATCCGGCAGGAAGGTAAGTGGGAGGCTCAGTACAAACCCAATAGTAGAGACGTGATATTTGTTTTCAGTCAATTTGATTTTTGGAAAGGTGCTGAATCTCCTAGCGAGAGCGATGGGTGGGTTCCTGTAATTAATAAGTCTCTTGGTACACTCGACTTATGTTTTGACCTTAATATTTCAACTAGTGAAGGCTGTTTCTCTAAGAAAGATTAATCTAACATCGATAAAGTAATGTCCACCGCTTGAAATTATCAAGAGGTCAAATAAGGGATCAAGTCGCTTGTCTAATAATACTTTTTATCCGGTACAAAAAAGCTTCATGAAAATAATAGTGTTAAATGAAAAATTGACGGTTTAATCGAAAGTATTGCTAGACAAACTACTTGACCCCTTTTTCCCTTCTCGTTAATCACAGTGGTTCTACCTGCTATTTTACGTTAAATTGTACGATAACATGGTTTCAATAATAGTCGGCGCGCTAAATATTCCGTAACCAGTTTGGCCGAAGTTAATTAGGCAATGCCGAGTGTTTTGGTCTTCGGGTAAATTGACAACATTTGCCTTAACATTTGTGCCATATAGTTGCTAACGCGAATAATCTTTGTAGTTTACTGATTCTTAAAAAGTTATGGGGCAGAATTTTATCTGTCATTTTGAAGTGTTATGAAATAGAATAACACTATTGAGTTAACCCAACATTATAATGATTAAATGAAGCTAATATTGCCAAAAAGACACTTATACACGGGTGTTTTATTGCTCGTGTCTTTGTTGTTTTCTTTTGGTAGCCATAGCCATGAAGTTACCAATGATGTTATATCAATCGAACAATTTGATTGTAATTTGTGTCAACACAACATTGATACACCTTCACTTAAACTTAAGCTATTTCCTGTCAATGTTGGGCAGTATCGTCAGCCATTATCGCTTGATTTTATTGTTGATATAACCTTAAATAGATTCTATTTTGCATTACAAAGAGCCCCTCCTGTTTTCCTCTGAATTTAAAAACAATCTTTAAAAAATCGTTTTAACTAATTTAGTGTGGAAAAATAATGAAAATTAAATTAATTGCAGCCGCTTGTGCTGCAACTTTTGCTGTTGCTCAAAATTCGTATGCTCAGGATCTTTCAGGTATTGTCAAAGACAATCAAGGAAATGTGATAGCGAACGCAAAAATATCTGTTGTTAATACTAAACAATATACGATCACTGACGCCAACGGTGAGTTTACCTTAGGCAATATGTCTCAAAGCAATATTGAGTTGCATGTTACTAAAAAGGCGTATTCTCATAACAATCGAAAAATGCAAGTATCAGCGCATAACATTAATGATATTGAATTCGTTTTGTCTCGTTCTGTGATGGAGATCATCGATGTTCATGCAACACCTTTACACTCGTCAAATATTGAATCAGCAACGCCGATTAATGTCATTACGAGTGACGAATTACGGTTAAAACAAGCGTCCACCCTGGGCGAAACACTAAAAAATGAAGTAGGAGTACATTCGACCTATTTTGGTCCGGTTGCTAGTAGTCCTATTATTCGAGGTATGGACGGCCCACGGGTTATGGTGACTCAAAATGGGTTAGATTCAGGTGATGCTTCGCGTATTGGTCCCGATCATGTTGTCTCTTCTGAAACAGCAACGGCACAACAAATTGAAGTTCTACGTGGTCCATCAACGTTATTTTATGGTAGTGGTGCAATTGGTGGGGTAGTCAATGTAGTTGACAACCGGGTGCCTGAAACTTTAGATAAAAATTTTGATTACATGCTTAAACATAATGATGTAGCCAATGAAGACGAGGCGTCTTTCGCCTTAAACACTAGTTCAGGACAATTAGCATTTCATGTCGATGGCTTTTGGCGAGAGTCGGATGATTATAACATTCCGGGGTATGCTGAATCTGCAAGTACCCATGATGACGAACACGAAGAACACGATGATCACGACGACCATGAAGAAGAAGCTGGCGTCAAAGGTAAGTTACTTAACAGCGCCTCAAAATCGTCAGGTTTTACGGTTGGCACGAGTTATGTGTTAGATAATGGCTTTGTTGGTTTCTCATTTGGGCGAATGACTCGAGAATATGGTATTCCAGGACACAGTCATGGCAGCCATGAAGAAGAACATTCGGGCGAATTATTTGCAGATGAGCATGATGACCATGATGACCATGATGACCATGATGAGCGAGATGACGAAAATGTTTATGGCGATTTGGAACAAGATCGTATTCAATTTCTCAGTGAATTAACTTTTTCTCAGGGGGCTATCAATAAAGTATCAAGTAAAATGTCTTACACTGATTATCAACACAAAGAAATAGAAGACGGTGAAGTGGGGACTATTTTTAACAATGAAATGATCGAAGCCCGATTTGATATTTTTCATCAAGAGTATGCAGGTTGGAAAGGTGCATGGACCTTCCACTATAAAAATACAGACTTTGAAGCGATAGGAGTTGAGGCTTTTACTCCAGCATCAGAAACGACTTCTTATGCTTTTGCTTGGTTAGAAGAACAACATTTATCTAAAAGTCTCTTATTACAATTAGGTGCTCGGATTGAGCGGGTAGAGGTTGAAGCGGGGGAATTTCATCATGACGAAGAAGATGACGGGCATGATGAGCATGGAGACGAACACTTTTTTGATAAGCAATCATTTAATCCAATAAGTGTTTCTGCAGGTTTAGTATGGGATTATCAAGTCGGGTATAACCTAGGTTTTTCATTTTCGTACTCGCAACGTGCGCCATCGGCCGCAGAGCTGTTTTCAAATGGTCCGCATATTGGTACCAATAGCTATGAGTTTGGTGCTTTATATACAATACACCAAGAGGGTGAAGAGGTGCATTTTGACTTAAGTGATCAGGATGTTGAGTTAGAAACTTCTACCAATATTGATATTACCTGGCGAAAATTTGAAGGTGACTTTGGTTTTGTTTTAGGTGCTTTTTACAATCACATTGACGATTATTTATATCAAGTTAATACTGGACTCTTTGCTGACGATGGACATGGTCACGAAGAAGAGCATGAGTTAGAAGGCGTTCACGATGATCTCGATGAACATGAAGAAGAAGGTTTACCGGTATATAACTATCAGCAGCACGACGTAGAAATGTACGGTGTCGAAGCGGAAGTAATTTACCAATGGAATAGTGCGATTAAAATTTCTCTATTTAGCGATTACATCAAAGCTAAGTTAGATGGTGGCGATAATTTACCACGTATTCCGCCAATGCGTGTTGGTGGTCAGTTTGACTATCAAGGAAATAACTATGCTGCTCAGTTATCGGTGACTCGTTACTTTGAGCAAGATGATATTGCTGAGCATGAAACCGAAACTGACGGGTATACTATGCTGGATGCGAACTTTAATTATTATCTCGATGGCATCGGAGATGACTTGGTTCTCTTTGTTAAAGCCAATAACTTAACCGATGAAGAAGCTCGAGTGCACACTTCGTTCTTAAAAAATATTGCTCCTTTGCCTGCTAGAGGTTTTGAAATAGGCATGCGAGGTAGTTTTTAAAGGTATTATTTGATAAAAATCAGCTTGCAAAAGGCTAAAGATAACGATAAAAAGGAGCTAAAGAACAATAGCTCCTTTCTTATGCTGATTTTAAAGGCCCCGTAACAAAATTAGTCTAATTGTTATCATTATACCAATTGTATTATGTTAGTGGTCAGGGATCGATGAGGATAAATTTTCAAGAGCACAGGTTTTTTGCTCTAGGCAAAACCTAAGTACCGACATCGAAGTGCATGGATGCACTAATGCAGCGAAGGCATGGATGCCTAAGAGCTGTCATGTCGGCAACGCAGCTATTGGAAATTTAGACCATCGAGGGTGACCACTTACTTAGTACAATTGGTATTACTATCCCGACAGTTTTTTGACTGGCCCTATATTGCAGCTAAAGAGCTTGATCTCTTGTTTGCAGCAGAACGCGACCTTTTAAACAACGGAAACATTCGATATTTACACTAATGTTGTACAAATTGAAATAATGTAGTTTTTAGTTAGCCCCGCGCTGAGGAAGAAAGGTGATGAGACAATAAGAGAATAAGGGGTCGCTTGTCTAATACCCTCAGTTTATTGCCCCCAAAAATTCTGCAGTTTCCAAACATGACAATTTTTGATTTCGAAATCAAAAAATGTCACCTGGGAGATATTTTTTCTTTTGTCACACCATAAATTAATTTGCCTACGCTATTGTTAGCTGTGTAATTAACAAACAGTTTATTGTCAGCACTTAATTGATAAATAACAGAGTGTTATAAGTTATCCAAGTGTGCGATAACAATACCCAGTACTTTTCTCTGTTAAAGATTCAAAGCCGCTGCTTGCGCAACAATAGCTGCCTCTGAAACTACCACACACACTCTTTGGTTGGCGGCAAGTGCAGCAGGCGCATTTGTAGTGTGGCCCACCCCCACCCCTGGGAACTGCACGGGTTGATTATAGCCTGAAATAGCATTGACAGCACTAACAACGGCCGAGTGCGTTACCCCGGTAGTCCAAATTAACACACTGCCCACTGGTGGTGTAGCCGCTGTTATGGCGAAATTCCAGTTGGCTGAGCGGCCTGGGCCGACCAAGGCTAGCATCGCAGCCTGCGGAACCATCACACCTATATTGCCTAGGGTGACTGCGTCTGCCTTAACTGCAGACAAACCTAATGCCTGAGCTTCTTTGGCCGCCCAGAACCAAGTTGCCGTATGGCAGGTTGGTGCCCCCATACCGACGACGGCAGGTAAAACAACGGTGGATCGAATTGCAAGTGGCATAGAATTAACTCCTTATTGTATTCACCGAAATGGCGAAAAAAAAGTCCTTTCAGAGAATTTAAATTATAGATGATTAATAACAATAGGCTAGGAGGCTTCAACCCTATAATCTGGGTTGTAACTGGGGGTCATATAACTGGGGATCAGGTTAAAATTAAAACCAAAACACAAAAGATTACGTATCGTTCCATTAAAATCAAATTAATTGACATTTTAAAACCAGAAGAACAACTCAGAATCAGGCGAACATCTCTCCATTTAAACTACCTACATAATTCAGCCTAGTAAATATTCCATAATAATCCAATAAATATTAAACATTTATCAAAGATCATTCCAAAGACATCTTGGTGATTTACTTGACGTTAAATAGTTGAAGGGCCGGTTGTTAAAATTTATTCAGAGCTGTTAGTTGATTTAATATCGCGCTTCCCGAAAACTATAACGGTAGTTATAGCAATTGTATGGCTATGTACCCGTTAAGTGTGGCTTTGGTAAGTACTCATAAAGTGGTGGCAATAGATAGTCAGCTGGCATCGTTATATCCAGCGGCTTTTGTCACCTTCTCTAA
>JABSOI010000145.1 GCA_013216015.1 Alteromonadaceae bacterium | reverse complement strand
GTGGTTATACCCAGCTTTACTCTACTTATTATGCTTTTGCAGCCCTGAAAGCTGATGGCTCGATTACCGCTTGGGGAGATAGTCGTTATGGTGGTAGTGGCGCACCGACAGACAGTGGTTATACCCAGCTTTACTCTACTTATTATGCTTTTGCAGCCCTGAAAGCTGATGGCTCGATTACCGCTTGGGGAGATAGTCGTTATGGTGGTAGTGGCGCACCGACAGACAGTGGTTATACCCAGCTTTACTCTACTTATTATGCTTTTGCAGCCCTGAAAGCTGATGGCTCGATTACCGCTTGGGGAGATAGTCGTTATGGTGGTAGTGGCGCACCGACAGACAGTGGTTATACCCAGCTTTACTCTACTTATTATGCTTTTGCAGCCCTGAAAGCTGATGGCTCGATTACCGCTTGGGGATATAGTAGTTATGGTGGCAGTGGCGCACCAACTGATAGTGGTTATAGTTTTGATAGATTGATCGTTTAACAGGTATATTGGGTTCCGCAACTAGTAAGTCGAATAAAAACACTCGGTAGCTTGCTGCCGAGTGTTCGGGTAGGGGTTTGAAGCCCAACGGTACCAAAACGTACGTTAAGGATTTAATATGCTTGTTATAACTGCATTTTATAGCACAATATAAAGCTGTGGCATTGCTATCTTCCTCGGCTTAACCCGTGCAACGCTAGTATTTTTTAAGGTGCCACCCACCGTTATTTTTTTAATATTTTTTAAGGTGCCACCCACCGTTATTTTTTTAAGGTGCCACCCACCGTTATTTTATGCTTAGTCCTGTAACGCAAGATGAAGTAACAAGGTTGTTTTATATTGGCATGTAATATACCCGTAATCATTCAAAATGCAGGTTTTATTGAGTTTAAAAATGCATCTGCTGCGTTACTCATTTTCGCTATAGAACAACTATGTATTCAAATGAGTGCCTTGCAGCTGCAATTTTTAATTGCTCATTAAATCCCTGCATTTTGAATGACCACGGGTATAAAGATGAATTATCGTGCGGTTGTTTGATTATAAATGGCATCTTAAAAACAACCAGCGAGCATCTTTTTTTCTGGAAGTAAAAACAAATAAACGGAACCCCTTATGAAATTATTTCATTTTGCATTTATCACAGCTTTGTTAACCATCAGTACATTAACATCAACCCATGCAACGTCACTACCAAATACATATAAAGCCCAGCTGATCAGAGTAATAGACGCCGACACCATTAAACTACGCCTAGAGTTATACCCCGGACTTTTTAAAGAAGTAAATTTACGCATTGCCGGCATTGACGCACCAGAATCGCGCCGTGGTAAAAAAAGTGGTGTTCAAATTACCGAATGTGAAGTAACTCAGGGTAAAGCTGCAACTGAAGTTGCCCGCAAAATACTGGCAAAAAGTAATTCTCTTATTGTTAAAAATATCGACCGGAGTAAAACTAAATACGTCGGACGAATCACCGGTGAATTGTGGTTTGCTCTGCAGCAAGGTAAAGACGCAACGTTAATTAACTTTGCTAGTTATATAGTGAAGCAGGGATTTGCAGTAAAATACACCGGTGGCGCCAGAGCACCTTGGCCTTGTATGTAAATGGTCTTGGAAATATAGCCCCTTGCCCGTAAAACTACCACTAATCAACAAACTATAAATCCTAACCGTAGGATGGGTTAGCCTCCGGCGTAACCCATCACAACTAATTTGACAAAATAACTATGAACCCATTATTTAGTTCGCTACAAAGTGACGCACATAATCCGTCATCAGCCAGCAATGCCGCACCAGTAAATGCCCAGTTGTTCGATGCAAACCAAGCATTTTTTTAAAGGTGGGTGGCACCTTAATTAAAGGTGGGTGGCACCTTAATTCATAATTGCCTTTAATTGTAGCACCTTTAATTGCATTAAAATTTATCTAAGAAAAACAACTCTTATTAATCATAACCAGATCACCGAAATATGTTCTTATATTTAAAGTAAAGAGAATTCCTTATGAAATTATTTCATTTTTTAAATATCGTCGTTTTTATTATTATCAGCATGTTAGCGTCAAGCCAGGCAACCCCCTTACCCAACATTTATAAAGCTCAGTTGATTAAAGTGATCGACGCAGACACCATAAAATTACGTCTGGAATTATACCCTGGACTTTTCAAAGAAATAAACTTACGCATTACCGGCATTGACGCACCAGAATCGCGTAGGGGTGTGAAAAATGGCGTTAGAATTACTCAATGTGAAGTAACTAATGGTAGGGCTGCAACCATAATTGCCCGTAAAATACTGGAAAACAGTAAAACCTTAACCGTTAAAAACATCGACCCGAGTAAAACCAAATACGCCGGACATGTCAATGGAGAACTGTGGTTTGCACAACAGCCAGATCAAGCGACAGTTAATTATGGCCGCTATATAATCAACCTAGGGTTAGCTGTGGCGTACACAGGTGGTGTTAGAGCACCTTGGTTTTGTATGTAAATGGTCTTGGAAATATAGCCCCTTGCCCGTAAAACTACCACTAATCAACAAACTATAAATCCTCACCGTAGGATGGGTTAGCCTCCGGCGTAACCCATCACAACTAATTTGACAAAATAACTATGAACCCATTATTTAGTTCGCTACAAAGTGACGCACATAATCCGTCATCAGCCAGCAATGCCGCACCAGTAAATGCCCAGTTGTTCGATGCAAACCAAGCAATAACATTACAAGTGGCACAGTTAGAAGCTATGGCAAGTGACAGTGCTGGTTTCGCTAGTGATACCGATACTGATACAAGCAGCGATAAAAATGTTGATACCCAAACCTTTGTACCATTTTCAGCAGCACCCTTCTGGCAACAACAGCTGGAATACTATCAGCAAATGGGACCAAAACTGTGGCAACAAGATTTAATCAGTAATAAGTTGGTTCAATCTTCAGTGGCTCAATCACCAGCAATGGTAAACAGTTATTGTCAAATATTGGTGAAATATTTATTAGACGGTTTGTACAATGGTGCTATCAATAGCAATCAGCCCGTGTATTTGTTAGAGCTGGGAGCAGGCTGTGGCAGATTTGCCATTTTGGTATTAAAACGACTGGAAAGCTTATTAATTGAATATGGTTTAGACGATCTTAAACTGTGTTACTTGATCAGCGATAGTAGTGAAAAGAATCGCCAATTTATTAAACAGCATCCTTATTTACAGCCATTTTTAAATGCTGGCAAAGCTAGAGTGATTGATGCTGATAGTTGTTTTTTTAGCGCAAATGGTTGTGAAAACAGTTCTGAAAATAAGGAGACTGATTCTGAAACAGCCGACATTATTGATTACCGGTCATTTGAACCAGCGAGTCCTTATTCCAATGAACTTGTGGACGACAAAACTGAAAACTATGCAGATGAAAGCAACACAGCTGAAAGCAATGCAGTTGAAAATAATGCAGCTGAAAATAATCAAACAGAAAACAACAAGCCTGAAGAACAGCCCGAAAATACAAACTCAAAAAATCCGTTAATTGTTATAGCGAATCATTTTTTCAGTCGTTTACCACAAACGCTATTCTATTTACATTATGGTCAATTATATCTGGCAGAGCTTGTTGTTAATTCTATTAGTGATGAAAATATCAATACAGATCCACAACGAAAAGAACCCGAAAAAACAGAACCAGAACAAACAGCGCCAGAACAACCAGACTCAACAAACCCCTGGCACTACCGCTGGAACAAAATAACTAACCTAGACGACTGGTTAGTTCAACAAAATGAATCGGTACAGCCTTTATTAAAACAACAACTAATTGATTATTCAGCACAGTTATTTCATCAACCCTTATTAATACCGACAGCGGCAATAGCGAGTTTAACCAAATTACAGCAACAACACCCACAAGGGTTAATGTTACTCACGGCTGATTTTGGTCCGACCGAGCTTTCAGCCCTGCAAAGAAACCAGTTAAGCACCAATAAGGTAAATAACCTACCACTTAACAGCAGCATTAATAATACCGAACAACGAACCGTCGTTGATTTACGAGAGTTAGCACTACCAACAACGAACCATAATAAACAGATTTTCTGGCCGGTAGATTTTTTAACGTTACAGCAATGGGCCGTACAGGAAATAGCAGGATCGCAGAGCACAGGCCTGAGCAGAACCATCAAGCACCAGCAAAATGGCGTAGCCTTTAACGTGTCTATTATCGATCCCAAACAACGCGATTTTACAATGTTCATGCAGGCAACGGAGCAATATTTGGTTAATCAAAATCCTGCCGATAATTCAGTGACGAACAAATGTTTGCAAGGCGCAGTAAATGTATTAACCGAAGAACAAATATTGAGTTATCTGCGAAGCAGTAGCTATGATCCCCAGTTACTCGAACTTTTTTTACCGCGTTTATTAAAACAAGGGGTGAAAATAAATGCCCGTTTAATTTGGTGTGATGTTTTAACACAAGTATGGCAAAACTACGTACCAATAGCAGAAAGGTGTGAATCGGATGAATTTTCTTTTAAACTGGGCTTACTGGCGATAGATCTTAGTCACTGGTCACTGGCCAAGGTCTGTTTTTTTAGTTGTTTACACTGGTACGGTGAAAGTACAGCCATTTGTCATAATTTGGCGTTGGTATGCTTTGCGTGTGGTGATGAAGAACTGGCGTTAACTATTGCTGAGTTAACGTTAACCTTGAGTCCTGATGACTCTCGGGTCAATTTGTTATCCGATGATATTTCTGGTTATAAAAAATACTGTGAAGAACTGAAATGGTTTAGTTCGGATAATGACAGCGTGCAAAATGGCAGCACGCAAAAAGATGGAGTACTACCAGAGACTGATTTGAACCTAAGTAAAATGCTATTAGCCCTACAATCGCTAATCCTCAAACCATTAGACATGCACCATGTAGGTGAATTTTGTTTGCAATATCGTGATCCAAACATTGCTGCTCTATCGCGAGGTTATATATTAAACACTTCTACTCAGGTCGAAACGGCTATTCAGCGCTGGCAGGCAGATAAAAAAAGAGCAAGTTATGCGGTGGTGCATCAGGAATTAGGTTTTGTGGGTTGTACCAGTTTAGAGCTTTGGAAAGAGCTTATACCAGAGCTGCAACAAGCGTCAGAACAAGAGCCAGAACAAGATCGGAACACTGAAAAACAGCTACAGAGTTTAATACCTGACACTTCACATAAACAAGCCTATTTCTCCTTCTGGACAGGCACCGATTATCAAAACATGGGCTTTGGTCAGCAGGCGGCGTTATTGTGTATTGAACAGGCTAAAGCTATGGCTACACAAGGGTTACTTGATTATTTGGTGACTTCTGTTTGGTCGTTTAATACATGCTCTGTTCATGTGTTAGAAAAAGTTGGGTTTGAGTTGTTGGATTTTGTTTGTGCAAAAGATCCTGAGCTAGATGGGAAGGAAGGGCAAGGCTTTGAACAAGAAGAGCATCAGGAGTTGTTTTATTGTATGTCGCTTGTTGGTGAGCTTGATGAAGAGGTGAAGGGTAGAATTTGTGCGCAGATTCGGTTGAATCGGGATGGGTAAAATAAAGTTGATAGATTCATTGAAATGATTTGTTTAGTGGTGGTCAAGTTATTATGCTTTTGTGAAATATTGACTTCTGGATTATTGCTATGAAAAAACAGAATATTAATACTGAAACATTATTACAAACATTGAATTATTCAAAACCATATGAAGTAAAGGAATATGAAGTAAAGGAATATGCAGTAAAAATAGACGGTAAAACTATTGCTTTACTTAAGTTAGTGGATTTGGCTGAACGGGATATATCGAAAGACAGGTTGATGTCACCTGATGATGCTTTGAGTCGGTTGTTTGGAAAAATGGAGTGTTGAGTAACTGGTTTTGAACAATAACCGTAAAGAAAAATCACACTTGTTAGTGTAAATAAAAATTCCAGTTGGCAAGAGGATCTAACCATGGCAATAAATGCTAAATAAAATTGCTTCCGACAATATCATTGAACAAGCCTTTCAATGGTTGTGTAAAGCCCGTAAAGACAGCCATCACAATAACGATGTGTGGCACTTACGCTTTCATTGGCAAACAGTTAAAGCGCAAATTCAGCAACAATTACTCAGTGGTAATTATCACTTCTCGCCTTGTAAGGCGTATAAAGTTGAGGATAAATCTGTCGGAGTTTGGTGTGCGCAAGACGCTTTAGTGCTTAAGGCAATGTCGTTGGTGTTAACTGAGTACTTTAATACTGCAACACCACCACAACTCAGTGAGCATTGTTATCACCTTACCGGGAACGGTGGCATTAAAGGCTGTGTGATGGATATCAAACAGCAGGTTGATGACTATCAGTTTGTTTGCCGGTCTGATGTTAATAGCTATTATGCAACGATTAATCATCAAATTTTATTGAAGCAACTTGGTGAATTGATTCCTGAGCAATCAGTATTGAGCCTTATTGAACGTATGTTATCGCACCTTGATGATGTTAATGGTGAGTTGTTTTTGGCTGATGTGGGTATTAATCAAGGTAATCCGTTGTCTCCTTTGTTGGGGGCGGTTTATTTGAAGGTTATGGATGACAAAATTGGTGATTATTGTGAGCGGCATGGTTTGCGGTATTACCGTTTTATGGATGACTGGCTGATTTTATGTAAAACTCGTCATCAGTTGCGTACGGTTGTGCGGTTGATGTATGAAGTGTTGGATGGGGTTAAGCAAACGGTGCACCCCTTTAAAACTTATATTGGGAGGATTAAAGATGACGGTTTTGATTTTCTTGGATACCGGATAGGGGATCTTAAGGTTAAGGGGCTTGGAATAGCCTGGAAAACTTGGGCTAATCATTTTGGCAAGGTTCGGCAGCTTTATGAGCAGGGTGTCTCTTTTGGGGATATTGCTGGGTATGTTAAACGGTGGTTGGTTTGGGTTAGGAGTGGGGTTGAGATTTGTCTTGAGGATGTGGTGGCTCAGGGGGCTATGAGTGATATGGCTCGGGAGTTTGAGGAGTTGTTTGGGGTTGATGGGGTTTATTGTTGTTTGGGTTGATTGGTTTTTTTGTTTGATCAATTGGTCTGATGACTTTGAGTCTTTTGGTCGCATATAATTTTTTTGACTTACATTTTTTTTAGGGTGGGTGGCATCTTTATTACTCTCAGTGAAATTGGACTATAGAATTCAGTCTCTGGAAGCGCGGGTTCGCAACTTAGAAAACGATTAAACTTTGGTGAGTACAAGGTGCATAATATATACCCTGTTATTTAACGGCTTCAACACTTTACTCCAGGTCAATATCGATAGTTAAAGAGCTATGTGCTTACTGGGGAGTCGCCATAATTGAGTGGAGGTTAAACATGAGCATCCACTTAATATTAATTCAAAAACCTAACAGGTTATGCCTAAATATATGGCTACTGCATTTATCGCAGGCGAAACTCCCTGCTGATACCAACCAATCAGGTGCCTGGTCAATTTTAGTGGGCCCATTAACCGAGCCTGCTCCTAAGATAACCACAGAAAAAGGCCCGGCCCTATTGGCAGCCGATGTGTCCTTAATCTATATGATCGGTGCAGTAGCAGGCAGACCACCCATGCGATTGCACCCGTTACGTGCAACATTAAGTTGCAACCAAAACCAGATACCAAACTGATTAGCAATACCCCGTGTTTGCTTGAAAAATATGCAGTGCAAGATGCTTACGGTAATGTTTTAAAAGTCAGCGATGTGTCGGCGAAGTTAACGGTGGGGGGATAGAGGGGGAGCGCTTTGCAAGAAATGAGGGCTGCAGGAAACGAGAGCTGACCCCAGAGGGTCTTATGTTTTCTCTTTGGTTAAATCAAATGATGGATATCCCAACTTATTACTTATTTTGCTAGTTATTGACGCGAGGAATATATGAAACAAATAGAGAAAGACGTAACACAAGGGCTATCGCTAGAAGGCGGCGGTGCTAAAGGCGTAGCATATGGTACAGCGCTTAAAGAACTAAACTTGGAGAACTACAGCACGGTAGCTGGTAGCTCAGCTGGGGCGCTTACTGCAGCGATGGTTGCTTTAGGGATGACTGCTGAAGACATATCAAAGGAAACAAATAAACCGATGCGAGGCATGGTGACGCAACAAACAGCCATCAAATACAACAATAAAACATTATTTGAGGCGATGACTACATCGGTGCCAAAATCACAAGAGACCGTAAGTACTACGGACGCAATACAAACAGCACTCAGCAACGTTGTAAAAACTACCGCAAGCCGGCAATCGATAAAATACAACAACAGTCAAAAATACTACCAAACAACTATCAACAAGGCCTACGATTACATATCGTCATTGCCGCAACGCAAAAATCAGAACCCTTCCCTGAACGGGGAAGCCGAAGACGAAGTCGCGAGAACCTTAATCGGGAAGACCACTACCGAAATACAAGTAGCGACTGAAATGGCTAACCTATATGATGAGGTCATCGCTAACGTTGGAGCCAACTACACATTCGGAATGAAACGCGACCTCATAACAACACTTGATCGCTCAAAAGACGTCGATTTGAAAACCAACCGAGAAAAACATTTGTTAGTCACCGCTACAAAGATTAAAAAAACAAAACAAGAGAATGCTACGGGGCTCCACCGCGCAGAACTCCGTGTATTTAGTAGCCGCGAGCCGAGCAGCGATCATGTTAGCATAATCAAGGCAAGTGCGGCCAGCGGCGCATTTCCCGGCGTATTCAGTCCGGTAGAGATCGACGGCGGACTATACATCGACGGTGGTGTCATGAACAACGACCCGAGCGATATACTATTAGATGCTCTACCTAAAGAGAGCAAGGTCTTGTCGTTACGGCTAAACAAAATTGTAGCCAAAATAGAGAAAAGGTCAAACCCACTACGTTCGCCACCTGCCACCTTCTTGCTCAACCGCCGCGTGAACGAAATGCGTAAGTATTATGGGTTCTATAACGGCGATGTAGCTAACATTAACAAGAAAAAAAATCAAACTACGGAGAATGCACTAAAATCAGGCCACCTCATAGAAGTTGATATACAACCACAGTATACAGACACATTATCCATGTACCACCCTGGTGTGGATGAGCGCTTAACAGACGAAGCGAGTGTTAAGGAAGCCATAGCAACTAAGAAAACTACTACCCCGGATTTCAACTGGTAAAAACCTGTGGGGTGTGCGGCCGAGCATAGGTCGTTGATTCTACTTGTAGTACTTCAATCCACCTGATTTATTCTTTTTTTATGTTATGTAGTAATATAGTTATAGGTGGTATGCGCCTTAGTGTTACGAATATAATTATATAGCTTACGAAGCTTACACTCACATTATCGAACATTAAGGTGCTCTTACTTCGTCAACGAATACTCAGAGGTTGTCGTTATACCGACTCATCTATAATATTTTCGCAGAAGTAAGATCGCATACCAAGATTA
>JABSOI010000144.1 GCA_013216015.1 Alteromonadaceae bacterium | reverse complement strand
TGGTGGACGATACTGGGCTTGAACCAGTGACCCCCGCCTTGTAAGGGCGGTGCTCTCCCAACTGAGCTAATCGTCCATATGGTTTTGCTTCTTTATGGAATAAGAAGTGGTGGACGATACTGGGCTTGAACCAGTGACCCCCGCCTTGTAAGGGCGGTGCTCTCCCAACTGAGCTAATCGTCCGTCTCTGTGGTGGCGTATTATAGGGAGATCGAAAAAGCTGTCAAGCCAAAGGCAGTATATTTTCAATATTTTTTTATTTTTGTCCTGAACTGCTTTAAAATCAAACATTCTGGTTGAAATGTGAACTTTATGAATACTATTTTATGCAATAGGTGAATTCATAGCATTGACCTGATAAAATAGCGCCAAAAATTTTCCTTGATTAACTTATAATTAGCAAAAACGTGATGATGATTATACTTCGCGTTTAGACAGTGAGATCTTTATGACATTAACTACTCGATTTGCCCCTAGTCCGACAGGTTATTTACATGTTGGTGGTGCCCGTACCGCTTTATATAGTTGGCTATATGCTAAAAAGAACGGTGGTGATTTTATTTTACGTATTGAAGACACCGATTTAGAACGTTCTACACAAGAATCTGTTGATGCCATTATGGATGGAATGAACTGGTTGAATCTTGAATGGACCCATGGTCCTTATTATCAGACAAAACGTTTTGACCGTTATAAAGAAGTTATTGATCAATTGCTTGAGTCTGGCAATGCCTACCGTTGTTATTCTACTCAAGAAGAAGTGGAAGCTATGCGTGAAGAAGCGCGGGAAAAAGGTGAAAAAGAACGTTATAACGGTTTGTGGAGAGAACGTACAGATCACCCTGAAGATAAACCTTTTGTTATTCGTTTTAAAAACCCATTAAATGGTGATGTAACCATTCATGACATGGTTAAAGGTGATATTGTTATTTCAAATAATGAACTGGACGATTTAATTATTGCCCGTTCTGATGGTACGCCAACTTATAACTTAACGGTTGTTGTTGACGATTGGGATATGAAAGTAACTCATGTAGTGCGTGGTGATGACCATGTTAACAATACCCCTCGTCAAATTAATATTTTAAATGCACTGGGAGCACCTTTACCTGAATATGCACATATTCCGATGATTCTGGGTGACGATGGCAAGCGTTTGTCAAAACGTCATGGTGCTGTTGGTGTTATGCAGTATCGTGATGATGGCTTTTTACCTGAAGCATTATTGAATTATTTAGTGCGTTTAGGTTGGTCTCATGGTGATCAGGAAATCTTTTCACGTGAAGAAATGATCAACCTGTTTGATTTAAAAGATTGTAACCGAGCGCCGTCTGGTTTCAATACTGACAAGTTAATCTGGGTTAATCAACATTACATGAAAACCATGCCTCCTGGTGATGTTGCTAAATATTTAGAATGGCATATGGCTGACCAAGGTATAAATACTGAAAATGGTCCATCTTTAGAAGCGTTAGTTAAAATTCAAGCCGACCGTGTTAAAACCTTAAAAGAAATGGCAGAAATCAGCCGTTATTTTTATGAAGATTTTAGTGAATTAGACGCTAAAGCGGTTAAAAAGCACTTACGTCCTGTGGTAAAAGAGCCTTTGATTTTAGTTAAAGCTAAATTAGCGGCATTAACTGATTGGTCGCCAGAGCCTATTCATGCAGCAATTAATGATACCGCTGAAGAACTGGAAGTAGGTATGGGTAAAGTAGGTATGCCGCTTCGTGTTGCTGCAACTGGTGGCGGTAATTCACCTTCATTGGATGTAACTTTAGCATTATTAGATAAAGAGAAAGTTTTGGCTCGAATTGATCATGCTTTAGAAGTTGTTGAAGCGAGAATTGCAAATAGCTAATTATTTTTCGGTAAAATAAATTAGAACACCGCTAATGTTTAGATGTTAGCGGTTTTTTTGTGTGATGATTTTTATGTGATGAATTTGTTATAAATTTATTTTGTTGCTTTAGCTTTTTCTTGTTCGATAAATTTTTTGCAGTCTCCCTGGAATTTGTTATCTATAATATATTGAATTTTCCAGACATCATTCTTTTTAACAAGCTGAATGCTATTCACACCACAGTGGGTTAATTTTTCATCCAGATAGAAAGCAAAAGGCGTCCAAACATTTGCTAAATTTCCGCTTTGCTTAACGGTAATATTAAATATTTTCTCATCGAAATGTTTAGATGATTTACCAACAAATTTAGCAAATTTTTTATAATCTGATCTTGTGATCTCATTTGTTTCAGTTGCTCTTTCTAATACAGCCGTTTTGTTGAATTGTGCTAACATTTTTTCGGAATCGTGAGCGCGCATTGCATCAAATAAATTATTAATTGGCGTTACAGGTGTATTTTCAGCTGAAAATGCTTGAACTGAGGTGAAAACTGAGCCCAATAAAGAGATAAGTATTATGGTGTTTTTAACACATTTCATTTTGCTTAAGTTCATTGGTTTTCTCTTATTATTAATAGGTTAAGTATTACTTCTACCTTTATTTAATTATTTGCACAATACATTGATTAATAATCTTTGTAACAAGGTATAATGCCCCGTTTTTAAATGTTTTGTTTTGATTATTTGTTTCGTATAAAAGTAGTTTGGAGAGTAGTTTGCAATTTAGTGATTTTGGTTTAGATAAGCGTTTAATGTCAATGATTGAACACTTAGGTTTTGAAGCACCAACAGAAATACAACACAAGGCGATCCCTGTTGCGATGCTTGGTCATGATTTAATCGCCTCTTCAAAAACTGGCTCAGGTAAAACATTGGCATTTATCTTACCTGCCATGCAAAGGTTAATGAGAAATAGGCCTTTAAGTAAAAGAGATCCTCGCGTACTTATTTTAATGCCAACCAGAGAATTAGCTAAGCAAGTTTTTACTCAATTACGTTTATTCACTACGAATTCACAATTTAAAGCTGTTTTGATTCTGGGTGGTGAGAACTTCAATGATCAAGTAAAAACACTTGAGAAAGACCCACATTTTATAGTTGCAACGCCGGGCCGATTGGCTGATCACTTATCTCAAGGGCATTTTTACTTAAATGGGTTAGAGTTATTAATTTTAGACGAAGCAGATCGAATGCTGGATCTTGGTTTTGAGAAGCAATTAACTCAAATTAATAACGCAGCCGATCATCGTAAACGTCAAACATTAATGTTTTCAGCAACACTTGATCATGCGCAAGTGAACGACTTTGCGTTAGCATTACTAAAAAAACCCAAGCGTATCGCTGTGGGTAGCGCGCATAGCGAGCATAAAGATATCACCAAACGATTTTATCTTTGTGATAATTTAGATCACAAACAAGCATTGCTCGAACATTTTTTGGCAAATGAAAAATATCAGCAAATGATTATTTTTACGGCGACAAGATCTGATACTGAACGTTTAGCTACTCTGTTAACTGCACAAGGTCTTAGTGCGGTTGCGCTAAGTGGTGAATTAAACCAAAGCCAGCGTAATCAAATAATGGATGGTTTCAGTAAAGGACAACAAAAAATATTAGTGACTACTGATCTGGCATCTCGTGGATTAGATTTAGTGAATGTTTCCCACGTTATTAATTTTGACATGCCCAAGCACACCGAAGAATTTGTTCATCGTATTGGTCGTACGGGCAGGGCAGGCAGCAAAGGTGATGCTATTTCTTTAGTTGGCCCTAAAGATTGGATAAGCTTTAAAAATGTTGAGGGCTTTTTACAACAGTCGCTTGAATTTGATCAGGTAGAAGGGCTTAAAGCGAGTTTCAAAGGCTTAAAACCTAAAAAACCAAAGAAAGCTAAATCAGCTAAAGTTACAACGAACAAAAAGACTAGCGATAAAAAAGCTAAATCAAATAAACCTAAGAATAAAACTTTTCATATTGCTAAAGATGTCGGCGATATGCCGGTAATGCGCCGTAAGGCTACGTTAGCGCCCGAACAAATCGAGAATAATGACATTGATGAAATAGAGTAGTTATATTATCGTTAGAATTCGGGAAAGATGGGTTAGGCTGAGGCGTAACCCATCAACAAAACAAATAACATAAACGGTTGAATAAAAACAATTCAGGATGAAAAAAAATAAAAATGAAAATGTTAAAAATTTTGTTTGTATCAGCAGTGGCTTTTGCACCTTTAAGTTTTGCCGACGTTAAGTTGGGATCAAGGGAAGTTATTTTAGATAATGAAAAAGTTGAAGTGGTGCGTTTAGTTTATCCGCCGGGCTCTGAATCAGGAATGCATACTCATAAACACCCAAACCGAACGGTATATTTTGTAAAGGGTGGTAAATTAAAACTGATCCCTGAAACCAAAGATAAACAAGCAACAATATTGAATGTACCCGACGGAAAGATATTGTATTTGCCCGCCGGCACTCATAATGTTAAAAATATTGGTGAGTCTGAAATTATCATTATTGAAAATGAGATCAAATAATCTTTTTGTTTTTAATAGGATTTTAGTGAATTTAACCCTGTAAGAGTTATTTTCAATTAAAAGGTGAAAATAACTCTCAGGATCCTACAGTAACTATTCTTCTATTAATTGGTCAAGGCTATAACTAGTCTCGTTATTACCCAGTTTTTCTTGCAAATAAGGTAATATACTCTCAAGTTGACTCTTTAATTGCCAGGGCGGATTTACAATAAATAATCCAGTACCCGTCATGCCATATTCTTCAGTGTCAGTTTGCAGGCACAATTCAACTTGAAGTAAATTTTTCACTTCGCTATTGATAAAATTGCTTTTCATTCCATCAACAAAAGACCGTTTAACTACGGGATACCAAAGAATATACGTGCCTGTTGAAAATTTACCGTAAGCTTTAATGATTGTTTTAACGGCTTTTTGATAATCTTCTTTCAACTCATACGGAGGATCTATTAACACTACACCCCGTCTGCTTGGTGGTGGAATCAAAGATAATACGCCTTGATAACCATCACTTTGTTTTACAAACACTTTACGCCACCGTTGACAAAATTCTGTTAGTAAAACATGGTCTGTAGAATGTAATTCAAATAAATGAGCACTGTCTTGACGTCGCAGTATTTCTTTAGCAATTCCGGGTGAACCTGGGTAAAGAGACAAATCAGCAGGGTTCATTGATAAAGAGTTTTGTGATAAAGAGTTTAGCGATAAGATTAACCGATGATAAAACTCAAGAGCTTCAGGTAAATCATCTGCATTGATTATTTTTGCAATACCGTCTTTATATTCACCGGTTTTTTGCGCGTATTCATCGGCTAATTGATACATGCCAGCACCCGAATGACTGTCGATGTAAGTAAATCCTTTATCTTTACGGGTCATGTATTCTAAGACCAGTGTTAACACACTATGTTTTAGAACGTCAGCGAAATTTCCGGCATGAAAGGCGTGGCGATAACTTAGCAAGGGAGATCCTTAGTTATTAAAGGTTAGGCTAGCCAATGTTTACCCTGATAGTTAAGGCAAACAACGACTACAATTAAGAACAATTTAAAGTTAGGATTGGCTAGCCAAATACTCGTCATAAGTACCGGCAAAATCGATATAACCGTCTTTTGTCAGCTCAATAACTCGGGTTGCCAAAGTAGAAACAAATTCACGGTCATGACTAACAAATACCAAAGTGCCTTCGTACTGCTCTAACGCCATGTTCAAGGATTCAATTGATTCCATATCCATGTGGTTAGTTGGTTCATCCATTATCAGGATATTTGGTTTTTGCATCATAAGCTTACCAAAAAGCATACGACCTTGTTCACCACCGGAAAGTATCTTAACTGATTTATCAATATCATCAGCAGAGAATAATAGACGCCCTAAATACCCACGAACTGCTTGTTCGTCATCACTTGGTTTACGCCATTGGCTCATCCAATCAAATAAGGTCATGTCGTTTTCAAATTCGTGAGCATGATCTTGTGCGTAATATCCAATATTAACGTTTTCTGACCAGTTGAATTCGCCTGAGGTAGGTTCATAGCCAACTTCACCCATTAAAGTGCGTAACAAGGTTGTTTTACCAATACCGTTTTCACCAATTACAGCGATACGTTCACCAACTTCAGCAAGCACTGAAATATCTTTAAGAACTTTGGCATCACCAAAGCTTTTATTTAATTTTTCTATAACTAGGGCATTACGGAATAATTTCTTTTCTTGGTCAAAGCGAATAAATGGATTGGAACGGCTAGATGCTTTTACTTCTTCTAACTGAATTTTATCAATACGCTTGGCACGGGATGTTGCTTGTTTTGCTTTAGACGCGTTAGCAGAGAAACGGGCAACGAAAGCTTGCAACTCGCCAATTTGTGCTTTTTTCTTGGCGTTGTCAGATAATAAACGTGCACGGGCTTGTGTTGCAGCCAGCATATATTCGTCATAGTTACCCGGATAAACACGCAATTCACCATAATCTAAATCAGCCATATGCGTACATACACTGTTCAGAAAATGTCTATCATGCGAGATAATAATCATGGTTGAATCACGCGCATTTAATGTTTCTTCCAGCCATTGAATAGTGTGAATATCCAAGTTGTTGGTAGGCTCATCGAGTAACAGAATTTCAGGATCTGAAAATAAGGCTTGAGCAAGCAATATACGTAACTTAAAACCCGGTGCTATTTCGCTCATTAAACCGTAATGCTGTTCAACAGGAATACCAACACCCATTAGCAATTCACCGGCACGACTTTCTGCACTGTAGCCGTCCATTTCAGCGTATTCAGATTCTAAATCGCCAACTTTCATGCCGTCAGCTTCACTCATTTCAGGTAAAGCATAAATACGGTCACGTTCTTCTTTTATTTCCCATAACTCGGTATGACCCATGATCACAGTGTCGATTACGTTATAATTTTCAAAAGCAAATTGATCCTGGCTTAACTTACCTAAACGCTCACCTGGATCTAAGTTTACGTTGCCAGACGTTTGCTCTAAATCACCACCTAAAATTTTCATCAAGGTTGATTTACCGCAGCCATTTGCGCCGATAAGACCATAGCGGTTACCACCACCAAACTTTTGTGAAATGTTCTCAAATAATGGTTTTGCACCAAATTGCTGAGTTATGTTGTTTGCCTGAAGAATAATAGGCTCCTTAGTGTGCGCAATAGCATAAGATTTTAATGGCGCGCATTATAGGCGGTATAGGGCTGTTTGTATAGTAAATGACAAGTAATGGGGGATTGATATTTAGTTTAGTATTTTGATGGGAGTTGGCTAATAGTTTTGTTATTTGACTTGAGTTTTGTTCTTAAAGTGAACAAACAGCAAATTCTAAGATGAGAGTGGGCAACCATTTAATATTAGAAATGTGTGTTCATTAGAAAAAATTGGTAATTTCACTTATAAATTTACGTTATAAGGATAGTTCTTTCAAAAGGTGGGTTGGCTACTTTAATTTACTTTAATTTTGCTACTTTATTTTTTTACCGACGCAACATATTGAAAAAACAGCTATTAACTATAAACCAAGCTTGTAACGTTTCTTGGAAGTACCTTTTTTAGTACAAAAAACTATTTCTAAGAAATAAAATTTCTTTCCATAGATAATTGTTACTTCGTCACAAAGAGCATAGTCAAGCTTACAATATCTATTTATAGGCTAAAAACATACGTTTAAGCTTTTAAAACGCTTTGCTATACCTAATAAATATAAATTAATCATACTGTTGTGTAGGTCCGACCCCGAGGTCGCTGAACTTGTAACCACAACTGACAATTGTTCATTCCTGTGTTCCTTTACTTAATCTTACATGGAGTTTTAGGTACCTAACCGTTTTCACGAGCTGGCTATTAATTGATTTACTGGTTTTGACTTAGATTTTGATTTTTGTTTTAAAAAAGTATTTTTTGAGGTGTTGACTTTTAAAGGGCTGCGGAGCACCCCCGTTTAGTAATACGGGGGTAAAGTCTTTTCAAACTCCTGACCTTTGTGATTGCTGAAAAGTTGGGTTTTGTTTGCCTTTTTAACCTTTTGTGAAGCACAATAAATCATTAAGAGAGCATCCTTCTTATTTTATTAACTTATGCTAAGTTTTTATAAGATGTAGCTGAGCGGAACCCGTTAAAATGTAATCATTGTGGTGAGATAATGAAGTTGATGCGATTATTCCATCCATTGAAGGTTTTTTTCTATGAAATATTTGCACCAGACTACAATATTTATGTTCTTAAGTGTAATTTGATATGGTTTTTATTCATTTTTATCCTACACTTATATATAAGGTCTAATGTCCTTTTGCAAAATGAACAAGATTGGTACGTCAAATCACCACTATTACATTTAATTTGTTAACAGTGATTTTTTACGTAAGCGTTAATGATAAATCATGAAATGTGATTTTTGAAGATGCTTTATTTTAGAAGAAAAGGAGAATTTCATGAAAATTAAGTTTTTAAGAGTATTAACCGTGGTCATTACATTAACACTCAGTAGTTTAGTTAATTTTGCTTATGCGGAGTTGATAGTTGATACAGAGAATGATAGTTTTATCGACACAAGCACCGGAATTGAATGGATGGATTTCGGAATAAATAATATTCATACATATGATTTCGTCACAACCCAACTAGGTAATGGTGGAATTTATGAAGGATGGGCACTAGCAACGAGCGCACAAGTGTATACGATGTGGGCGAATGCATATTTAGGGTTAGGAAGCAGAGTAGAGGCGCCTGATAGTTTAGGACTCGGCCAGTTAAGCGTGCAAGACGGTATCGGTGTCGTAGACAGTACATTAAGGGACGTTATGGAAATTATGGGGACAAACTGGAGAGACAACGTAGGAACAGTCGACGAGGTTACAGATACAATAGGGTTATGGGAAGGATCAGATGGGTTGTCAATGGTGCAGATTAGCGTTTACGCAGATAAGATTGGCATCAGTAACAATGACGATGTTGCCATACTTGTAGATAACGTAAATCGCGATGATTTAAGATCGGATAAATCAAGTGGATTTAGTACTATGTTAATTAAAGTACCCGAGCCATCAACAATAGCAATTTTCGCATTTGGAATAATAGGATTACTATTAAGTCGTTTAAATAAAGCTTAATCAGCTACTTCTCGGGTTGATTTTGGGGTCTGCGGAAGAACTCCAAAAGTGACGAATTTTGATATGGCATTAACTTTATTTAACAATGAGGACAAAAAGTGGAGCACAAGTAAATAGCCCTCTACAACCTTTTGATTGTAAAGGCTTATGTGTGGTGGAGTGGGGGGAATCGACCCTCCGTCCCTAAATCATCTTTTTACCATCGTTTTCAGCATGATATATTTTAAATGGCAATATATCGACAGCTGCCTTTTTAACTTCCTCGCCCCTCATATCATACAGTTTAGTCGTTTCAATATTTGCATGCCGCATTAATTTCTGAACAGTAAAAATATCAATACCACTACTAATTAAGTTTGTTGCATATGTTCGTCTTCTATGTCGTTAACGACATAGTCGCCACTATGTTCCCTTCTTGACTATGTCTTGTTAAATAAATTTAACCTTGTTTTTTAATAAACTAGCAATTAAATGGCG
>JABSOI010000143.1 GCA_013216015.1 Alteromonadaceae bacterium | reverse complement strand
CGGGTGGATATTAATCAAATGAAAACCACAAAGCAATAAATAAATGATAAATATTTATACATCTGCGTTAATAGCTCTATGAAATGGACTAAATTAAAACCTCTTGTAGAACAAAGGATAGCTCCATTTATCCGGTCAATATTTGCTATAAAAAATTATCGATGCTAGTTTTTGGTTGCGCCCATTTGGACCTATTACTAAGAATATTCCGATTGTCGTTTTGATTATTTTGACTATGCCCAATAAAATAACCCCAAATCAGCTTTGAAGCGTTTAGATAGTATTGCTCAATAAAAATAACTTATACCAAGCTTTTACTACGGAATACCTTATTCAGTTGGCTTTTCAATACAAACTTGAATTTCTGGTAGTTGGTAGCATACCTGAGAATCCAATAATTGCGGTGCTTCACCCGTATATGGGTTTTTGAATTTCCTGTCGTAATAATACTCGCTAGCGGCTTTTTATCTGCTTCAATAATAAGATTTAGTAATAATAACCGAAGGTCCAGTTTGAATTTTTCTTTATAGAGGTTTAGAAATTTTGGAATAGCTATTACTTCTATACCTGTTACCTTTCAAAATGCGGGAATTTGAGGTGAATTAAAAAGCATAGTTACAAGACGCTGATTCGCCGGATAAGTTATTCTTATTTAAGATTCAGCAACGCAGTAAATATGTTTTTTAAACGAATCAAAACCTGCATTTTGAATGGTGATGGGTATAAATAAGCGCCAACTATATTTCGATAATTTTTAATGGTAAACCAAATTAGATTATCCATTTCTTTTCTCATTTTTCTGAATGCGCTTTTGCCCTTACATCAACGTTTTTGACAATAGATAGCAAATTTATTTTTTGTGCATCTTTGGGAATTAACTGTAATTTTTGATATTCAAACATACTGTGTAGGGTCATATTTTCCTTGTGTTTACTTTGAGCTTGAAACCCATAAAGAGAGGGCTCCGTGTCTTGTGCTTTATTCGCTATGTGCTTAAACTGTAACGCTCTTGTACCTTGGGTAAACATCATAAGCCACAAACGATTCATAGATATATCATCAAACGTCAAAGGGTTTAGGCTATCACCAAAAATATCCCAGTCAGAAAAACCTGCTTGCTTTAATTCGATGAACATTGGCTGGTAATACATATCAAAGTTAACAATAGGGCTCACATGAAAAATTGCATCCGATGCTGTCCTAAGAAAGCTTCGGTACAATGACAACAGTTGAGATAACTGAGTTGCAGCTAAATTTAATTTGTTATCCAAAATATGAAAATAGACTTCTAATATTGCTAGTCTATGAATTGAAGCAAGCTGATCCCAATCCGGCTCGGATACAATGGAATTAAGCGGTGAGAAGTTAGTTAATTTTGATAAAGCCCGGTATTGCTGAGTAATATTAGAAAACTTGATATGGTTAATGAGCCAGGCGATTGGTTATGGAGTAGTTGGCAATAAAAGCTCACCAGATTGGCTGGAGACAAATGCTCTTTTAAATTTATTTGCCAAGAATAGAAAGAAAGCCATCAGTAAGTATATAGAATTTGTTCATGATGAGGTTGATTGTGTTATTTGGTAAAATTTATATACCCGTGGTCATTCAAGATGCGGGGATTTGAGGTGAATTTGAAAGTTTATCTAAAAGGCGCTTGATTGAGCAATAGCGGGCTATTGGGATTGAAAGCAACGCAGTAGATAATCTTTTAAAACGCTTCAAAACCTGCATTTTGAATGATTACGGGTATAGCACCATATTAAACAACGTGGGTTAGCAGATGACTTAGCTGAAATAGCATTGAAACAGCGAAGAGCTACTGCTTTTACATTATCTGAATCTAAAGCTGAATCTACCACTAAAAATGAAGCTATATTAAATGCGTTTAGCTCAGGCGGATACACGTTGAAAGAAATAGGGCTATATTTTGATTTACATTATTCACTAATAAGCTGGATAGTGGCAAAAGGCAAGACTTGACCCTGAGCCCCATTTTGAGGTAAAAAAGCAATTCCTATTATAAGAAAACCAAACACCACTTTACTTACTGTTTCAAAAGTAAATAAGGTTGGATATTCTTCTCTGGTAGCATCGACACCTTTTCTCGTAGCAATCCCTGTAGTCCAGTCTTTGTAAGCCAATAGTAAAGAAGACACACCCAGTAATATCAGAAATATTTTCGATATTACTGCTTTATTAATTTTCATGTTGTGCCCTTACTATTTCCATTGTTTTGCTCTAACGAGAGTTTTGCAATATCAATGCCCTAGAGAAAAAAAGAACGATTAAAGTGTGTTATTCATATTACAATATTCTGCAATTTTTCCGCAATACTTTCACTATCTCCAAAAGCATGATTTAGCCATTTTGAATGGTTAAATAGGTGCTTACCTGATGAAGGGATAAAATGAATGCCTTGGATTATCACAGCATGAAATCCAGTTTTATCTATTTCTAATTCGTGTGGGGAGATTTCAGGTAATTTATCACAAACAAAAACTATGTATGCACCAACTTCTCGAAACATCCACAGCGCTCCAGTTTGCTTGCGGATTAGGCTTCTCGTATTTGATATTTGTAATTGAATATCCATACCAGGGATAAAATCTACAACCACTAATGAGTATCGCCCTAATATTTTTTTCTTGAGCAAACATAAACTCAAATTTTCTAATGTTGGCAGTGATTCTGGGTAGCAATCTGGATAAAACACATTTTCTATTCTATTGGCTATATTCACATAATTTCCCTGTCCATAATGAAACTTTTAAATCTATTCAACGGCTGTTGCTCGCTCAAATCCGACCTTAACAACAACTCTAGTCTTTAACCAGGCTAGCATCGTACCAAATATCTTCGTAACCTTTATTATCAATTAGAAAACGATAACCTACAGGAAGGCTCAAAAACTCAAGGATTTCGGGAAGGTACTTTTCAATATGTTCTACATGCAAAGGCGAATAAAAATGTTCATCATCTGAGTATTCTTCACCACACCAAATATACCACCCGCTAGTGCCATTTTCAGAGTTATGCCTTAAACCATTTATCGGTTGCTTCCCTAATGTGTTTAATGCTATTCCTAATTTACTTCCTGCTTTAGGCTCGCTTGGCTTCAAACCAAGCCTTTTGCATATATCTTTATTGTTATGGATACCTATGATTCCTTTCAACTACTATGACCGCTGTTTACTCACAAGAACCATTTAATCTAATGACTTTTTACAGCCATGACAATCATTTTCAGGCCAACGAATATCGAATATACTCCAACCTCTAAATACTTGTCTAGCACCGCAGTGTGGGCAACCGAGTTTTAATGCGAATATCACAATAAAGACCCCAAATCCAAGAGCAGATAAATAGTGCCAAGTAACAAAGTTTACCTCATTAGGGTCATTTAACATTTTATGGCTAATAGTTAAGAAGGCTTGAATAATAAGCATTAATATTAGCTTTTTCTTATTTTTATTCATTATCATAAAACTTTTTAAACGGCTGTTGATCGCTCATTACTTCCATTAGTATTTTATATTAAATTACTTGATGAGGCACTAGGGAATATATTGATTGTTAAAGGGTCTAATTTTTCAAGATAATCTTCTGCATCAGTATTACCATTAACAGCAGATATCTTTAACCAGAATGCCCCTTTTTCAATATCTTTTGAAAAAACTTCACCTTCATAATAAAACAGACCCAGGTAATACTGAGCTTCTGAGTGGCCTTTATTAGCCGCTAAGTTTAAATAATATTCAGTATGTCCTATGCTTTTCTTGAAACCACTGTAGCCCAAACAAAGAAATGCATAGCAAAACATTGATTCAACAACCCCTTGTTTCGCTTCGTCAAAACAATGTTGTTGAATCTGTTCATTGGTAATTTTTTCACGCTTAAATTTACCAACTAAAAAATCATAAACATGTTTGAATTGAGGCATTTATTTCCTTGCTAATTAGCACTTTTTAAATATCGATAAACTTCCGTTGCTCGCTCACAGCGGCCCGTGAGCTTTTGATTACATTACGTTAAATCATTAGTGGACTCAAGTGTGCCAATAGAAGAAGCACCAGCTCGCCATATTATTAAGGTGAACCGTAAAAATAGAAAAGTGTAATCATTATTAAAACGGAATATATTAGCGTTGAAAAATAGTCAGTATCTTTTTCATTTGTAGAGATTTCATTATCTTCAGCTTTGATCAACTCTTCGAATTTAACCTCATGATTAGATAATGTCTCACCACTATAAACAACAACATTATATGCACCAGCTCCTAAAGCCAACTCTTTAAAAGCTCTTGTTTCTATTTGGCTTAAGCCACCTTCAAGCTTTTCCATTGGATGCATCACTATTGATGGTGCAGGTTTAATCGAGAACTTACCTAAAAGCTTATATACTGCATGCTGAAGTAACTTTTCAGCTACAAAAAAATTGCTTAACAAAAACCTTGGATGAGAAAAAGGGTTGATAGATTCTTCATTAGAAGATGTTGCATACACAGCATCTTTACCTATCGCTTTTATAACTTTTTCGCCTTTAGCTTTTTGTCTTATCAAGACGAAAGGCTTTTCGTCAAAGGTGTTCCCTGTCTTAGTATCCACAACTCTTATTCGATTTTCCCAAATCTGTACGTAGATAACGTGACTAAACTTATTAAGTATTTTCCTTAACATTTTTTCTTCTTCTAATTGGTGTGTTTGTATGAAATGAATCAATTGAGCTTGGCAAGCTTCAACTGCTGTTCCTCGCTCACAGCAGTATGTGAGCCTTTGATTACATTATGTTAAATTGCGGATGGTCTCAAGAGCGTCATTTAAACTATTTATCAGCCAATTCTTCACTTAATCTAGTTACTTCAAAAATCAACCAAGTATCAATATCAGACCAGCTTTGAATCTCTTTACCATTACCGAGGACATCATAGCGTGTCACTGTACCCGTTTCCTGAGCTACAGCATATGAGCCATCCTGCTTATACCAATCAATAACTACGTCATCAGAATCCAGACCATTAATTCTTGCTGAAACATTTGGTGTGATTATATTTGAAGGATAATTATGAACAGTAACTTCTGCATCTCGGTGGACTGGAACAAAACCTAATACACGAATAGAACCTGAAAATATCATCATACCGTTAGCGAAACTCAAAAAAGACTTGAGCTGTTCAGGTGCTGTTCGGCCTAACTTATTATTAAAGTCTTCCAAATCATGCTCATTGAGTGGTTGAAATAAGACATGCGTAAAGGCTTTAGGAGCAATTTTTGGGGTATGCCCAATTAACCGAGTGCCTACTTCATTTTCCATATCACCGTTATTGGAAGACCTAAGTAATCGGTTTAAAATTTCTTGATTGAAGACATCCTGTTTCATAGTTGCATAACTTCCGATGTTCGCTCTTAATTGCCGTTTCAAGCATACTTACCAATCAATATTGGCATGACAAACGCTATTAAAGTTAAAGCAAATCCAGATATAAGTAATGCTCTGCATTGGTTTGCTTGCCTATCTAATTCTTTATCATTTAGTAGTTGATATTCTTTTTTTAACAAAAACATGATTACCTTGTTAGAGTTGGTAATACTATTATTTTTTATGAATCCTATTTCACCTAACGACTTCCATGTTTCAGGATGCTTACTTTCTAACTGAGCTGTCACTTTTTTGAAAGCTACAAAATACAACATAGTAATCGGAAAAAGGCTCATTGCCGTAATAACCCATATTAACTTCATATCTTATCGCCCACACATTATTCTTCTAAAACTGTAGAGTCTACAACAGCTATTTTTTGAACTAATACTTCAAAGACAGTTTGCCATTGAAGTTCAGCCAACGACAGCTTATCGCTCTTTACAGTCGGTCATAACTGCTAAAACTTGTATTTTAACAATAACATCATGCATTGTAGTTTTTCAAATAATTGAGGTAGCCTAGCGTCTGCTTTCAGATCATATACCTGACCTTATCTTTTAGTCGGCTCTGTGGTAAACAGTGACCATAAGAGGCTAATCTCATTTGGTGAGTGCTAGTCTCAAACATTATGCGCAGTCACATATTTTTACAAATGAGAATTTGCCCCTAAATGAGAATACCGAGAATATTCTCATTCCCGACGAGATTAACCAAACCAAACAATTTTCAATTAAATTAAAATATTTTAGAGTAACTACTTTACTTTCATAGAGCTCTTACTCTATAATGGCTTCGTTCCCTTATGAACGCCTGTTGTAATAATTTGTATATTCTAGCTTCCCCATAGCTAATACGCCGGTGATATTTTTATCACCGGTTTTTTTATGCCTGAAATATTTATAAGCTGGATTAGATCGCAACAAACACCTAATTAAGTGCAGTGGTATGAATTATAAGGTGTTAGATATTAGAGGAAGTATTGAATATAGTTTGGTCGGGCTTCGCATTGCTCATCCCGACTTAGATTAAATTTGATAAATTAAAAGTAGTTACTCACCCTCGCTTTGAACTTCATCTTCAGTTACAAACCAGTCGCAAATTACGGTATTTGCCTGCTCTAGGCCGGTTCTTTTTAATGATGAAAAAGCTTGTACGGTAATATCTGCATTAAGCGGGCTTAATGCTTTTTTAACTTTTAAAACTTCAGTGCTGCGTTTACCTTGAGATAATTTATCGCATTTGGTTAATAGTGCCAGCACGGGTAAATCGCTATCAACTGCCCAATGAATAAGATCCATATCTAAGTCTTTTAACGGGTGGCGAATATCCATTAATATCACTAATCCTTTCAGGCATTCGCGTTTTTCTAGATATTCACTTAATGCTTTTTGCCATTTCTTCTTCATTTCTAAAGGAACTTTGGCGAAACCATAACCAGGTAAATCAATTAAGCGCTTATTTTCTGCTATTTCAAAAACATTAATCAGTTGAGTACGACCAGGTGTTTTACTGGTGCGTGCTAAACCTTTTTGATTAGTCAGGGTATTTAAAGCACTTGATTTTCCGGCATTTGAACGACCGGCGAACGCGACTTCTATGCCACTATCTTCAGGTAAACGACGGATATCCGGGGCGCTTATGGTGAAAGTCGCTTTCTGTAAATGTATTGCTGTAGATGACAAAGTGCTATCCAATTTTAAACTCGAAAAAGCTATTATATCTTTTTTTAGTCATTAAACATGTAATTCTGCCGGTTTTCAGCGAAATTTTTATGTTGAGTTCTTACACTAAGCGCTGATTCGTGTAAAATGCTGCCACTTTTTCATTATTCTTAAAATCAAATGCAGCCGTTGTATATTCTGGCGTTCGGTATTTGAACAAAGCTAAGCAGAGAGCAATTCTATGAAAAAAATTATTTTTTCTCTATTGTTAGTATCGGGCCTAATAAATACTGCCATGGCAGTTGAAGGCAATATTGAAGCAGGTAAAGCTAAATCAGGTATGTGTGCGGCATGTCATGGGGCTAATGGTTTAAGCGCAAGCCCTAATTTTCCTAACCTTGCTGGTCAACATGCTGATTATATTGCCAAGCAATTAAAAAGTTTTAAAGATGGGAATCGAACTGATGCGATGATGGCGCCTATGGTCGCTGGATTATCAGGTCAGGATATGGCTGATTTAGGGGCATTTTTTGCCAGTCAGCCCCGAAGCGTTGAAAAATCGGCTGCTGTTTCTGACAGTCCTACATCTGGTAATCAAGTTGCAGCAGCAATAAAATTTGTGCCAGATGCTGCAGCGGGTAAAAGTTTATATGAGTTAGGTGATCCGTCGCGTAGCATTGCTGCTTGCATTAATTGCCATGGCAAAGAAGGGCGTAGTGAAGTACTAATTTATCCTAACCTGGCTAAACAACATGCTTTTTACATTGAAAAGCAGTTACATAATTTTAAAGCGGGTGATCGTAAAGATTCTGCGATGAATCAGTTTGCCTCAGCTTTGTCTGATAATGAGATAAAAAATATTGGGGCATACTTTTCTGACACGAAAGCTGTTGCGAATGTAAAAGTCAGAAGGCTGGCTACTCCTTCAGCATTATCTGAAAATGCTATCGCCGGTAAATCTAAGGCCGCTGCTTGTGTCGCTTGTCATGGTGTAGATGGTAATTCTATGGTTACTGCTTATCCTAAATTAGCCGGTCAAAGTGCTAGTTATATTGCTAAACAATTAGCTGATTTTAAAGTTGGTGCAGCGTCAAATGGTCAGGAGGGACGTAGTGATCCTGTTATGGCTGGTATGGTAATAGCGTTGTCAGAGCAAGATATGCTTGAGTTAGGTAGTTATTTTGCAGCACAAAAATCAACTGCAGGCAATGGTAGTGAAAACGATCTTGGTCGTAAATTGTATTTTGGTGGTGATGCTGCCCGCGGTATCACTGCTTGTGTATCTTGTCACGGTATTAAAGGTAAAGGTATGCCTGAAGCTGGCTTCCCCGCGGTTGCCGGACAACATGTTGAATATCTTGCGGCTCAATTGAATAAATTCAGTAAACAAACGCGTGCTAATGATAAAAATGGCATGATGCGCTCTATTTCCAAGAGATTAAAGAAAAATGATCTTGCGGCATTAACGCAATTTATGTCTTCGTTAAAATAAAATTTTTACGCTTTGTCATTAAGTCATTTTAAGTATAAGGTGCTGGATAAAGACAAATATTGAAGAGTTCTTTGAACTTAATGAAAAAGCAGCATTTATTGCTGCTTTTTTTATTGAGCAAATAGCTAGAGATCGTGTAATATGTTGCGCATATTAAATCAACGTGCAGCAGAGAGTTATTTCAATGAAAAAAGTTATCATATCGCTAGTATTAGGTTTAGGCCTACTTAACGGTGCTGTAGCAGCAGAAGGTAATGCTGAAGCAGGTAAGGCCAAGTCAGTAATGTGTTCTGCTTGTCATGGTACAGATGGCAATAGCTTGGTACCTATTTACCCAAAGCTTGCAGGTCAAAGTGCTTCTTATATCGCTAAACAATTAGCTGATTTTAAACTAGGTGCAATGTCTGGTGGTAAAGAAGGTCGTGTTGATGCAGTAATGGGTGGCATGGTTATGGCGTTATCTGCGCAAGATATGCAAGATTTAGGGGCCTATTACTCAGCACAAAGTATTTCTGCTGGTGATGGAAGTGTAAATTCCGCAGGCGAAAAACTACATTTGGGTGGTGATGCTGAACGTGGAATTGCTGCTTGTGCTTCTTGTCACGGTAAAGATGGTGAAGGCATGAAACTGGCAGGTTTTCCTTCGCTTGCTGGCCAAAATTCTGCTTATTTAAAAGAGCAACTTGAAGAATTCCGCAGTGGAGTTCGTGCTAATGATAAAAACAAAATAATGCGTGATATTGCCTTTTTGCTTAAAGACGGCGATATCGCTGCTTTAATGCAGCATATGTCTTCGCTTAAATAGATTTTTATACCAAGACTATAAAATTAAAAAGCAGCTATTAGGGCTGCTTTTTTTGTAGCTGTATTTATTGATACCGATTGTTACTAATATAAATGATACAACTAATACCATTCGCATTAAATAAATGATCAATATTCAATGATTAGTGCATGGATGCACGTAAGTAGGATAATGCAGGAGCAATTATTGAGGATAAATAATAGCACAGGTTTTTTGCTCCAGACAAAACCTAAGTACCGACATCGACGTGCATGGATGCACTAATGCAGCGAAGGCAT
>JABSOI010000142.1 GCA_013216015.1 Alteromonadaceae bacterium | reverse complement strand
CATCCATGCACGTCACAGCTCTTAGGCATCCATGCCTTCGCTGCATTAGTGCATCCATGCACGTCACAGCTCTTAGGATGGGTTAGCTGAAGGGGTAATCCATCAAAATACAAGTTTTAGTAATGTTATTAGATGGTTGCGCGCTACAAAATGATGGATTACGCCGTTGGCTAACCCATCCTACAACTTTTATAGCAACACTTAACAGAGACATAGCCAAATCACTTGGATCTGTCCTGCTTTTTTTTAGCGCTTTCACAACATAATAGCTTTCGTTTTAACAAATAAAATAAAGCTATTCCAAGTTAAATGCAAGATGCGACAGACCCCCCAGAATAATCAATTAATCAATAACATCAGCTTGTTGATTTATCCTGTTGTCGTTTACGATAGATTTCTTTCGCTTTGCGCCCTTTTTCATAAAGGCTTGGCCGTAAAGCACGGCGTAAACCTGGAAATAAATACGAAATCATCGTTAACCAACCGCTCGCCTTTGGCATACTTATTTCCACTTGTTGTCCTGTTGCAACCACCATAATTGCTTCAGCAACTTGCTCGGCAGTACTTAAAGGCTGCGAAAACACTATGTCTTCCACTTTATCAATTTCAGTCATGATAAAACCGGTATCAATAGGACCGGGAGAAACCAAGCCGACATTAATGCCGGTCCCCCTCACTTCATCTGACAAAGCATAAGTGAAAGCACGTAAGCCGCTTTAGTTGCACAATAAGTTGCCGCACCTTGCAATGGCGTACGTCCCGCAAGAGAGCCAACATTGACTATGGCTCCACCGCCCGCTTTGCGCAAGTACGGCAATACTAAGCCACTCAATTCAATTGGCGCACGTAAATTAACATCGACCATTTGCGCAAGTTTAATAGGATCACAGCCTTCAACCGCACCCCGATGATGATAACTGGCATTATTAATTAACACATCAATAGAGCCAAATTTTTCACTTGCCTGTAATAACATATCTCGACAATCATCTGACTTAGTGACGTCCATAACTACTGTCAATACATCGGTTAATGTCTTCAGCTCATCGCCTATTTTTTCCAATGCGTCAGCACCACGTGCAAGCAGAATTAAATTAGCTTTTTGCTTAGCAAACAAACGCGCGGTAGCGGCACCAACACCAGCAGACGCGCCAGTAATAACGACGGTTTTCCCAGAAAAATAATTATTCATAAACACTCACTTTTTATCCTTAATATATAAGCCAAAGTTTATAATATACGGCATTGCACACTGTATTATCATTAATATGACCATCGCGATAGCAATCAGTCCCTGTTAATATTCTCTCCACAGTTTGACCATAAATATTCACACCGTTATAGGTTGGCGGCACAAAAATAGTCACTTTAGGTGAGTTATCAATAAAATCGCCGATATTTTTATAAGATTTAACTTCGGTAGGTTACCCAAAAGCATTCGGTTTACTAAATACCGTCTTTTCATCAGTAGTTTTTAAAATGGCTGGCCTCGTTAATTTTGGGCTAAGCTTGGGTATAAGAAAGGAGTCGGGTAGCGGCTGGGTTGATAAGAAGGAAGAATCTCACCCTAGTGCAATGATTAATCTGGCTTATAAATTCTAACCGGATCCTCGAACCAATGGTACTAATTTGCGGTTCCGCATATTAGTAAAAAAACAAGGGGTCAAGTCGCATTTTTAAGGTATTGGCCTAAATAAAAAACAGTAAAAAAACAAGGGGTCAAGTCGCATTTTTAAGGTATTGGCCTAAATAAAAAACAGGGGGCAAGTCGCTGACCGCAAGATTGTCGATATTATTCAAAATATCTTTAAAAATGCGACTTGACCCCTTTTTTCTACTTTGAAAAATAGAGAATAGAAGAGAAAAGAAAAAAAATAATTTAGATAGAATACCTAGACAGGTGAAGAGAACCATCAACTATTGTTGGGTATAGAGCTGAAACTTGGATATGTTCTGTTTTTGTAGCGCTTTCACAACATGGCAGCTTTCGTTTTAACTAATAAAAGAAAGCTATGCCAAGCTGAGCCAAGTTAAACCATGTAGTGAAAGCAATGCACTTATAGGGCAAATTGCTGCAAATAAGTAACTATCGCCTTAGATTCATATAACCACTGAACTGGCTCGCCGGTTTTGGCTATGCGTAAACACGGAACCGTGCGTTTGCCGCCTTCACGTATAAGCTCTTCACGGTAATCTTCATTTTTATTAATATTACGTAAACTAATTTTCAAACCATCTCGTTTTATTGATCTGCGCACTTTTACGCAAAATGGGCATCCCGGTAATTGATATAAATTCAGATGTTCTGTACTAGTATCTATTTCAGCTTGAATTTGAACATCTCTTTTAGGCGAGCTGGGAGAAAAAATAAAATCAAAAAACAAAATTATACGACCAATAATCCAACGAATAATAAACATAACTCTCACTTTTTTTTACAAAAATTTCTAAAAATCGTGCCGTTAATTAAAACTAGAAGCTAAAACTATAATTAAAGTCTTAAGTTAAAACCAACAACCGAATGCTCAGTCTAACACATCAGTTAACTGCTAGCATATATTGATAACAGCTAGCATATGATCACCACATCATATCATCTGGGATCTGGTAATCTGCATATGGATCATCTTCATCAACTTGATCAGACTCTATTTTCTCATTTTGAACCAAGACGACTTTTGCATCAAGCTCTGCTAGTTTTGCTGCTGTTTCTGCGGTAACAATATACGTGATGTCCTGCCAACCACATAAAGCTAAACGTCCGTTAACCAAAGCTTTGTGTGTAACACTATCGACAGCTAATTTCTTTATTTTGCTGTCAAAAGTATAATTATACTCAGTCTCTCCGTTAACATTTTTAAGCTGATGATGCTTTAGAATTTGTTTAATACGCAGTTGTTGCTCTTTATCTGCCAGAAGCTGCTTTTTCTGGTTATTTAATACACTGTCTTTAGCGTTTTTTTCAACCTGCTTTTTCGTTAAATCTTGCTGAACCTGTTCTTGCAGGCTAGTCTCGTGTTTAACGCCACTTCGCTTTTGCTTATTCTTTTTGCGTTTATCAGAATTCGCTTGACGGGTTTTTTGTTTGGTCGTTAAACCAGCTTTTAATAACTGCTCTTGTAATGATGCCATTGTGCTTCTTTCTCTATATAACTGACCAATTAAAACTACTTATACAGATAAGTCTTCAGACCAGTTTAGTGTTAAAACAATAATGATGAATATTCTATCAGTAAAGTTATCTTATCCCAAACAGCCACTAACAATATTTTAACAGGTTAATTTCACAAACCTATCTCAAAGAACTATGTCAGAGGTTCAGTGTTACTTTCTGCTTTATCCCCTTTCGTCATCAATTCCTGCAACTGCTCAGGAGTATCCAAGTCAATAAAAGCTTCAGGATAATCAAAAGTTTCAAGTGATTCTTTGTGAGTTTCAAATAATGACTTGGCTCCATTATTTCCAGTTAGCTCAATTAATTGTTTGAAATACTTTTTTGGGAAAATAGTCGGAGGCCCCTTAAGCTTTTGCTTTGATATTTTTGACCTCTGATTGGGATCATCATTAGATGAGTCTGATAAATGACATCCACAAATAATAATATTGTTAATGTTTTTATCAACATTCTGACGCCACTTTGAGATCATTAATTTTAATTCAGTTACGTTCAGCTGCCATTGGTCTACTAATATAATCATTGCTGCATCAATGTCTGCCGGCAGCTCAGCAATACCAGCAGAAATTGATGATGACATCCCTTCTTGCCATTTTTTATTATTAACAATCACTAATTTATTATTTTCAAACGATTCAGCGCACAAATGATTGGCATTTCGCTCTTGTTTAACTAATTCTTGTGTAAGCAACTCAGCCTGAAAACCTAATACACAATAAACAGAATTACTTACAGATAACGCAAGATCACATTGTCTTTGCATTAGCGTTTTGTTTTGAAAAACAACTAATTGTTTTGGTTGACCTAAACGTGAAGATTGTCCTGCAGCCAAAATAATAATGGCTAACTTATCTGACTTATTAACTGTAACTAAACTAACTTTAGTAAGCATGAGTGAGGATCCGTTAAAAAATTCAAAATTGGCCTATGTTTAACCTGATGCTGACTACCAGTACCATTATTTTTATCCTGTTTCCTGATCCTAGTAATAAAAACATGAAAATAATACCTGAACTTCTTGATCTAATACATCATCAAGTAAAACACTTAATATTTAATTAACTTATAAGGTAACTAATTAATAAACAATAAAAAAAAACAAGAATTAATATGTAAGCAGATTAGATCTTAGTTAACAACATGATGTTATTTGCTAATATTTAAGTTACTCTATCTTATTGGAAATACAAAATTACCTCCTGCAATGTTAACTTATAGGTATAGTTAACGTATAGGTATAAATGAAAGAAAACTAACGACTCATATGAAAAAATATAAAAATATACTCTTGGGCTTTTTTCTCCTGTTTACTTTAATTATCGGAACGCTTTCGACCTGGATTTACAGTCAAATAGAAAGTGCTCTTCCCATGCTTGATGGAAAAATCAATCTGGTTGGCTTATCAGACACCGCAATTGTTGAACGGGACGCACAAGGTATTGTGACATTAAAAGCAAAAAACCGTTTAGACATCGCCATCGCAACTGGTTTTGTTCATGCGCAGGAGCGCTTTTTCCAGATGGATTTATTACGACGAAATTCTGCGGGTGAACTATCAAGCTTATTTGGAATAATGGCCCTTGAGTACGATAAATCGATTAGAAGACACAGATTTAGAGAAAGAGCCCGGCTTATTGTTAAGCAATTACCCGAAAACCAAAGAAAAATATTAAAAGCTTATACCAGAGGAGTTAACCAGGGTCTTTCTCATATGGAAGCATCCCCATTTGAATATCTTATCCTTCAACACTCTCCGGTTGAATGGCAAGAAGAAGATACCATTTTGACCGTGTTAAGCATGTACATTGATTTACAGTACAGTGACGGTAAACGGGAGCGAACGTTAGGAATAATTAAATCAGTATTAGGTGATGATGTTTATGCCTTTTTAAATCCTGAAGGCAGTATTTGGGATGCTGCAATTGATAATACCCAGCGAAAGCCATCGCCAATACCCAACGCCTCCTGGCCTTTGATTTCATCAACGAATAACAAAAAGATTACTTTATCGTCTATTGATAAAAAACACCCTGATACAGAGCAGTTTCCTGGCTCAAATAACTGGGCAGTTTCCGGCGAACTAAGCAAAACTGGCAGTGCCATTCTTGCCAATGATATGCACTTGAATATTAGAGTGCCTAATACTTGGTTTCGTGCCTCCTTTGAATATTTTGATCATAATAAAAAAAATAGTCAGCCTTCTGCGATTAAAGTTACCGGATTAACATTGCCCGGCACCCCCAATATTATTGCCGGAAGTAACGGTAATATAGCTTGGGGGTTTACTAATAGTTACGGCGATTGGAGTGATATAATTCTTTTAGAGACCAATGAAGATCAAAGTGAATATTTAACGCCTGATGGTTCTCAACCTTTTATTTACTCAACGCAAATTATTGCCGTAAAAGGGGCAGATGCGGTTGAGTTTAAAACTCAGGAAACAATATGGGGACCAGTGATAGGAAAAAACCATTCAGGACAACTTATGGTATATCGCTGGGTTGCACACGATAAAGAAGCAGTGAATATGACCATCACTGAATTAGAGTTAGCCCAGACTGTCGATTATGCATTTGAAATAGCAACCAGAGCTGGCATGCCTGCTCAAAATCTTATGGTTGCAGATAAAGAAGGCAATATTGGTTGGACCATTATGGGTCCTATTCCACGTAAACAAGGAAATATTAAGCAAGTACCCACTAGCTGGGCTAATGGCCAAAATAAGTGGCACGGTTATTTATCCACAGATGAATACCCAAAAGTTAAAAACCCTGTAAACAATAGACTCTGGACCGCTAACTCTAGAGTTGTCGGTGAAGATTTATATAAGAATATCGGTAATGGTGGCTATTCAATAGGTGCTCGTTCTCAACAGATTAAAACCAGATTGATGGAGAAATCTACTTTTGATGAAAAAGACTTATTGGCAATTGCACTAGACGACGAGGCAATATTTTTAAAGCGCTGGCAAATATTTATCGACGAACAAATTCTTACTGCCTCAGCTATTTCAAAACACCCCAGCTGGCATGAAGTTAAAACAATACTAAACGACAACAAAGTTTTACGTGCAAGTACAGATTCCGTTGCCTATCGTTTGGTCAGAAATTTTCGACTGAACTTAAGACATGATTTATTTGCAGATATCATTGAGAAACTTGAAAGTTTGGATGATGGTTTTAATTTTCGTAGCATAAAGCACCAAATAGAAACGCCTTTATGGAAACTAATCACCCAACAACCTGATAATTTTCTATCTGTAAAAAATGCTGACTGGCAAGATTTTTTTGAACGCACTTTAATAAAAACAATCAGTAATATGACCAAAGAGCAACCATTGCAACTAGCAACATGGGGCCAACAAAATACCGCAAAGATAAAACACCCTCTGAGCAGAGCCGTACCTTTCATTGGCAAGTGGCTGGATATGCCTCAAACACAACTCGCTGGTGACAGCTATATGCCAAGAGTACAAGGTAGGGCTTTTGGAGCTTCTGAGCGAATGATTGTTTCACCCGGGCATGAAGAAACTGGTATTTTGCACATGCCAACCAGCCAGGCAGGACACCCTTGGAGCCCATATTACCGTATTGGGCATAGCGACTGGGAACAAGGTATTGCTTCACCATTTTTACCAGGTAAAACAAAGTACACACTTACTTTGTCGAACTATTAAACTGTTTACGTAACTTATTTACTTAAATTATTTCCTTATATTGATTACAAATAAATACTGACAACTTATACCAAAATTTACAAAAAGTGTTTAAATCAATATAAAGCAAAAGTATTAAAGAGTTGACATAATTTGCTATGGCCCGATAAAGTAGGTCCATGAAAAAAATAACCATATCCTTCCTCTTTATTTTCTTTTTTACCCTGTTCTCAGGGGAGGGTTTATATCGTTATTAAAATATTAGAACGATAACAAAACCTCCACATTGGAGGTTTTTTTATGTTCTGAACATTTATGCCCGCAGCAATTTTTTACTACGGACATTTATGTTCTATGATCGCTTTTGTACTATAAACGCTAATTTGTGTTATTAATTTGTGTTATTAATTTGTGTTATTAATTTGTGTTATTAATTTGTAATATGAATTTATACTCTGAACCTTATATCATACAAACGTAAGGACATCAGTACCAAGCCGATTTAGAGTAATAATAATTATAGGTAATAATTTAAAGCAACAAAATTAAAAAAATTCCAAATAAGCTTTTACCATAAGAATACCAATTGTATTATGTACATTGATGTTTAGTGTCAATATTTTTAATAAGTAAGGAACGAAAAGTGAGCGATGAATTAGATTTAAACAAGATACGTGAAAAAATTACCCTACTTGACCAACAATTACTTGAGCTTTTTGCTCAACGTCGTTCACTAACAACAAACGTAGCCAAGAGCAAAGTTCATCAAATACGTCCCATCAGAGATCAGAAACGTGAACAAGAGTTACTTATTCGGTTAATAAATCAAGGTAAACCATTGGGTCTGGATGCACATTATGTTACCAGTATCTATCAAACAATCATTGAAGACTCTGTATTAAATCAACAAGCTTATTTACAGCAACTGACCAATCCTAATATTCAAATCCCCACAGTCAGTGTCGCATTTCTAGGAGATAAAGGCTCTTATAGCTACCTTGCCAGCCATAGATACTTTTCCCGTCGAGCTGAACGTATTATTGAATCAGGTTGTAAAAGCTTTACGACCATTATGCAATCAGTGGAATCAGGCCAGGTTGACTACGGAATGCTGCCAATTGAAAACACAAGCTCCGGAGGCATTAACGATGTTTATGACCTACTACAACAAACCAATTTATATATCGTTGGAGAAATAACCCAACCAATTGAACATTGTTTATTAACGACAGTTAACAGCAACATCAATAACATAAAAACTATCTATGCCCACGGACAACCCATTGTTCAATGCAGCAACTTTTTAGATAAACAAACCAACATTCGCATTGAATATTGTGACAGCACCGCAGACGCAATGGCTAAAGTCTGTGAACTACAAGATGATAGTGTCGCTGTAATAGGGAGCGAAGAAGGCGGACAACTTTACAAATTACAATGCTTAGAAAAAGCTATTGCCAATCAAACAGAAAATCATAGTCGTTTTATTCTGGTTGCCAGAAAATCTGTCGAAGTTGCGGAACAAATTCCAGCGAAAACATCAATAATTTTAGCTACTGGTCAAAAAGCAGGTGCTTTAGTTGATTGTTTAGTCGTATTAAAGAAAAAAGGCATTAACATGTGTAAACTTGAATCCCGCCCAATTCAAGGCCGCCCATGGGAAGAAATGTTTTATATAGATGTGGAAGTAAATTCAAAATCTATCGCCTTTCAAGAAGCACTCAGCCAACTTACCGATATGACTAACTTTATCAAAATTTTAGGTTGTTATCCTATTGAGCATATTAAACCAACACGTGTACCTAGCAGTGCAATTACACAATAATAAATACTCGCATTGACTCAACAGAAAAGTAACCTTGAATATTATGAATAATAATTCAGGGTTACCTTCTGCTAACTAACTTCTACTAACTAACTTCTACTAATCAACTTCTACTAATCAACTTCAGCTAATCAACTTCAGCTAATCAACTTCAGCTAATCAACTAATAGACCAAGTCACTAACGCCAATTTATTTACAATAACTGATATAAAAACGCCCCTAAAAAGAATTTAATAACGCAATCAAAAATAATACAATTAACTTATTGGTTATTAAGCTATAATTCTTTCACCCCATTATTCTATTTTTATTAGGTTATCTACACATGAACAAACTTGCAACCCTTGCCATTACAATACTGCTTATTTGCGGCGGAGCCCTTTGGTTTTTAGCCAGTGGTTCTCTCAATGAATTTATCAAAGCACAAATTGAAATTATTGGGCATGAGAACACCAAACAAAAAGTTGTAGTTGGAAATGTAGACATCCAGTTAAGCAAAGGCTCAGGCAAAATAACTGACATTGTGCTTTATAATCCCCCTGGTTATTCTTATCCACACGTATTTTCTCTAGAAAAGATAGGGCTTGATATTAACATTGAAAGCTTAACTGAAGAGCCGATAATTATCGACGAAATAATAATTGATAAACCACAGGCATTTGTTGAATTCACTAAAACAGGTGGTTCTAACATCAAAGATTTACTTGATATCATCAAGGAAAATAGTACTGGGAACACTGAAGAATTAGAATCATCACCTTCGACAACAGAACAGCCAAAAATACGGATTGAAAAATTAGTACTCTCTAGCGTAGTCTTATCACTCAACTTAACTGAACTGGGCAATAAAGAACATCAGTTTACCTTACCTGATATTAATTTATTAAACATCGGTGGAAAATCAGGTTTACCTGCAGACCAGTTAGGAACTGAAATAATTAAACAAACGTTAACTGCCATTGGTAAACAAGCAACAGAAAAACAAAAAAATGAAATTAAAGATAAGTTAAAGATTAAGTTAAAAGATAAACTCAAAGAAAAATTGGGTAAAACATTAAAAGATATATTTGGCTAATCATCTAAAATAGCCGAGAATTGATATTATACCAATCTGTATAAATAACTGATCTATTTTTAATGAGGATAAATTTTCAAGAATACAGGTTTTTTGTTCCAGACAAAACCTAAGTAC
>JABSOI010000141.1 GCA_013216015.1 Alteromonadaceae bacterium | reverse complement strand
TAAATAATTTCCACCCACCTTAATTTAACGGTGCCACCCACCTAAAGAGGGACCATTTCATATACCCAAAAGTTATAAGTATTTTTACACGAAAACATCGTAGAACCTGCTTGAACTTAGAAATTTAACGGTGCCACCCACCTAAAGAGATCACTTTTCTTATAACCAAAAGTTATAATCATTTTTATTCTTAAATTTCGATATTAATTATTACTGTCCCGATGACTTATGTTTATGGTGCTAGCCATCTTACGGATAGATTTTTTTGAAATAGAAAACGTGAATTTTATACCACTAAGTGTTATAGTTTTGGTTGGGGTGGTATTATTAATGAGCATATTTACATCAAAGTTATTCCATAAATGGGCTAATAAAGAAGGACTAACGGACGAATCCTTAAGAAAAGCGGATAAGAAAATGGAAGAAGCTTTGATTGATGCTGATTTAGGTGGTCATGTTTATAAAAAACGCGTAGCAATTGAAGGACACGGAAAGAGTGGTGGTTTACGAACGATTCTAGCATTTAAGGTAGGTAACAACTCTTTTTTTATGTACGGCTTTGCTAAAAATAAACGTGCTAATATCAGTGTGAAAGAGATAAAAGCATTGAAGATAATGGCTAAAGGATTGCTGGGTTATAGTACTTTACAACTTAACAAAGCTATTAAAGCAGGTAGTTTAATAGAGGTAGAAAATTATGAAAGATAGTATTTTAGATGTTATGCATGAAACTGCAAAGAGTTTAACGAACGCAGGGGTTATGAACACAACTACCATGCGTGAGTTTGACGCACTCTGTTTACCGAAAATTGAGCATTATGATGCTAAAAATATTAAAGCCTTACGTGAAAGAGAACATGTCAGCCAGTCGGTATTTGCAGCCTATTTAAACATTAGTCCTTCTACGGTAAGGCAGTGGGAGCAAGGAGGGAAAAACCCAAATGGTCCTTCACTAAAGCTGCTTAACATGGTTGCAAAAAATGGATTAAAAGCACTTGCATAGATTATCGGTCGTCGAAGTTTAACGATACAACTCGCCAAAAACGAAGACAATAACCCAATGGTAAAGTGAAAGACTAATATACTGACATCTTTGTTTTGGAATATTAAGTCTCATCCTTGAGTGTGTTTTCGAGCTGCTTGAATACCTGTTACGGAAAGATTATCTGTTTAGATGAGATATTTATATTTATATTTATATTGATTTGGGATGACTGGCTTAATTAAATTTTGAATACATTTTGTGAAGGATAAATGGAATGAGACCCAGTCAAAGACCAAAAAAAATTAAAGGAATTGACACCCTAAGGAGGTGGGTCTATATTAAGTCTATTGAGCTATATTTGGTCGGATAGTTAAAGGCAGTAATCAAAAAATTTCAGAGACTATAAACAACGAAATGAGATAATCATGAATATAAAACCTATCAGTTACATGAAAGCGAATGCTGCAAAATTGCATGATGAGCTTGGCTTTGAACCTATGCATATAACACAGAATGGCCATGAGTCACTTGTGGTACAAACTGCAGAAGCATATCAAATGCAGCAAGAGAAATATGCTCTCATGGATTTATTGATCGATCGTGAAACTAATATCTCGTTAGGTAAAGTTAATGATTTAGATGAGTTCCTTTTATCTGTATAGAAAGATGATAAATGAAATTTTTAATAGAAGAACGCGCACAGATAGATATAAAGTTAGCGATTAATTGGTTATCAAAAAGGGTCTCAAAGGAAATAGCGAGGGATAGAATAAAGGAGTTAATAGGAGATGTTAAGAACCAGCTTCTTGTACATCCTTATTCGGGGAGGAAATGTCAATATATAGATAACGATAAATACCGAGAAATTATTAAAGGTGATTATCGTACTATTTATAAAATTGACGAAATTGGTAATGATATAACTATAATGATTATTGTTTTTTGCCATGTAAAAATGAAATATCAAACATTGTTATCTCAAAGCGACTTATATAGTTAACGCGTTTATTAGTTTTCAAAACTATGGTCGCATTAGTTTTTATTACTAATCACTTAAAAATATAACTCTCTTCTATGAGAAGAAATCTCTGCTACAAAGAATTAACGTTTAACAAAGTTTCTTATTCATCATAATTCATCTAGTACCAACTCAATTCATCATGCTATGATGAATCGCTATGCTAAAAATGAACGAGGATGAATGATAATGGCAATTTCGTGGCACTACAACAGACCGGTTTTGGCAAAAAATATCACACAACAATTAACCAGTGGTTTATTTAACCGACTCGCTTATTTAGGGCAAAGACGTATTGGTAAGACCATGTTTTTACTCAAAGACCTCACTCCAAGTTTAGTAAAAGCTAATTGTATCCCGGTCTATATATCTATGTGGAGCAACAAAAATGCCCCGCACAAAGAAATTATTAACAAATTGCAAATGGCTATTCAGCAAGTAGGGAAAAAAGGTGTATTAGCATCGGTGCTAACGGCTGAAATCACCAAACTAAAAGCTTTGGGTATTACTGCTGAATTTGGCAAGTTAGATCCTGTGGTTGCTTCAGATGATGATCTGATCATTATTGGTAACCTTTTACGTCAGTTAGTTAGCGGGGTTGCAAATAAGCGCGTTATTTTATTGATAGATGAAATTCAGCATTTAATAACAGCAAAGGAATTCTCGCCATTACAATATATGCTGCGAACTATATTAGATGAGCTGAATGAATCGATAGGTGTGGTATATACTGGCTCTAGTCGTCGTGGAATTGAAGCAATGTTTAACAATAAGGATATGCCATTTTATAACAGTGCAAACCAGGTTGCATTTCCGCATTTAGGTGACGAATACGTCGCTCATATTAATGGGATGCTTAAAAATCACTTTGATCTGAGTTATAGCACCGTTAAGTTGAACGTTTACTTCAACTCAATTAATCAATCAGCGTTTTGGTTTGATCGCCTTGCGCAATATCTTGCCTTAAATCAAACAAGTCTTCGGGATGGATGTAGGGCTATTGATGAAATGATGCAATTAGAAACTCAATATGATTCTACCATTGATGTGTTAACCACAATCCAACAAGGAGTTCTAGTGCGTGTGTCTGACAACCTGTCTCGATATGATGAAAAGGCAATTGAATTATACCAAAAGCTTGGTGTAAAAAAACCGAACAGAAGTCAGATACAATCAGCGTTCAAGTCTTTGGTAAGCAAACGATTGATCACCAAAGTAGCTGATACAATTTTCATAGAAGAAAGTGGGATTGCAGAGTTTATCAAAAAGAAATACGGTGTATGAAAATCTGATGATAAACAGCACAAGTACTTGTAATTTAACTGTGCCAACCACCTCAAGGTTTTAAATCACCAATAATTGCTGAAATTTAATGTCCAATATTGACAATACTTGATATAAAAGCCTATTATTAACTATGGAGGTAAGACATTATGAACGTTAATTTAAGCACCACATTTGAAAATTACATCAAACAGCAATTATCCGATGGCACATACAATAATGCCAGTGAAGTGATCCGTGAAGCATTGCGATTGAAGATGCAACAAGATGAAATGTACCAAGCCCGATTATCAGCATTACGCTCAGCATTGATTGAAGGTGAGCAAAGCGGCGAAGCAACTCCTTTAGACATGGAAGCTATTATATTGGAAGCCAAGAGGGAAATAAGGGACAATACAAAACATTGTAAAACGGCCTAGGGCAAAGGAAGATATCAAGAAAATTTGGTTCTACAGCTATGAAATGTGGGGTGAGGACCAAGCTAATTTCTATCTTAGAGGGTTAGATGAGACAATCAATCATCTTGCTGAAAATTCAAATGTTGGTGTTAAAATAGAACATATTAGAAAAAACTACCGACAATATCATTTTAGGCGTCATATCATTCTTTACTGTCAAACTTCATTGACGCTTACCATTGTTCGTGTTTTGCATGAAAGAATGGATGTTAACCGGCATAAAATATAATTGCAAGAAAATTAACGGTGCCACCCACCTAAGAAAATTAACGGTGCCACCCACCTAAAAAAGAAATTTTCATTATAACTAAAAGTTATAATGAGTTTTACACGAAATAATCAATTATTTTGTGAAATCTGATAATAATCAATAATATTTGTTATAAATCTTTAATTTAACAGTGCCAGCCACCGAAAGAAGAATTCACCGAAAGAAGAATTACCCACCGAAAGAATAATTTGATTGGCGCATCCCCAATTGATTCAGAATATTTATTGACTGGACTTTGATAAATATCAAATTTGAGGGTACTAAACCCAAAAAATAACAGTGCCACCACCTTTTTGAGGAATTGTGTGCGACGTAATGAACAAACCGACTGACCAATACTAATTCAAATACTAATACTAATACTAATACTAATTCAAATACTAATACTAATACTAATTTTTTAATAAGGAGAGACAATGAGCGAAATCGCGAACAATCCATACCCACAAACAAATGACCTAGTAGCGGCAACGGAGAATAGACCGAACTCACGTGTGCTGGAATTCTACCGTTTTTCAAAATCGCCAATTTGGCAACTACAAAGAAACTTTTTTGAAGACCAGGGGGAAAAAGCATGGCAAGAAAGTATCGTTCCCCATTACGTTACCAGTAATCCTGTGATGGCAGCGACCTATGTTGAAATGTTAATGGCATTTTGGCAGGATGAGATCAGCAACGGCAATATTGACCTAAATAAACCCGTGTTCGTATTGGAATTGGGGGCAGGAAGTGCGGTATTCTCTTACGGAATGTTATATCAATTAAATTTGCGTTTAGCCAAATCGGCATTAAAAGGGCTAAAACTGGTATACATTATCAGCGACATAGTGCAAGCCAATTTAAACTTTGCTCGCAATCATGAAAAACTTCAACATTTCATTAATAACGGACAGGTGGATATAGCACTTGTTAATGCTGAAGAAGCACAGCAACTGCATTTACAAATTTCAAATAAGACGATAGGGCAACAACAGCTCACCAACCCGCTTGCCGTGATCGCCAATTATGTATTCGACGGCCTGACCCAAGATTTAGTGTCGGTGAATTACGGAGAGCTGCTTGAAGGTTACATGGCTTTGCCAGAAGAAGAAATGCAACAACAAAATTTTGTTAAGCAACCCTTGTACGATTGGCGTGAATTACCTGAAGATCATGACTACCCTCAATTACTGCTTGAATATTATCTAAAACATCTGGACGACAACCCTGTGCTTATTCCCACTGGTGCCATCAACACCTTGAAGTGGCTAACAGCGTTTAGTTCGCTGCCCACGTTGGTATTGTCTGCTGATAGGGGCGTGTGTAGTCTTTCACAGCTTCGGCGACAAACCAGGCCAGGTTTTGCTAATCACGGAAGTTTCTCGTTGCCGGTGAATTATCATGCACTTAGTGTATTAATAAACAACCAGGGAGACATTGCCATGAATTGCCAACGCAGACAAAATAGCCTGGCTTTGTCAGTTATGGTGCTTAATTCTACACAGTGCAACAATTCATTTTCAAATACGCGGGCTGCGTTTGAACGCCATATTGAACATTTTAATCCAGACGATGCCTACGGGATAAAAAGGGCCCTTGAACAAACCGCTCATTTGTTAGTGCCACAAGAAATGCTGTCTTTTTTACGTTTAAGTCATTGGGACTACCGTATTTTAGATTTATTTTACCAGCCGCTTATTGAACAAATACAATATCTGCAACCAGACGAGTGTATTCAATGGACAGACGCCTTAGAAAGAATTTGGGCGCAGTATTTTCCCATTGGTGATCGTGTAGGACCTTGTTTGCATTTAGGTGTTCTTGCCACCGAATTGGGTATATGGAGTTTAGGCATCGAATGTTTAAGTGCTGCTTTGCAATTACATCAACATTTAAATATAGATGAGTACACTATAGAGCAAATTGATTTTCATATGGCTTTGTGTGAATTTGAATTGGGCAACATTAAAAAGTAGGAGAACATAAACAACTAAGTTATCACCCATCTTTAGGAAGGACTCACCGCATTTCTTATAATTTTGAAACAAAACCTAACTTTAAAAGTTAATAGACAATGAATTTGGCCGGTCATTGCTCAACCTTGAGTGCAGAAAACCGAGTTAAAGTTTATCAGCGTTAGAATTCTAGTTTATCTGCCAAACTTTTTCACGCCTGAATTATGGGCCAGAGTTCCTAAATGTCGATTTAATCGGCGAGTGAATTTTTGTCTAAAGCTATGGATGAACAATCAGTGCTTAAAGAAGGGGATGAAAATGAGGCTTTGCCAGATGTTTAAACGCGAAATTTCAAATATTATCCAAAAATATTGAATAGGCTAAAAGGGTATTTCAAGGTTTTATTTTCAAGCTGGTTCAGGCGGTTCTCTGATTTAAAATAAAACTTTTATTACAATTATATTTTTGTTTTCAATGTGCTGATTTATCTGTCAGTAAGTCAAATTAAATAAAACCAAACTAAACTAAACCAAACTAAGGGAAAAACTATGCTTTATATAAAAATCAATAGACAAAATTTGCTGTTCGCTATATTGCTTACATTGTTGTGCGGCTGTCAACTCACTCAAGTCGCGACTTATGATCCACAAATTAGGAACTTACTGGTACGTTCTTCAGTAGAAGTTGAACGGTTTTGGCAAGACATGATGCTGGTACCGGGTGAAGAAAGACAATATAAACATTTTTTAAAACAATACAAAGGCATTGAGTTCGAACTGGCGGTTTTACTAAAGCTCAATCAAATGCGACCACTTAATGATGAATCAACTACACAAGCGCAAATTTTGCTGGAACTTTGGCAAGAATATATGAGCACTCATACTCGGACAAATAAATTTAAAGATTTTTTAATAAAACAACGAATCACACAGTATCAAAGGGTTTTTAATGCACTGTTAGTCGCTGAAGAAGCAAAAGATATTTAATATTATTTAAGGAGATCAACGTGTCTTTCGATATTGAACATGGGGTGAATGAAATGCTGGAAGCGATGAAATTGTCAATAGGTAGCGACTATATGGAAATAGAAGCTTTTGCTCGACAAGCACTGGTGAATCAAGAATCTTCAGTGAAAATTCTTGCTCAAGCATTAGAAAATGGTGATTTGGATAGGGATGAGTTTGAATATGAAATGAAACGGGAAATGCAAGTTGTAGAAATTGAGTTACTGGCAATGAAAGTGATGGGCAAAGCAGCTATACAAAAAGCCTTGCAAGCAGCTGTTACCGCTTTGACCCGTTTTATTAAGCCGTTTTAGATCCTTTGGTCATATGTAAAATCAGGGGGATTCGTTGACGTCACTACAACTCGAGCCGTAATTAATGTTCAACACCAATTAGCTCACTAAGCTCAATAAGTTAAATATCGATTTTGGTATATACTTAAAGTTTTGCATGAGGAGGTTATTCCTAAAGGAAACGCCTGTATATGTTTACGTGCGATGGAATATGGTCGGTAGTTAAGTTTTTCTCATAGTGAAGGTGGCGAAACACGAGTGAAAATTGTGACATTTTTAAAGTTACAACATTGATACAACCCGAAAGCACAATTCTGTGCATTAGGAATAAATATAAGGGACATAATCATGAAAATACTACTAAGAAATATATGCGCATTAATGTTGTTGGGGTTATTTGCTCTCCAGTCATTTATTGCAATGGCAACTCCAAACATTAAAGATGGGGATGTAATAAAGGGAGACCAATCTCCCAAAGTTTATATGATTCACGGTGGTGAAAAACACTATATTTCAGATGTACCTGCTTTTCAAAAATGCGGCCTGATATGGACATGGATAGAGTATTATCCGCAAAAAATAGTTGATGGTTTTCCAGGGGTAAATACAGAATATAATCTGGCAGATTGCGTAAATTCACTTCCTAAAGACAAGTCGGTTCTGAAGCAGGGATATTTTTATAAAGGGCAAGAAATTGATATGTATGTGTACGATAACAATAAGTTGCGGAATATTTCAACGCCTCAGTTTCTTGGTCGTTGCATTGATATGAAAAGAATTGTCGTGGTACAACAAAAATTAATAAATGAGGTACTTAAAGATAACAAAGGAAAACCAGCTAACTTTTGCTCTGATATAGACGCAGTAGAAGCTCCGGTTACTGATCAGGTTATTGCGTGGCAGCGTGAATCGCTTGCAAAAAATACTGAAGGTAAAGGATTTGGTCCTCAGTCTCCACGTGATATAAACTCATTAAAGGGGAATAACAGAATTACATTCAAAGTTGCACCTGCTTATACAAAAATGAACCTTTGTAATATTCATTTTCACAAAAATGCTGAACACAAGGGCAAACATTTTAATAAGTATGCTGGTAATGGAGATGGCTTCGGGTATCACAGTGGTTATGAGTTTTCAGGTAATCTCAGTGAAGCAGAATTAACTCCACTTAACAAAAAGATAGGCGTAAGTAAACACGGTAGCCTTTCATCTGGAGACACTATTGAAGTTCATTATGTTTATTCAACAGATCAGGTTAAGCCAGGACCTGAATTGAGTTCTTGTTTAAGTGGACCGGTTGAGGATCCTCAATTGCGTGTAGAGGCGCAAGTATATGTTTTGATCAATAGCGATAAGGGGAGAAATTTCGTCGATTTAACTAAAGTAGGAGTGAAAAATGGTAAGTATCAGGCAGTGAACATTCCTAATGATATAGGCACGCCTATTCAATATGCAGGTTCAACTACAGGTCCAGGTTTCAATCAAACTGGCTCACCTTTACAGGTAACATGGAGTGTTCGTCCTGAAGTTGCCAAGGTTAATATTTTAACTGTAGGAGAGTGGTTAAAAGGTAATGTATTTGATGAAGATCATGCGCATGGCGTAAGAAATCTTATTATGAATCCTGATCTTTTGTCTAAAATTAAGTGATGATTTTTTCTATTTCATAGGATCAACCTCATCTACCATATCCTTGAACTCACAATGGTCCTCTAATGCATCAGCTTTCATAAAATTTGGAAGTGATCGAAAATCGTGAATTTGGATGTTTGAAGGTTGATCAAATCGATGCCTTGATTGCAATTGGCTCTTTCCTGAATCAATTGCTTCTTTTGCAGCTATTGACAGGGCATCAAGTCCTTTTATATTGTTCTTTGGGTAACACTTATTAAGTGAAATGCCCCCCATATCAACATTATTTACAAAGTGCCTATATTCATCGTCGCTCTTAAATCCAACTGTTTTTTTTATTTGATAGATTTGCTCGTATTCTAACCAGCAATATAAAATTGTATAATATTAAATTTCCTTTTTTTACGACCAGTAAAAATATCATTATTAAAATCTAAATACATATGTCTCCTTAAAATTAATGGGTGAATAAATTTTTGCCAGTATCAATGTCTCACAATGATGTTCTAACTGGCAGTTGTAGAACCATTGAATAATTTTATTATACCTAGGAAATCCCTATTGAAGCCCTTTGATTTAAAGGGGCTATAGGCTCAGTTATTACTAGGGTATAGTGGCAATTGATTGAATTATATATTTCTAAGGTTTTATAACTGTAAACTGAGTACAGTGTAGATATTTTGCCTTAAAATGAAAATCAATTGTTTCCTGTTTACATGAGTGGAAAACTAACCGCTACTTGGATCTTAAAAGTTGTAAAATATCATTATCCAAACAATCACAATGATGTTCTGACCATCACATTACAAAAGTAAAAAGGTTAAATATGCCAAGATACAAAGTAATATTTGAATCAAAGGAGTATATTCAAGGTGTTGTTCCCCGGGCCAATGATTGGGTAGAATATGCTAGTATTCTTCAAGTAAAGGACGGTGGGAAAATGCCAGTTTCACTTGATATGAAATTTATCCCACCACATCCATTTTCAGTCAATATGCCGTTAGAACACACCATACAAGCTGAAAGTATTTCGCGCCTTTATGGAAAAGTAGTTAAGTTTCTTTGGAAGTACGGGGTCGAATTTAGAGGATGACTGCTATTCTTATATACCCTATTTTTAACAATATCTGTGAGAAATTGAAATAACATCAACCTGTCCTTATACCTAGGAAATCCCTCTTGGAGCCCTTTATCCATGGGTGTCTAAAAATTAATGATTAATTAACTAGTGACAT
>JABSOI010000140.1 GCA_013216015.1 Alteromonadaceae bacterium | reverse complement strand
TAATACTTATAAAAAATCATTGTACGTCAATTGATAATCTACAATATCATGTAAAACGTTAACTCTTTCAATTATTGTTGTACGTGTTGTCGGTATAGTAATTATTTCTAGTTGAGAATCAGACATCCTAGGAATGAAAGCGTAAAAAGCAAAGATTCGATCAATCAAGTCATATGCCCGTCAACTTACTATGGAGGCACTTTTACTCTTTTTCTTATTTATCTTAGCAAATAGCTCTGCTATCGAAACTGAAGGTGAATATGAGCTTAAATAAGGTTCTGTCGCATCTTGCTTTTTTAGCCAAAAATCTGAAATTTAAAAACCATATAATCAATAGGTTAAAAAATCGAATAACAGTAAAATACGCAAGATGCGACAGAACCAGTTTTCCCTCAAAGACACCTTTTATCATTACCGAAGAAGACTATCGTAGCTATCCTGACAATTTTGCCCCATTCGTAAATACTGTCCAGCAGTCATTGTTAGAAAACATGCTTTGCCTAGTAGGTTTTTCAGGTGATGATCCTAATTTTTTGAATTGGATCGGCTGGATTCGAGATAATTTGGGTCAAAAGAAAGCACCAAAAATATTTCTGGTGGGTTTGTTTAGCTTTACCGATGCTCAACTTAAATTATTTGAGAAGCGAAATATAATAGTTGTAAATATGGGGCTTTGTGATGATGTAAATGATCACTGGTCTGCAATGGATGCTTTTTTCAATTATTTAAAAGCAAAAAATGAGCAAATCAAAACTTTGAACTGGCCTAAAAGTCTTAAAATTTCATCCCCAAATAAAAATAATGAAAAAGAAGAACAAATTCTCGAAGTAACAAAACAATTAAATAAACTTCGGGAAGCTTATCCTGGCTGGATTATAGCTCCATATAACGCTAGAACTAAAATTTGGTGGCATATTAAAGAATGGTTGAGTTTTTTATCTCCTCAAGAAGATATTTCCCTCAAAAATAAAGTTCTGTTTGTAAAAGAGCTTATTTGGTTTTTAGACATTTGTCTTTGTCCAATATTTGAAGATTTAGCTGATTTGGTCATTCAAGTAGTTGCTGAATTAGAAAAACTTGATAGTTTAAGTAGCCATGAATTTAAACAAGAAGATTTACTGACGATTAGACTTAGTTTGAAAATAGCATTGATTCGGCACTATCGGGAAGAGTATAAGTGGAATGACTGGGAATCGTTAATTAAAAAATTAAGCGATGAGTTACAATTTAACTCTAATTTATATAGAGAAGAGCTTAACTATGAGCAATGTTTAGGTTATTTTTTTAGATTGGACTTCAAATCACTCAGTAAACAGTTAAATTCTTGGAATCCTAGTTTACACTTACCAATATGGCAGCTGAGAAAAGCAGGATTAGTAGCTGAATTGGGTGATTTAGATAAGGCTGAACAATTAACCCAGCAAGCTTTGTTAACCATTCGAAAAAAACTTAATTTGTCACCGATCAAAAATGATTTATCACTTTTATCTCAAGAGTCATACGCAATGATGACTCTTCACTTCTTGAATATAGCCAACAATATCAAAGATGAATTAGATGATTTTAATAATCGCTGGCAAAAACTAGCTATTTATAAATGTGATCCTAGAAAAGAATTTGAGTTTTTAGATTTATCTCTAAGACATGAATATCACGAATCACTAGACCAGATTAAGTTACCTGCATTTGATATTGGTATTCATCAGATATGGCAAAATATGAACATAGATCATGCTATAAAAGGATATAACTTACTTCGTTTTTTCGAGTCAACAGGACTTCCCGTTTGTTTACATAATGTGAATTACTATCAAGTTTCTGTTACTAAGGCCGTTGAAGCCGTTGTTGATTACTCTCCACTTTGGGCGAATTTTTTCACTATTCGATTAGGTAATGCAGAGAACAAGATACTTAATAAGTCTTTAGGAAGAAAAGCGTTATTGAAAATGTCGTCATCAACAATTATAGAATCGGCTAACATATACATAGATGCATTAAAACGACTAGAAGAAAGGCTTTCTGGTTATAATCATAGTATAAATAATCTATATGGTAGACTTGCGGCCATATTGCCAGAAGTCTTATCTAGGCTTGTTTCTCGTTTACCTTTCATAGAGATTCAATCTATATATACTTATGCATGTCAGCTATTAGGTTCTAACATTCAATTTAAATACAATGGATTAGAGAAGATCTTTAATCGTGTTCCAAAAGTTGTAAATAAGGAACAAGCTAGTCAACTTAGTCAATTAGCATTAAATTGTCGATGCCCAAAAAATTTACAGAACCTAACCCCGCCAATCTGGTATTTTCAAATAGATACATTAGAAAATATTGTTATCACAGCTTATGATTTTGAATACTCATTGTCACTTTTAAATGACGATAACCAATTGAAACAAAAATGGGGATTACTAACATTAGTTACACTCTATGAAGCAAAAGTATTGTCTCAGGAGCAATCAAAAAGGTTCGGGGAATGTTTATGGAAAGAAACAGAACAGCATAGTTTACCTCAATTTCCAAAGGTGCTTTGTTGTGTATATTTAAACTTACCCTCACCAGAAAAAAAAGCTGTAATTAAAAAACTGGTGAAAGAAGAGGTTTTGTCACTTAAAATCCCTATTACAGGAAATAATAAATCATATACCCAAACTAATGGAGACATTCCATTTTTTAATGAACTTCTTATGTGCCATAGAGAAATTGATCTTACTCAAGCTGATCTGGAACACCTTTTGGTTAGGCTTGTCGACTGGTGGGACAAAGATAAAGCTAACCTTATAGATAATAAAGACTCTACATTTATGGGGGGGAATAGAGCTAGTGAGTTTCAAGCTAGGTTTACGCAATTAGTAAATACTCTTTGTCATGTTTTATTACCTAAATTAAATTATCCCGAATTAAATAAAACCCAAAAGACGTGTATTAATAGGTTAATATCAGAATTAGAACATTACAACTTTGATATTATTAAGTTAAAGGTTTCAAGTTTAAATATATTAGAATTATCTGAGGATGAAATTGCTAATGATATTATTGAGGGGATTATTTCTAGTAATGAAAAAAGTGTAATGGATGCATGTAATGCTCTTGAACATTGGTTAAATATATCATCCTGTAAACAGCAGTTTAGATGTATGAATAACTTAGCAAATAAAGTATTAATGCGTGGAAGTGTAGCATTAAGGTACTCATTAGAAAAATTAAATAAGATCATCAAAAAACACCCTGAGCAGGTTCCAAGTGAAGTCATAAATACGGTAGTTAATGCATTACATATTTTAAAACTTGAAACTCAACTTACAACTAAAGACACTGAATCAACCATTGCCGAAAAACTTTTTCTTCGAGAGGCTGCCTGTCAGACTGCATTTGAAATATTTAGTATGAATTCAGAACTACTACAACCTAATGTTGAAACGTTAATAACGTGGAAAGATGTTTGTAATTCAGATAACGAATTTAATGAGATAAAACGGATTTGGAAATAAATTCTTAATATTTGTCGCACAATTGTGTGTAAAACAAACAACTAATAAAATTGAAAACTATAAACTTAGCCACAAAGAGCTAATTTATTCATTTATATTAGTGTCACTTTATTCTCTTTAATAATATTAGTTACAGGGTAATAAACATATTTAAGTGAAAATATGCTCTTTCCTAATTAAAAACCGTCGATAAACTATATTATCGACGGTTTTTAAATTTAGTGTAACTATGAGAGGATCATTTATGCGTATAAAAACATAAGTGTTACCCACTATTTTTCTGCTCGTCTAAGTTCTTTTTAGAGCTATGTAGGAGGACAGTAACTACCACAGAGCGGTCATTGTGCTATTAAGATAAAACTTAATTTGGATTAGGTTTTGTATCGACAACACCACCATAAATGACTAAGTAATAATTGGCTAAAATGGCGACGCTGGAGTAAAACCAACTGTTTTTATGTTCTGTTAATTTGCTTGATATGTAAATCACAGAAAACTAAAGACTTCACTCCGTAATTTCTCATCTTTTTCTCGACCATATACTTTATTATAAATATCTATTATTTCATCTATATAAGATCGATTAGCTCCAACTATATACTTTTTAGTTTGAGCAAAGGATAACATTGCTAATTTAGTAGAGAAAATAGGTTCTAAAGATGAGTTATTCAACTTTTCAGGTGTATATGTTAACAACTTGGTTTTTGATAAGGGTAGTATTAATTTTGTTTTAAATTCAAAAATTTTCTGAAAATTCTCTATGATCAATGGATTATCACTACACAGAAAATTATCCCAGCCACCACTATCAGACGAAGCATCATATACTTGCCAAGAATCTAGTTCACTCTTCTGGATATTTGTATTAAATGTTAATATTGGCAAGAAAAAGCATCTGAAATAATGACGAAATCCTTTGTCACTCTTTAGTAATTCTTTTATTTCTTTAATTTCACCTAAGGGAACTCCATTACGAGTAATCCTTGTACCAAAACGACTTAAATCAATATTATTAATATAATATTCGGCGAAATCATCAGTTATAGGGAGCCTCCAGAATTGAATAGCAATATACAGTTTAATTAAATACAAACCATGTTCAGAGATCAAATCGTGATAGTTTAAACCATCCCGAATGGAATTAAAGAAGTTTCCAAAACTATTTTCTATTGTGCTGTACAGGTTTTCAATTTCATCTGTTTCTACACCTTTTAAAATAATAGTGTTTTTATGTTTCTCAAAAAAAATGGTTTTAGGGGTATGCCTATCGGGTTCAAATTTTGAGAATTTTTTATTGTAAACCTGAAGCTTTCCATTAGTAGATGTGAACCCATTCAAATATAACTTAGGAATATAATGATGATTAACGGATGCCATAATTCCCTTTACATATAACGCATTGCTGATCGATAAGGTCAGTGTAACTTGATTATATTTCAAATGCTAAAACTAATAAAATTAAGTTTACACTCTCTTTTTTTATAGGTTATTTACGCTAACTCTTACCACACTGCGGACATTAGCATTTAACTTGTAACATTGATTTGGATTAGATTTTGTATCGATAACGCCCATTTAAGGGAATGATAATACTTTGCTAAAATGTGGCGCATAGCGTCCACTTAAGCGTAGAATATAGTTGGCTAAAATGTTGAACGGAGTGAACAACAGCCAACTACATAGTCTGTTCTAATTTGCTTGATACTGCCACTAATACAATTAACTTTTACTAATTAATTTTAAAAATTCGTTTATATTTGTTTTTTGAAGTTTTAACGCTTTATTAAAATAATCTTGTCCTGTATTACTATCATTCTCTAGTTTTTCCACAGAACTAGTATTTATTTCTGCAATAATCACTGCTTTCTTATCGTATATAAACCAATCTGTATCTGTAAAAAGAAGATCTCTTGGATCTCTCACTCGACTCTGGATATGAATGGCATAATCTATACTTGGGTTATCTGCAAAAAATCTTAATACTTCATTCTTCTTCAGCGCACTAAATCCCCACATCCGATTAGATTTATACCTTTTTGTTAACTCTTTATTACTGAATTTTTTACCTAAATCTATAGCTTTATAGTTAGAATTTACCTTATTGAACTCTTTTGCTAATACTTTCATACTTTCATTTTGCAAATTAATTCCAAATATTTCCTCATTTTCATTAAGTGAGTTTTCGATTAAAACTCCCAGTGCTCCAAATGCTCCACCAATCCCTGCACTACCGTTAATACGACCTATAATCCATGAGTCAAATCTCAAAACGGCTATTGCTTTATCTTTTTTGATTCCTTCAGAAAAGTTGGAGTCGAGTATTTTAGATTGATAAGTAGGAGTTGATTTACACCCCATAAATAAAATGGACAACAGCCCTAATACAATTATTTTTTTAATTCTCATAATATTCCTTTAAGTTTTTTTATTGATAATATTTACTGCAAATGGAATAGCAGCTAATAGCTTATTATGGATACGTCTTAGTACTTTTGAACCATAACTAACATTAAGTTCACATGAACACCCTATAATTTTAATATATCATAAACAATTAGTGCAAAATATAATATAAATTTAAGGTGTTACTAAGACGTATTAGTAACATGGCAGAATTTATTCATTAGAAAATATATGGAAAAACTTTTTAAGCTAATGTCTATAGTGCGCACTAAGAAGTCGAATTTTGCGCGGTCAGTCTAGCCCAAGCTAAACTTCGGGGAAACCGTGAGGTGTGCTGCTTCAATCAGCGTGAAAGGCATAAAAAACCAGCTCAATAACACCCTTATTCCAATACCTTAAGCTGGCGCTTCATGATCGCTTATAGTTACAATTAAACCTTCAACTAAAACAGGTACTAACCAACCGTCCTTAATTAGACTCTCTCGCATCATTTCATACTCACCAATAAACTGAGCCCCCTCTTTATTAGAGGCAATAAACATCGTTTGGCTCATGCCTGATTCATCAAGCATTTTCTGCCATTGTTCAGCTGCTTGATTGACTCCTTTATCTATTAATTCTTGTGTTATTTTTTCACTCATTAAATATTCCAATACGTTGATTAGGGGAATTAGCCCTAACGCCTTCGTTAATAACTAACCGATAAATACTTTAAAACAATATAACTAAAATGTCGCTAATACCACAAAGCGGTCTTAATTTATTGTCTAAAATCATCCAATATAATGACTACTTAGATACGATAGCGGACGTTAGCCTTGGCTTATCTAGCGACAAGTGATCCGACAATATAGACATTAATATTATGTAATTTGCAGGAATTTGTAAATGTAATGATTCCATTTATTGAATTTTAAAGTAGAATTAATAAGCACTTACTTACTAAGATATTATTTTGATTAAAATATTAAAAAACATCGGCCCTTATTTTTTTCTATCACTACTATTTGTATCGAGTGCTTTATCTTTTGAAGTAAAATCAACTATCCGTTTTCAGCACTTAACAATAGAGAACGGTTTACCTCAGAATTCGGTTCTTACAGTGCTACAAGATAGCACGGGTTTCATGTGGTTTGGCACCGAAAATGGTTTGGTAAAGTATGATGGATATAGCTTGAAAATATTTAAGCACGATCCATATAATATAAATTCACTCTCTGGCAACTATATTTCAAGCCTCTTTGAAGATAGTGAAGGGGGTCTTTGGATTGGTACTATTGGTAGTGGCCTCAACCATTTTGATCCAAAAACTGAACAGTTTAGTCACTATCAATATCAAGCTAATAATCCAAATAGTTTAAGTTATGATAGCGTATGGAGCATAATTGAAGGTAATCAAGGTAACCTGTGGATAGGAACTACTGGTGGTGGACTGAATTATTTCGATACTACATCAAAACAATTTACCCATTATCGTCATAAAGCTAATGATCAAAATAGTTTAAGTAATGATTCAGTTTGGAGTCTTGTTAAAGACAGCCAAGGAGACCTTTGGATAGGAACAAACAGTGGCCTTAATCATTTCAATATAAAAACTGAAAAATTCACCCATTATTATCATCAGGCTAATGAGCCTAAGAGTTTGAGTCATGATTCTATTAGAAGTGTTTTTGAAGGTAATCAAGGGGATCTATGGATAGGAACAATTGGGGGTGGTCTTAATCATTTGAATATAGAAACTAAAGAATTTACTCAATTCCGTCATCAGCCAGATAATCTAAATAGTTTGAGCCATGATTTTGTTTGGAGTATTAAAGAGAGTAGTCAAGGAAACCTATGGATTGGAACTTATAACGGATTAAATCATTTTAATATAAAGACTAAGCAATTCATGCAATACCATAATCAAGCTAATAACCTTAATAGTTTAAGTCATGATTTTGTGTCTAATATTTTTAAAGATAATCAGGGCAATGTTTGGGTTGGTACAATTGGGGGGGGAGTTAACTATTTTAGTACAAAATCTAAAAAGTTTAACCTATACAGGCGTCAGCCTAATGAATTTAATAGTTTGAGTAATGATATCGTTTGGAGTGTAATTAAAGATAGTCAAGATAATATATGGATTGGTACTTACAAAGGACTAAATCACTTCAATACGAAAAATAATAAGTTTACTCATTACCAACATCAAGCTAATGACCCCAACAGTTTAAGTCATGATGATGTATTTAAAATTGTTGAGGACAGCCACAGGAATCTGTGGATTGGAACCTTTAACGGACTAAATCACTTCGATACAAAAACAAAGCAGTTTACCAATTATCGTCACCAAGACAATAACTTTAATAGTTTAAGTGGTAACTCTGTGAACAACATCATCGAAGATAGTAAAGGAAACCTTTGGATTGGAACAGATAGAGGGGTTAACCACTTTAATACTAGAACTAAATCGTTTACTCACTACCGACAACAAGACGATGAACCTAATAGTTTAAGCCATGACACAATCTTAAGTATGACTATTGATAGCAATGATAACCTTTGGATTGGAACATATAGTGGACTTAACCATTTCGATACAAGATCTAAACAGTTTACACATTATTTTCATCGGCCTAATGAGCTTAACAGTATAATAAATGACACTGTTCATAGTGTTCTAGAGGATAGTAAAGGTAATCTTTGGATTGGAACAGATGGTGGACTTAATCTCTTTCACAGTAGTTCTGAAACATTCAAAAGTTATACAACAAAAAATGGCTTACCGAATAATGTAATCAAAAGTATTGAAGAAGATGATAAAGGGTATATATGGCTTAGTACAAATTATGGCTTGTCACGTATGACGCCTAATACAGAAGCCTTTAGAAATTACGATATTGATGACGGTCTACAAAGTAATGAGTTTAATGCAGGAGCTTCATTCAAAAGCAAAAATGGTGAACTATTCTTTGGTGGCGTTGGTGGTTTTAATCATTTTTATCCTGAACAAATCGCTGATGACAAGCAGCTTCCGCAAGTAGTTATTACTGATATGCTACTATTAAATAAGCCAGTTAAAGTAGCCCCTATCGATAATAAAAAAACTGAGAATAAACGACTTACTGAGTCTACTTCAGAAAAAGAATTAACTTTTAGTTTAGCTCAAGTAATTCATACAACTAAAGAAATAACACTAACATATAAAGACAATATCGTCGCTTTTGAATTCGCTGCATTACACTTTTCTACCCCCAGAAAAAATCAATATGCGTACCAGTTAGTGGGTTGGGATAATGATTGGGTATATACAGATTATAAAAACCGCAGAGCAACATACACTAATTTGCCTGACGGGGACTATACATTCAGAGTAAAAGCAAGTAATGCCGACGGTTATTGGAATGAAAAAGGTTCATCTCTAAAAATCAAAGTATTACCACCTCCATGGAGAACATGGTGGGCGTATATCTTATACGGATTATTTTTTCTTAGCTTAGTTTATGCATTTGTACAATCACAAAGAAAAAAAATCTTATATGAACGATCTATTAATCAGCAACTAGAGCGAAAGGTAGCAGAAAGAACAGCAGAATTGGAGGAAATCAGTCTTACCGATCAATTAACGGGTGCTCATAATCGTCGTTTTCTCGATAAACATATAGGTAAAGAGATCGCACAAATAGACAGAGCTTATTTTGGTAAAAAAGTAGCTCCCTCTTCTATAATTGGGTTTATTATGCTCGATATGGATCATTTTAAACAAGTAAATGATGTTCATGGACATGATGCTGGTGATAGAGTCTTAGTGCAGTTAGTTAAAATAATTACTGAAACATGCAGGAAATCTGATTGGGTTGTTCGTTGGGGGGGAGAAGAGTTTGTAGTAATTGCAAATTATGTCAATTTACAAGAGGTACAGAACTTAGCCGAAAGGATAAGAATTAATATAGAAACACACTTATTTGATATTGGGAAAGGAGAAAAGCTAAATAAAACATGTTCGATTGGTATTTCTAGCTATCCATTTGTCGAAAAAATGCCAAAAGCACTTAGTTGGGAACAAACGCTAAATATTGCTGATATAGCACTTTACGCTGTTAAAAATAATGGTAGAAATGCGTGGGTTAGTTTATTTGAAAAGAATATCTCTAATGTTGAACACCTTTTTGAAGCAGAAAAGCCTATTGAGGATCTAATCAAATGTTCAAATTTATCTTATGACACTTCATTGCAACAAAAGATAGAGTGGAGCTGAAATAACTCTAGTACAAAGCCAGACCTGAAACCTGAATGTAACTAATGACTATAACTGACATTCCGCACCTAATAAAATATATATGTTTTTTATACGATTTTAGTGTAAAAAGTATACGATGCGTAATTATTAGGCGACGCTATTTAAAATCTGATGCCCTTT
>JABSOI010000139.1 GCA_013216015.1 Alteromonadaceae bacterium | reverse complement strand
GGGATTGAAAGCAACGCAGTAGATAATCTTTTAAAACGCTTCAAAACCTGCATTTTGAATGATTACGGGTATATACTCGCTAACTGAATTTTTTTCATTTTCATACTCTAACGTTTGAGGCATTTCGCCTTATCTTAAGTAGGAGAATATTTAATGAACATCAGCAAATATTTTTCAGAACCACCTCGCCACGCATTTATTGGAAGCAAAAGTCGATATTCGTGTTATTCAAGTTTTACTGGGTTACACAAAACTCAGCTCCACTGCACTTTATGCGCAAGTGGCGACTGACTTACTTAAGGAGGTGATTAGTCCTTTAGATACTCTATCGATAAAACATTGAGTATCGCATGCCTCAATTAAACTCGGAAGTTGCCGATATCTTCCGGGCGTATGGTCAATGTTGGCGTGATAGTCATGTGGGTCATATAAGCTTAGCCCAGCTTAAAATGATGTCAGCCATTGAGCATTGCCGCACTGAAGTGCTTGGTGGGCATGTTTTACATTGCTCTGCCTGTGAGCATGTTCAAATTGCCTACAACTCTTGTCTAATGGGCAAATTCTTTAATGGGAAGTATAAATAAAACACAACATAAATTTAATTGTTTTACAATGCATTAGGGTAAACTATTTGTTTTTACTACCCATTAAAATTCATTACTTACCATGCTACTCTGACTATCCTAATGAGATAATTGTAAGTAGAGTGTTATTATGTTTGAGAATTACATTGTCACATCTAATCCCTTTAAATACGTATACCCATTATAGTTCTCCTAACGTAGAGGGTTTGGCGGCTATGTTCAAAAATAAATTTCACTCACATTAGGCCGCGGGACAATTTAATTGTTTTATTATCAGCATCAAATTGTAGAATAAAACTATGCTTTTTAATGGGGAGTAAAAAAACGAGTTAAAGCTATAACCTTCTGAAATATAAATTATATTTTCAATGTGTTAAAATTACTCCCCATTAAATAATTTTCCCATTAAGTATGAGTTGTTTATAGGTTTGGTGTACTGGCTGGCATCTAAAAACCTTAATTTTACGTACTTTATGAAGCTGATTTAAGTTCGTTTCGATTTAGCAGCTGAAAAGCTGAAGGCAGGTGCGAGTTGTGTCGCAGGGTATTGTGTCGCTAGGTTCAACGGCGGAAACGCAAATGTAGATTGTAGAGTTTCCGGGACATGATAGACAGATTTGTGAGGTATAGTGTATTGCATAGATTCTTGTTCTCATATGCATGGAAATTAACGTCAACTGGATGATCCGAAAGTTAACATCTTATTACTTAAAGTAATGAAGCCCGCCTGCCTTACTTTTTAGATAGTACGTTTATACCAAAAAACCTTGTGAAACAGGCAGTAAAAATTTGAGCCAACAGCGATAAGGTTATTTAGAATGACTAAACGCCCAACTTTACTAGTGTTCATAATGCACCATTAGACGCCCTCGCTACGTCCCCGTATTATGGGCAAACACTAATTAGATTTAATGTAAAGAACTGTAAGTTAAGTTGTTGCAAGGCCTGAATTAAGCTATCTTTATCAGCAATAATAAAGGTTGCATTTGTCCAAATTGGTTTTGTGTAAACCAGACCGGCAATCGTTACCCCTCTACCTTCGAATATTAAGTAATACTTGTTTTTTATGAAAATTTCATTTTCTGTTTCTCTTTTAGTTTTCTTACTGTTTAGTTGTGCTCAAAATAATAATGTTGTCATTGAAAAAGTTGAGCATGTAACGTCATTCATCGAGCAAGGAAACGCTGAACTTGACATAAGCTGGTGGCGTAGCTTCAACAATGAAGAACTGACGCAATTGGTTGCTCAAGGCCTTCAAGATAATTTATCGCTTAAAGCCCGTGAATTAAGGTTGAAAAGTAGTGCTATTGATGCCAGAACTGCAGGTGCAGATCTTTATCCTGATCTTAAGTTAACTTCTAATGGAACAACGCCGATTGATGATTTGGGTAACATAAAAACTGCTTCATTTGGGCTGGTTTCAAGTTGGGAATTAGATTTGTGGGGAAAAATTGCAGCCAGTGAAAATAAAGCGTATTGGGATCATCAGGGTCAGCAGGCATTAAATAGGGCCAGAGCTAATTTAGTTGCCGGTAATATTACCAGTGTTTGGTTTAGCTTAGTTTCAGAGCAAGAGAAAAAGCTTGTTCTGGCGGATCAGCTTCAACGAACTAAAGGTTCGTTGAAAGTAATTTCCCGTCGTTTTGCTCTAGGGAAAAGTTCAGTTACTAATATATGGCAGCAACAAAAGCTATTAAAATCTATTGAAGTTCAACAGGCAAAAAACCTTGCTGATATATATATGTACCAACAAACATTGGCGTTATGGTTGGGTATAACGACTGAAGAGCTGAAAAAAAGTGATTTAAATATTTTACCTGGCCTCCCTGAACTTCCTAAGATAGGTGTTCCCGCTGAGGTATTGAAATATCGTCCTGATATTGAACAAGCCTTTGCAAAAATTAAAGCGGCAAATGAAAATTTAGCGGTTGCCATTACTGCTCAATATCCCCGTTTCACGCTAAGAGCCAATTATACAACTTCAAAAAACGTCGTTAAAGATTTGTTTGATGATTGGGCGGGTAACTTAATTGCATCGCTTGCTATGCCATTATTTGATGCGGGAACAAAAAAATTACTGGTAGAACAACGTAAGCTACTGTTAACCGCTTTGGTGATGGACTATCAACAAGTCTGGTTAGAGGCTATTGCCAGTGTTAATAGGGTACTGGTAAATGAAGCTCAATTATTGAAAGTCGCCATGAACTTAGCTTCACAATTGGAATTGGCAGAGCGAACAGAGAAATTAACCACCATAAAATATCTAATTGGTAAAACGAATTATTTAAATCTTCTTAAAGCACAGGAAAGTATTTTGTCACTGGAAAGGCAACTCATCGATGCGAATAAAAAAGTAGTCATTAACCGTGTCTTGTTATATCGGGAGTTAAGTCACGGTGATTTTTCTTCGACAAATCAACAAATCAATGAAAAAGAGAATACAGGAAAACAGTCTTAATGCGTAATTTCTTCTTTAAAAATAAAGCATTACCTTTGTTTATCGTTATGTTAGGGGTAGGGCTTGCTTATTTTATTTTAAACACTGGCGACCAGAAACCCGCTCACTTTAAAAAAAATCAATCTAAGCGTCTTCGAATTGTACAAACAAGTAAACTGGTAAAAGGCTCAATTGTTCCTTTTTGGAATGCCTCGGGATCTGTCAAACCAGCAGAGTCTGTGAAAATTCATGCCCGTGTTTCAGGAAATATTTCGTTAATTAATTCCTTAGCTATGCCAGGTGGTTGGTTAAAAAAAGGCCAGTGGCTAGCAAAACTTGAAACGGTAGACTTGGAGCTGGCGCTAAAATCACAGCAAGCACAGCTTGAACAGGCAAAAGCAAATATTGCGCTGGTACAAGCGGATCAAATATTAGCAAAAGAGGAGTTATTACTGCTAAACAATATTGACGGTTTTAGTATTGATGAATCATTAGTATTGCGAGAGCCGCAGTTGACGGTTGCTAAAGCGAAAGTATCAGTAGCGAAGAATAATGTTGAAAAAGCGGAATTAAATTTATCAAGGACAAGTGTTTTGATGCCCTTTGATGGAAAAATTATCAGTAAAGACATAGGGACAGGCAGCAAAGTTTCAACCAATACGTCATTATTTTCCGTGGTTAATACTGACGTTTACTGGCTTGAAGTTAAAATTCCGCATAAATTTTTAGCTTTATTTGATAAGCAGCAGTTAGCTGATGTTTCGCAAACTCGTTTGTGGGGTGAAGGTAAATACCGTAAAGCAAAGTTTGTATCAATTTTGCCTGAGTTAGATAACAAAGACAGACAAGTAAAAGTACTGTTGGCTATTGATGACCCCCAAACTGAAAAATCAAACCAACCGCAAGTATTTCTTAATGATTTTTTAAATGTTCAGTTAAAAGGTAAACCGATTAAAAATGCGTGGACGATTAAGCATTCATGGTTACAATCTGATAATACTATTTGGGTAGTTGATAAAAAAAGTACCCTGCAAAAAAGAGCGATTGATGTGCTGTTTAAAGGGCGTGATGTTATTTATGTTCGTACTGAAATTAAGCCGGGGGACAGAGCCCTTGCAGAAAAGCCTGGTATTGCCAGTGTTGGCTTGTCAGTGAGACCTAGAAAAAGTTTATCAAGTTCAATTGGAAAAATTAAAGGTGAAAACAAGCCAAATAACAAAGCCATAAATGAAGAAAGAAAAGAAAAGCAAAAAGCGAACAAAGAGAAAAAACAAAAAGGATTAAACTATGCCAGATAAGCAAGTTAACCCTATCTCGTGGATGATTAATCACAGAGTTGCTCCGCATTTACTGATGCTTGCCTTGATTATAGGCGGCTTGGTTATGTCTTTTATGATTCGTAAAGAGTACATGCCGGAAACTTCCCGCGATACTATTTCTGTGATGGTGTCTTATCCTGGTGCCGCACCGAGTGAAATAGAAGTGGCTATTGCCGTACCCGTAGAAGCTGCACTTTATGGTCTTAACGGTATCAGTAAAATAAAGACATTTATCAGCACTGGTTGGATGAGAGTTCGTGCAGAATTAGAAGCAGGCGCTGAACCACAAAAAATTTATCAGGATGCACAACAAGCAGTTAATAGAATATCTTCGTTTCCTTCAGGTATGGAACGACCTTTTGTTAAATTAGATACAAGAGTTGCCGATGTTATGGAGCTTATTGTTCATGCCGACCTGGATCGCTTTGCGTTAAAACGGCTTACGGAGCAGGTTAGGGATCGCATGCTGCAATCGGCTTATATTTCACAAGTCAAACTAAGGGGGATACCTCAGGAAGAGATCCATGTTGAAGTGGCGCAAACAGATTTGCAAGCTTATAACCTTACATTAAGTAAAATTTCTTCAATCCTCAAAAAGAATGTCATTGAGAGATCGGCAGGTAAAATTAAAGCAGATAATGGCGATATCAATGTCTCGGTTGATCAAAGAGAGTTTTGGGCTGAAGATTTAGCGAATGTGCCAATTATTTCTGACAAATCAGGTGATCAATTAAGGTTAGGAGACATAGCGAGTGTAACAGAGGGCTTTGCTGATATACGTGATTTGGTGACTTATAATGGCCAGCTTTCGGCACAGCTGAACATATACAGAACAGGGGAACAAACACCGTCACAAATTGCAGATGCCATCGAAGATATGTGGCCTGAAATATTAGCTATGCTACCACCAGGTGCGGGTATAGCGATTGTTGATGATGATGCAAAAAATTATCAAAAACGCCTGAGCCTGTTACTTAAAAATGCTTTTGTGGGGCTAATACTCGTATTGATTATTATGAGTTTATTTTTGCAGTTTAAACTCGCCTTTTGGGTGGTAGCTGGTATTCCAAGTTCGTTTTTAGGTGCAATGTTATTTTTACCTTCATTTGATGTCTCAATCAATATGGTTTCAATGTTTGGTTTTATTATCGCATTAGGTATTGTCGTTGATGACGCCATTATTGCCGGCGAGAATATTTTCTCTCATATAGAAGAGGGTATGCCATTTCAGGAGGCTGCAATAAAAGGGGCTAATGAAGTGGCTAAGCCGCTGACTTACGCTATTTTAACTAATATTGTTGCATTTTTGCCTTTGTTATTATTGCCCGGAAGTATGAAGTTACTATTTGGTGCTATCCCGATTGTTGTTGTGCTTTGTTTTGCTGTTTCCTGGGTTGAAGCGTTATTTATTTTACCGTCACATTTGGCGCATATAAATAATAAAAAACCCAACAAAATAGAAAGATGGTTTAATAAAGCGCAAAAAAAATGTCATCGTGGTTTAACTTATTTCATTGATAATGTTTATTTTCCCTTTCTTAATAAATGCTTAAATTGGCCAAGTTTAGTTTTGTCTGTTGCAGCTTTTATTTTCTGTATCGTCATGGCTTATGCTTTAAGCGGAAAAATGGGTTTTAGTTTGTATCCTAAAATGGATGGTAGGTGGGTTATAGCTAATTATGAAATATCTGATTCGTCTACAGAACAACAAGCCATTGTGCTTCGGGATACGTTAGAGAATAACGCAGAGTCAATGATTAAAGAATATGATCTTGAAAATAGTGTCGTTAGTATTCGCAGTATTATTCGTGACAACAGCGTTGAAGTAGCCTTATTGCTGGTAGAAAGCGAAGAGCGGGAATACTCTACAGGGCAAATAAAGGAGTTTTGGCGAGAGCATGCCATGTTATTACCTAAACAAGGTAAGCTGAGATTCAAAGGTGCAAGACGAGGCTCCAGCGCTCTTGCAACAGCTTCTTTAACGATTGAATTACGTCATAGTGATAGCCAGGTACTCGCACAGGCAGCACAAGATGCTATTGAATTTCTTGACACCAGTGAAAATGTGGTGGCAACGGTTAACTCAATGGAAGAGGGTAAACCGCAATGGAAACTTACCCTTAATGAGAATGGTCGTTCGCTTGGTCTGGATGCCGTTGATTTAGCTGAACAGATGCGGTCATCTTTATACGGTTCCCGTGCACAAAGACAGCATAGGTTACGTAACCAAGTGACAACATTAGTTAGATTACCTAAGCATGAACGTGGCGATGTTAATAAAATAGAATCAATGTTGATAAGGACAAAAACCGGAGGTTACGCGCCTTTAGGGAGTGTCGCTAATATCAACAAGGTTTTGGCGCCAGGCATTATTTTAAGACGAAAAGGCCAGCGGGTTGAAAAAGTTGGAGCTGAAATATTACCTGAAGAAAATATACCGGCAGTAGCAAAAATGGTGCAAAATTATTTAGTGCCAGAGCTTGAAGGGCGGTATCCGGGAATAAAGGTTGTATTTGGTGGTGATCAAGAAGAAATTGCACAAAGCGTTTCAAGATTGCAGTTAGGTACTGGCTTTGCGTTGGCGGCTATTTATATTTTATTGGCGATTGCTTTTAGAAGTTACTCGCAGCCTATAGTTATTATGGCAATCATTCCTTTTGGCGCAGTAGGCGCAATTTTAGGGCATATGATACTAGGTTTCGGCTTAAGCGTTGTGAGTTTAATGGGCATGCTGGCGCTAGCGGGTGTGGTGGTTAACGATAGTTTGATCCTTGTCGAATATGCAAATAAGAAATTTGAACAAGGATACTCGGCACTGGATTCGATTAAAGAAGCATGCAGAAGACGGATCCGACCTATTTTATTGACCACGATAACCACTTTCTGTGGTTTAGCGCCTATGGTATTTGAAACATCAAGACAAGCTCAATTTGTTGTACCTATGGCGGTATCATTAGGTTTTGGTATTTTATTCACTACTCTTGTCTGTTTATTAGTGTTGCCATCTTTGTATCTTGTTATTCACAAAAGGGTAGAAGAAATTCAAACACAAGTGCCAGTTTCTTTATTAAGTAAAGAATTGTAAACATACTGTAGATAGTTAATTAATCACTTTATATTGAAGATGTTGTTTTGAAGTTATTCTAATTTGTAAAAACCAAAGGTGAAATATGTCTGAAAATTCGATGTCATCAACAATTATTAGCAGGGCAAATATTGCGGTTAACCGTTTTGCTTATGGCGCACGTGGCGATGAACTGGAACAAGCCGGACAAGATCCTAAAAAATGGATAATCTCTAAATTAATACCGATTTCTTTTGGCACATCGTATCCTCATTCAGATGATATTTTCATTGAGCATGCAAGGTATCAAAAAGAAAAGAAACGCAAGAAAAAACAAGCCGAAAATAGTATGTCTGACAATAGTATGTCTGATAATAATATGTCTGATAATAGTCAGTTAAACAATAAAATGACTAATAACGGCCCTCGCTTTGCATTGCGCAGCATGTCTACCGATACACTTCAACAAGCAATAGCCTCAACAAATAGCGTTAGTTGGCGATTACTTGATTTTTTCTCTAATCATTTCAGTGTTAGCACCAATGGTCGGTTGATGGTTGGGCTTTCGGCAACACTGGAAAGAGAAGCTATTGCGCCAAATTTATTAGGTAACTTTGAAGACATGTTACTGGCAGTTGAGCAGCACCCCGCCATGCTTATTTATCTTAATAATGAAAAATCTTTTGGCCCGAACTCAAGAATGGCGAAAAAACAAAAAAAAGGGTTAAATGAAAACCTTGCCCGGGAAATAATGGAATTGCATACATTAGGTGTTGACGGCGGATATAGCCAGGAAGATGTTATTGAATTGGCCAAAGGTATTACTGGCTGGAGTGTAAAAAACCCAAGAAAAGAGCGTGACACGGGTTTTGTCTTTCGTGGTTATGGTCATGAACCGGGCACCAGAAGATTGCTTGGTAAAAGATATGCTCAAAAAGGAATAGCTCAAGGCAAACAAATGTTACGTGATTTAGCGATGCATCCTGCTACCGCTAAGTATGTCTGTTATAAACTTGCCCATCATTTTGTCTCTGAAAACCCACCTGTATCATTGCTGGATAAAATGGAAGCTACCTGGCTGAAAACCCGAGGTAATATTAAAGAGGTGATGCATTCTCTATTTAATGCTGATGAAGCTTGGCTTAACACGGCGCAAAAATACAAAACACCAAGAGAGTTTGTAATTTCAACCGCGAGAGCATTAGCGCCGACAAAATATGGTGAAAAGGCTTTACTCAGTGCGCTAACCAGTTTGGGTCAACAACCTTTTAATTCAGGATCACCTGCTGGTTATAGTGATGACAGAAAAGACTGGCTAGGAGCAAGTGCCCTGATGGCCCGTATTGACTGGTCAACTATGATATCGGGCTACCGAAAAAGAGTAAATTCAGAAAAAGTGATGAAGCTGGCTTTAGGTAAAAGTGTCAGTGAACTTACTTATCGTTCGGTATTGAGAGCTGAAAGTCGTCAACAGTCATTGACGTTACTGTTAATGAGCCCTGAATTTCAAAGGAGATAATGATGAAAAAAACGAATAGTGCAAATAATTCTTCACAAGAAGATGTAATAGCGTTATCTCGACGTGAATTTATCAAAATGGCTGGTGGAAGTTTAGCGGTATTATCTATTCCTATGGGCTCAGCGTTTGCTTTTGGGTCAACTTCAGGGTCAGCTTCCGGGTTAACTTCTTTGTTAAGTAAACAAATGAATAAACCTAAAATTGTTTGGGTATTATTACGAGGTGCATTAGATTCATTACACACTATAGTGCCAACAGCTGATCCACAATATAAGACACTGCGACCTAAATTGTCATCCAGCTTTAAAGCACCTCTTTTACCATTGGAAAAAGGCTTTGCTCTACATCCGTCATTAAAAAATTTACATGCCTGGTATCAGGAAAAATCACTGTTACCGATAGTTGCAGTATCATCAGGCTATAAAAAGCGTTCCCATTTTGATGGTCAGGATTTTTTAGAAAGTGGTAAAGGTGAAATTGATCATGATACCGGCTGGTTGGCTAGAGCGGTTGATGTGAAAAATAAACGGGCGTTGGCTGTTTCTCGTTCAACACCGATCAGTTTACGTAGCAGTGACAACGTTAATACCTGGTATCCTTCAAATTTGAAAGATTCTGATGATGATATTTATGTTGCCTTGGACAAGCTATACCAAAATGATGAGCTTTTAAGAGATAGTCTTGAAGGTGGACTGGAAGTTCGTGGTTTGGTTGGTGATAACAAGCGCAAAAGGAACAAACGTAAGGGTAAGTTTATAGATTTAAGTAAAGCCTGTGCCAAATTAATGGTGGGCGAACAAGGTGTTGATTGTGCGATGTTAGAGCTTGGCGGCTGGGATACTCATAACAATCAAGGTCTTCGGCTAGACGGAAAATTAAGGGAATTAGATCAAGGCCTGGCAGAGTTAAAATCGGGCTTAGGGAAAGAGTGGCAAAATACAGTGGTAATTATTGGTACCGAATTTGGCCGTACCGCAAAGGAAAATGGCACAGGTGGTACAGATCATGGTACTGGCAGTGCACTGTTTTTAGCTGGTGGGGCTATTAATGGCGGAAAAGTTAAGGGTAGTTGGCCGGGGTTAAAAAACGAACAGCTATTTCAGAAGAGGGATTTAATGCCAACTACTAATAGTTTTAGCTGGATTGGTAATGTGCTATCCCAGCATTGGCAACTTACACCTCAAGAATTAATGCAGGTTTTTCCACATATGAAAGCGTATAACGAAGTATTGTTACGAAGTTAAAGGTTTTATTTGTAATTCGCTGATATTTAAAAGTATGATTTTAAAAAGTATACAGCTATTAAACCGAGACAGGAATATTCGTACTACTAATTAGTGTTTGTCCGGAAACGGGGACGTAGCCAGGGTGTTCCAATGGTGCAATATACACACTACTAGTTGTAGGATTATAGTCCTTCATACCACCTAAATTACCTTTTGTTTTTATACTATGAAACGTTAGCAATGTAGGTGGTATGGGTTAGCCACCTGCGTAACCCATCATTTTAAAGTACGCAACTATCTAATAATATTACTAAATACTTGCATTTTAATGGGTTACGCCTTCGGCTAACCCATCCTACGCGCTAAATCTTAAATTAGTAAATAAATACAAAAAAACAATCGATTATTGTTCCAGCAACACTTAACTGGGACATAGCCGTTGGTATTGTTTGAATATGTATCATTGGAAGAATAATACCAATCGCAATAAATAAGTGATCATCTTCAAATGGTCTAAATCACCACTAGCTGCGTTGCCGACATGGCAGCTCCTAGGCATCCATG
>JABSOI010000013.1 GCA_013216015.1 Alteromonadaceae bacterium | reverse complement strand
GTTTCTGGATTTCATTTTAAGCCCCTGTCACTGGTGACCGCTACTTAAAGCTATTGCCGTTTTAATTTCGTCTACTTTTAAACATTCCGTTTGTTGTTCGAGGGTAAAACGCCCCCAACTAAGGGCTATTTCATTAATAGCACTTTTTAGAATAGTTATCGGTAAACCTCTGCCTTGCATACTAGGGTCGCCTAATGTCTCAGGAAAACGAGCCATAAACGTTTTAGCGAGCTTTATTTGCGCTAAAGCATAATTCAAGCTTAACAATTGATTGCTATGCACCATTTCGTTTCTAAGGCTTTTTCTAGCTTGTAACCACAACTGACAATTATTCATATCTGAGTTCCTTTAAGGTAGTAAATTAAATGTGTCCCGTGCGCAGCACATAGGGGACGCGCTTAATTTGATGCCAATCAAATAGTGGAATGTCGGATTCAGTCAAGGAAAATGGCGGAGGCTCCGAGACTATTATTTTTAGCGAAGCGTTAAGAAAAAAATCGGCTTGGATACCGTTATTTTACTTTACTTAATCAGACATGGAGCTTTAGGAACCTAACCGTTTTGTCGAGCTGGCTATCAATTGACTTGCTGGTTTTGACTTAGATTTTGATTTTAGTTTTAAAAAAGTGATTTTTGAAGTGCTGATTTTTAAAGGGATGCGGAGCGCCCCCGTTTAGTAATACGGGGGTAAAGTCTTTTCTAACTCCTGACCTTTTCGATTGCTCAAAAGTTGGGTTTTCTTTTCATTTTGAACCTTTTGCGAAGCAAAAAATATTAAGACAGTATCTTAAGTTTAGAGCAATGTTTTTCATATTTATAAATTTAATTTAGGCAACAAATATTCTGATACAAGGGAATCTTGAAATAATTATTTTTGTTTATTTAGGTAAAATGTTGTTTTAGTAAATATTTAAAATATATAGTGAATATATGTTTTAATAGTTTTAATTATTTTTAGTACAAAATGGAAGATTATATGAGTTTTTTTACAAACGAAGAAATACAAATCAATATCAAAGAGTATTTATCCTTATATAAAATGCCTGATGATGATTACGTGAAAGTTAAAACTGTATTAAATGACATAACGACTGATCAAATTGATTCTGCTATATTTATTGATTACTTATCAATCATAACTTTAAATTTAATGAAATCTTATCCTGAAGAATGGGATTTATGTTCTCTTTATACTGTAGAATCATTAGGAGCGCAATTTACAAATTATTTAATTAATATAGATAAAATTAAAGGTGAAACAAGTAGATTTTATCTTGTACTTTTTAGATTTTTTTTAGAGTTTTATACTATTACTGATTTAGATTTAGGACATGAAGTTCACGATGTTTATCTTTTCCTTAAAAATCATGATTCAAATTTCTTTGATCAGATTCCAGAAGATCATAAGCGTCAATTAACTTGGATTTTGAGTGTTAGCCCTGTCTTAATAAATAAACATTATTTGAATTTACGTAATATTAAACCAATAAAAAATATGTATGATGAGATCATTGAAATAAACAATAATGTATTGAATTATAATGATAATTGGGATAATAATCTTAAAAAAAGAGAAGTTAAAATTGATGCTCTTGAAAATAAATTAAAAGATTATCAACAAGAATATAATTTTGTAGCTTTAAATAAAGGTTTTCAAAATTTAGGCGATAAAAAATATGATGATTTAATTAAAGCAACAAAAAGTGTAAATATTTGGATGTTTTGGTCCTTACTAATGCCTGTTTTAAGTTCTTTGTTTTTTTTGTATGAATCAAATCCTTTCGTTTTCATTCCAACTTCTTCAATTTTAATTATGACTTTGTTTTTTTACCGTGTGGCTCTTTTAAATAAAAATTCGATAAAATCTCAAATACTTCAAATTGATTTACGAAAAACTCTTTGTCAATTTATTGAAAGCTATTCAGAATTTTCTGTTGATTTAAAAAGCAAAAATGAGCATACATTGAAAAAATTTGAAGATTTAATATTTTCAGGTTTAGTAGCTAGTGATGAGAAGTTACCAACAACGTTTGATGGTGCTAATCAATTAAGTAGTTTATTTAAAAATATTAAGAAATAATAAAAGTTCAAAGATGTATTTTTGCAAATATAGTTGATATTTTATTTGTTTGTTCATCTTTAATTTTAATAATGTGGACAAAAAGTGGACTTTAAATAAAAAACCCTCTACAACCTATTGATTGTAAAGGGTATTGTGTGGTGGAGCGGGGGGGAATCGAACCCCCGTCCGAAAAGCCTACATCCTCGGTACTACATGCTTAGTCGATTATTTGTTTAACCAATTAGACGCCAATCGACAGGCTTCGTCATGGTGAGCTTAATACTATTTCGCGGTTCAGCCTTAAGCGTGCTTCCCTCGCTATCCTATTTGGGGTGACCATCGCTTCTCTAGACAATAGGAAAGGCTACGAGAGGATGGCTAGCCTAAGCGGCTAGTGCGAACGTTTCGTCGTTTGCAATTATAGTTTTGCGGCTTTTTACCAGGCCAACCGCCCCTGGGCATGCACCTTGGGTTTCGTGAATCTCGTCGAATCCTAGATCCGCCCCAAAGTTTTTACATTTGTTAGTTTGTTATTATATAAATAACTTACCAACAAAATCTATTTTAACGCGATTTTGATCATTTAACAACGGGAGTTAAATGTAATCACATTATATTTAATTAATTTGTTTGTTTTTGTTAGCGTTTATCGTGTTTCATTAACCGTTCTTTGCTTCTTGCCCAATCGCGGTCTTTGATGTCAGCTCGTTTGTCGTGCAGTTTTTTACCTCGGCCAACACAAAATTCAAGTTTAACCCAGCATTGTTTCCAGTACATTGCTGTGGCAATTAATGATAATCCGTCACGTTCAACCAGCCCTGAAAGCTTGTCTAACTGTTTTCGGTTTAAAAGTAATTTACGGTCGCGTACCGGATCACAGATCACATGGGATGATGCAGCATTTAGTGCTTGTATTTCAGCACCCAGCAGATAAGCTTCACCTTTTTTCATGAATACGTAACAGTCAGAAATATTGACTTTACCGCCGCGGATGCTTTTAACTTCCCAGCCTTGTAAGCTCATACCCGCTTCAAATTTTTCGCCAAGTGTATATTCGTGGCGAGCTTTTTTGTTTAGCGCGATGGTATTGCTATTTGATTTTTTAGTTTTATTCTTTGCCATAATGGTAGACATTATACGTAGATTATTTTTCAATGAAATCTACATTAGTAAAAATATTTAAAATAATTGAAAATTGGTCAAAAGAGTGAGCTTTTGTTGCGGTTTTGTTATGATGTCTGTACAGAAAACAGGGGGATTAATGCCAACGATTAGCCGTAGTGCTTTAGTAATGCACAGTGTCGATGAAATGTATCAATTAATTAATGATATATTATCTTACCCACAATTTATACCTGATTGCGGTGATAGCAAAATTATCTCGCAAGATGAAAGTTCAGTAACTGCTGCTTTGCTTGTTTCAAAAGGTGGTTTGAAAAAGTGGTTTACTACAAAGAATACTTTAGTTTCTAATGAACAGATCACCTTGGAACTTGTTGATGGCCCTTTTAAACGACTTACAGGATGTTGGAATTTAACCGCTTTGTCGGATGATGCTTGCAAAATAAATTTAGATTTGGAATATGAATTTTCAAGTAAGGTTTTTGGGTTAGCTTTTGGAAAGGTATTTGAACATTTAACTAATAATATGGTTCAAGCTTTTACTCTGCGTGCTAAAGAGGTTTATGGTGGAGAATAAAATGTCGGATAATAATTTAACTACAGATGATCAAAAAAATAATGAATCAAACAATATTGACATAATTGATTTGGGTAAGACAGTTGAGGAAATTTTAATAGAAGTTGTTTATGGTTTACCTCACCAGCAGAAATTGTTGGCAATTACTGTAAAGTTAGGCGCTACTGTAGAGCAGGCCATTAATCAATCAGGTATTTTAACGATGTTTGATGGCATTGATTTAGCGGTAAATAAAGTGGGTATCTGGAATCGTGCTGCGAAACTTGCTGATGAATTACAAGATCTCGATAGAATTGAAATTTACCGTCCTTTGATTGCTGATCCAAAAGAAGTTAGAAGACGTAGAGCTGAAAAAGCAAAAGAAGAAGGACGGGCAGATAAAACTACTGGTGGCAGAGTTAATCCGTTAAGGTCTAAACAAGAAAAATAATTATTACGTTAAGAGATGATCAAAGAGTTCATAGATGAGAAAATAAAAAAAACGCCAGTTAAGCCGTTTTTTTATTTTTTGAATACCTACCGAAGTCGGAAGTTGATCGTTTCTTAATTGATCATGGGTGTGTAAAAGCTTTCAGGTACTTCGAAATCACCCGAGACAGAAATAACTTTATCTTCTGCAAATTTGATAATAAATTTTTTCTCTGCGTCAAATTTAGTGTTTCTACCTGACTTAAATTTATACACATAATGCCAAGTATCATTACTGAATGAATCAACTAACACTGGGCTACCAAGAATAAATTTCACTTGTTCTTTAGTCATGGCTATTTGCAATTTATCTATGTCATTTTGTTCAAGATAATTACCTTGAGGAATATCTCTACGAAATACCCAGCTTGAACAAGAGGCGAGGGAGAGTACTAGAACAACAGTTAAAATTCTAAACAACATTTATTTTTAATCTTCCTATAACATTTGAGAATGGATAATAACTAAGCATGGCGATAGATACAAAGCTATTTTTAATTTTCTTTTTTTTTATCTTTATTTTTTACCTTTCTTTTACAAAAATACCGCCAATTATTCGCATTTTCTCCAATTAACTAGTGTTCGCCCGTAGTAAACATTTGTTTTGGGATGGACACTAACTAGCCAATAATTCTTGAGCATTTGCCAGGCTGTGCTCGGTGATGGAATTACCGGCTAACAATCTGGCAATTTCTTTGATGCGCGATTGTGCAGAAAGTTCCGTAACAGTTGTTTCGGTGTGTTCGCCATCGGTTAATTTTGCTACAAACAGTTGTTGATGTCCTTTACTTGCAACTTGCGGAAGGTGAGTAACACAAATAACCTGGGTGTTTTTTGCCAGTTGTTGAAGTTTAGTACCAACCATATCGGCAGTCGGGCCACTTATTCCAACATCAACTTCATCAAAAATGAGGGTGGGAATTACAACTTTATCAGCAAGTATCACCTGCATTGCTAAACTAATTCTTGAAAGTTCTCCGCCGGAAGCAACTTTGTTCATTGCTTCCTGTGCCTGGCCAGGGTTAATGCTTACTAAAAAATTAACATCATCTATGCCATTTACATTAACTGATTTTACATCGTTTTGTTGAACATCAATTAAAAATTGACCATGGGGCATATTTAACGCCTGCATGTTTTTGCTGATCAGTTTGCTTAATTTTATGGCTGATTTATTGCGAGACGCAGAAAGTAATACTGCTGAGTCGTGGTACGATTGTTTTGTTTTTGCTATTTCATCAATCACGTTGATTAAACGAGTTTCATCACCAGATATTGATAACAGCTCCTGCTTTAATTGAGCGTGGTGTTCAACAAGTTTTTCAGGTGATAACTGATGTTTTTTAGCCAGTTGAACAGCTAAAGAATAACGTTCTTCTATTGCTGAATATGCTTCAGGGTCGAGGTCTAATCCATCGTAGTAATGTTTTAAATCATTATTTGCATCATCAATGGATATAAGCGATTCGTTGAGTAAATTGGCAATGTCGCTTAATTGAACATCGATTTTACTTAAAGACGTTATGCTTTCACAACATTGTCTGAGAGAATCAACAATATTGAATTGTTCATTCTCTGATAAAATTTGTAAATTGTGCAGGGTTTCATTCAAGATATCTTGTGCGTGGCTATGGCGTTTATAGTCAGATTCTAGCGTTTTGAACTCATCAGCCTGTAAGCTAAATTCATCTAACTCTGTTACTTGATATTGTAATAATTGCTGTTGTGCTTCTCGTTGTAATTTACTTTCTTGTAATTGTTCTAGTTCTTTGGTTAGCAGATGCCATTGTTGGTAATAATATTTTATATCATCAAGCAAGTGTTTGTGATCGGCGTAATCATCTAGAATTCGTCGTTGTTCATTTGCTTTTACAATAAGTTGATGATCATGCTGGCCATGAATATTTATCAGTAAATGTCCCAGCTCTTTTAGTTGAGTGAGTGGTACCTGGCTGCCATTAATATAAGATTTTGAACGTCCTTCAGCAGATATTACACGACGTAAAATACATTCTTCATCAGGCATAAGGTCATGTTGTTTTAGCCAGCGTTTAGCCGGACGGTTTTTAGTTATTTCAAAACTGGCGGCTAATTCTGCTTTTTTACAATTAGGTCTAACAACATTGGTGGTTGCCCGTTCCCCCAGGCATAAACCAAGAGCATCAATGGCTATTGATTTACCAGCCCCGGTTTCACCTGTAATTGTGGTCATACCTTGTTGCCAGTCAATATCAAGTGAGCGGACAATGGCGAAATTTTGGATGTTTAATTGCAGTAACATGACTATGCTCTATTAGTAAAAAACCAACTACTGTTAATCTATACAGTATTTTACTTTTAAGCAAGCATATTGGTTAAAAAATTTACATTAATACAACAACAATATGATAAGGCAATTATTTATATATTGTTTTTTTCGATAAATTTTATGTTGGTTTTTTGCTAATAGAGTTTATTGCCCCAGCTCAACTTATTTCTGAGTACATTAAAATAATTATGATCCAACGGATGAATTAAACGTAGGGTGAACGGACTTTTTTTGATAATAACTTCATCGCCCGGCATTACCGATAAAATAACATGACCGTCACAGCTAACCTGTAGGTTTTCATGGTTTTCATTTGCCAGTTTTAATTTTATTTCACTGTCACCGTCAACAACTATGGGTCTGCTGGTTAATGTATGAGGAAACATTGGCACTAAGGACAAGGCATTTAAGTTGGGGGTTAAAATGGGGCCACCAGCCGACATTGAATAGGCGGTAGAGCCTGTCGGTGTTGAAACAATTAAACCGTCTGAACGTTGACTGAACATGAAGATGTCATCAATATAAACTTCAAATTCGATCATGCTGGCAACTTTACCCGCATGTAATACGGCTTCATTAACCGCGCTGTTAGAGCTTTTTAGTTTACCGTGTCGATAAACTTCTGCTTCAATAATAAAACGTTGTTCAGAACGTGATTTACCTTTAAGAATTGCTTCAAGAGGTTCTATTAACGTATCAGGTGAAAGATCGGTTAAAAATCCTAAATTTCCACGGTTTACACCAATAACCCCTATTTTATAACAGGCAAGTACCCGGGCGGCACCTAACATGTAACCATCACCGCCAACTACAATGGCTAAATCAGCTTGTTCACCAATTTCAGTCAGCGATTTAATGTTGATACCGTCAAATGTTAATGATTGAGCGACCGTATGCTCAATAAGCACCCTATAATTATTACTGTGTAAATAATCATGTAAGGCTTTAATGGTTGTATTTGCACCTTGGTGGTTGGGTTTACCAATAAGTCCGATAGTTTTATAAACTTGTTTCATAAGCTGAAATACTTAAAATTTCTATAATATATTAAGTTTCGCTGGATTTTACTCACTTGTAAAGTTCACTTTTTTAAAATCATTTGCAAATATGGCTTGAATCAGGGAAACAAATCCCCATAATTAGCTCATAATCGTTATTTATTACCGCTAGCTAAGTTGCTAGTTTTAGTTTTATTTTGGAGTTTTTCATGACAACACAGTCAACAGAAAATAGTAATGTAGAAGGTGTTTCACCTGAAGAAATGTCACCAGAAGCAACAACTGCAGCTGAAGATATAGTTAAAGAAGCTGAAGAACAGGTGGAAGCTCAACTTGAGACTGCTGCTGAGTCTATCAGCGAAGAGCAGCAAAAGATAAATGAACTTGAGCTTGCTTTAGCTGCTGCACAATCAACCGTTGCTGATCAAAAAGATTCGGTGATCCGCGCTAAAGCGGAAGTCGACAACGTACGTCGTCGTTCAGCACAAGATGTTGAAAAAGCGCGTAAGTTTGCTTTGGAAAAATTTGCATCTGAATTATTACCAGTGGTTGATAATATGGAACGTGCAATTGAAAATATTGATTCAGAAAATGAAGCGCAAAAAGCAATATCTGAAGGGATTGAATTAACTTTACAGAGTTTTTTATCTGCTATTGAAAAATTTGGTGTAAAAGCTGTCGATCCTAAAGATCAACCATTCAACCCTGAATTGCATCAAGCAATGTCAATGCAAGAAGTTGAAGGTGTTGCGCCTAATACCGTTATTGCGGTAATGCAGAAAGGTTATGAATTAAATGGTCGTTTAATACGTCCTGCCATGGTTATGGTTTCTAAAGCAGCATCGGTCGATACTACTGCTTAATTTTATTCATTATTATTATTAGTTTTAGAAAACCAGACCTTAGTCTGGTTTTTTTTGCCTGTAAAATAGATTTTGTTTTTTGATGTTTCAAAACGATAATTTAAGATTGGCTTTTGTAGGAAAATAACCGACAGTATGCTGGATTGATAAAAGTAAATAAGGGGTTTATCAATGAGCAAATTTTCATTTACGATGTCAGATGATTTAGGTGAATATGTTCAACACGCTATTAAAGTTATATTCGTCAGAGTCTTCGCTGTTTTGAACACGAAATCCACCTTATTTTTTATCAACTGCCTGAAAATAGCATTTACATTGTTTGTGTTTTGCATTATCGACAAAACCCATTTAATCATCTCTAGATAATTATCAATATTTCACACCCGGCCACCCATATTGATAATACATTTTTACGTTTTCTCTAAAATAACCATCATTCTTGATTTAGTTTCTTGTAGTCTTTTTTAAAACTGTGTAGCGTTACACTTCAATATACGCAAGCTTATACCAAAAAATTAGTGAAATAGTGAACGAAAAAAAACTACAACATTTTTATATTGCTGAAGACCAGTCAATATATTTATTAAGCCATGAAGACGCTAGAAAATTAAAGCATTGGGTTGATCTTTGTAAGCAGCAACTTGGCTTGTTGAGTTATAGTAATATATCTTTATTGGGTAAGGGGGCGTATGGCTTTGTTTTTAATGGTGAAGATAACGAAGGGAAAAATCTGGTTTTTAAATTCTCCCGCATAAATTTACCACAACATGTTCAAGACAGACTCGCCGATGAAGCTGAAATTCAGGCAGAATTAAGCCATGAACGTATTCCTGAAGTTATCGAGTTTTACAAAATTAAGCGTCAGTCAATTCTTCAAATGAGTAGGGCGCCCGGTTTAGATTTTGAAAAAATTTCATACCAGAGAGGTCCGTTACCACCAGAGCTTGTGATAAACATTGCCATTCAATTAGCTGAAATTTTGTTGTATTTACGGAACAGTAATTCCCATGCCAGGGGTAAGCCTTACGTTCATGGTGATATTAAACCTTCCAATGTTGTGTTCGACGACGTAGAAAATAAAGTTTATTTAGTTGATTGGGGATCTTCAGTTGTCGCGCAACTTGATACCAATGGGCAAAGTACCAGTAATAATGTTATGGATTTGATGAGTAGTGATTTACAGCACAGTAATGCTCGATTAGGGGATGTGTATTTTATCGGACCTGAGCAAATATCCGGTGAATTATCATCACCCCGGTTTGACGAGCAAGGCTTAGCCTCTACTTTATATGCATTAGCGTCAGGGCAGTCTTGTCGTTATGGCAGTAAAGTTATTACGCCAGGCTCTCTTGGTTTACCTAAGGATTTTGCCAGAACGCTGGAAGGCATGCTGAGTGAAGATGCTTTAATGCGTAAACAAGCAGGAGATTATTTTTTTAAACAACTTAAGTTTTTAAAATTACAAGTATTGGCAGATAAACCGACAGAAATAAACATAGTTCCCTTAATTCCTGTCTGGATCAAACCCATCCCTGAAATTGACGAGATTGATACGGTTGTTTACGGCTCACGAAAATCGTTTTTACGGGAATCTTCAGATAAAGACAGTTTGCAGGGTATTGATGACGTTCAGCTTGAAAAGTATTACAAAAACTTTTTAATGGGAATGGGAGATACTGAGAAGGCATTCATTGGGGCCGTTGGGCGTTTAGGTAATTTCCCTGTGGTGGGTGGGCTAGCGATCCGATGGGAAAAAGATGGGGTTTATATTGATTCTAATTTAACTTTATTCGATCAATCATTGAAAACATCTTTTCAAAGTGCTGTAAATAATATGATCTATCTGGCACAGGGTATTTTCCGGGTTGGTATGTTTAAAAGTTGTTTGTTTAATGCTCGAAATACCCTGCATGTTGAACGAGGTGATCAAAGTCATCCGTTTACTGCCCAAGCCGATCAGAATATACCTTTTGAAATCAGTGATGTGCCTGAAGTAGATGATATAACTCGTCTACATTCATATTTTGAAGATGGTAAAGATCCGGATGAATATTTGCATTTACCCGATGAAATAATGGCTGTACTGGCGCGGATTAATTTAATACATCATACGGGTTGTATTATCTTTGAAGTATTGCCTACACATTTGAAAATACACAGCTATTTAATGTTATTAAATCATGATAAAGAAAAACAGTTTGCTGATTGTCTGGCCAAAATATTAACATTGCTACCCAGTATTAATGGGTTGGGAATTTCTGGTTTTATGAAACTTCCCTACAAAGACACTCGTTTTTTTGAACATATAAATAAGTTACCAGATAAATTCTACCCTAAAAATCCCAAAATTAAAGAAGGGTAAACTCAGTATTTACTTCTGTATTTCATCACGTAAATGTAAAGTAAGGAAGTCCATCATCACCCTGATCCTTTGGTTATGCTGAACATCGGCATGACAAACTAACCAGAATTCCAAAGAGGGTATTTCGGTACCCGCTAAAATAATTTGCAGCTCAGGGAATTGTTTAAGTAAATTATTATGGGTAACAGTGATCCCTCCACCTTTTCGTGCAAGTTCTATTTGCAAAGGTAAAAAGTCTGTTTTATTTCTAATGTTTTCTTCAACAATAGGCCAACCTAATTGTTTGACTGCTTTTAAAAATTGTAGATCATGATCATAACCAATTAAATTATGTTCAAAGGCTTCTTGCAGCGTTTTAGGTTCGGCATTATTAAGTAAGTATGTTTTGCTTGCGACAAAGTTTAATTTTATATCTGGCAGTCGTTTGGCAATTAAATTGGTTTGAGTTGGTCTAAACATCCTAAGAGCAATATCAGCTTCCCTTTTGCTTAAACTTGTCTGCTGGTTTGAAATTTCAATTTCAACCGTTACTTCAGGGTATTGTTGGTTGAATTTAGCTATTATTTCAGGAAGATAATATAACCCAATCACTTCATTGGCACTGATGCGAATATTTCCTGCTAATGATAAAGTTGAACTGGCGGCAATCCGGGAAAAATGTTCGGCATTGCGTTGCATCGCCTCACAGCTTTCAATTAGCCTTGATCCTGCTTTTGTAATTTTTAAACCTTGAGTACTTCGGTCAAATAAAGTTATACCAATATTTTTTTCTAGCGCAGACATTTGTCTGCTTAAGGTAGGTTGCGAAGTATTAAGTGCAATAGCTGCTTTAGACAAACTGCCAAATTTGGCTACCTCTGCAAAACTTTGAATAAATTCCCACGACAAATTTTTCATTACTTTTTACTTCCATTTTCAAGATTAATTTTATTTCGTTATTCATATATGAATAACGATAAGTAAATATTAGCTATTCATTAGTAAAAAAGGAATAGCCATACTGTACTTAATCCAACGTATTACATCTACAAAAAAGGAATATCTTATGTTTATTGGACACTATGCTGTTAGTTTTGCGTTTAAAGCGAAAGAAGATAAGGTCTCTCTAGGTTTATTATTTATTGCTGTGCAGTTTATTGATATTTTATTTTTCCCTTTAACTTTACTGGGAATAGAAAAATTTAAGCTCATCGAAAATTTTACTCAATCAACACATTTTCAGTTGGAATTTATGCCATACAGTCATAGTTTACTTGCGGTACTCTTGTGGGCAATTATCGCGTATTTTTTGTTACCTTTGGTCTTTGGTGAGCGATTTGGCGTTATTTCAGGCGATCACAAATCTAAAAACAATAAGGGTAGAAAAGAAGGTACTGGCAGCAAAAAGGTAGCAGCACTTATTGCCTTGGCTGTTTTGTTACATTGGTTATTAGATTTTATTGTGCACACACCTGATTTGCCTTTGTTAATTGATAACTCGAACAAAGTAGGTTTGGGTTTGTGGAATAATGATTTGCTTACTTATTTGCTGGAGGCGGTACTGGTCATTGGTGGTTTATATTTATACATGAAAGCCACTGGGGTCAAATCTACTCAAGTAAAAGTAAGTCAGGTAAATACAACTGAAGTCAACATATCTAAGGTTAAAGCTAAAGTTAACCGGATAATTGGCAGATATGGTATGCCTATATTTGTTGTTTTATTGTTACTTATTAATTTAACCTGAATTCGGGATAAGCAGCACTTGCTCAATACTTCCTTTTTTCCGATTCTCTGCGTTAAAACAAGGATAAATAGCCAGCTATTAATAATTGTTTTGCCTTGATAATAGAAAAAAATGAAGCATTGATTGAGTATATAAAGTCTGAATTGTATCGACTATCTTATTTTGAACTATTAACTTGATGATTTTACTAAACTATCAAGTACTCATTATCCCGAACTCAGGTTAATTTAGTGAATATTTTTGGTCCTTTGTCTGCAGATGAAACCAATGAAAGTGTTGCGATAACTTCGGTCATTACTTATTTTGTTCTAGCATTGATAGCCTATTGGTTAGATAAGAAACGAAGTGGTTATTATTCCAACATTTAGCCGTTGAATGACAAAATATTTATATCCAAACTCTATTTTTAAGTCTTTTGGATATAAATAATATTTATATTAACATTTTGATTACTCATAAGTTATAAAGTTTTAGGTGGTATTTAGTCAGTTTAATTTAATAAAGTCCATTAATACTGGAATATTTTTGGTATGGTAGGGACCTCTATCGTCATTATCTCGGTAGTCTTTGGTAGAACGTAATAATGCCAAACTGATTTAAAATATAAAGATCTTAAAAATAAAAGGAAGCAAGACATGATAGGAAAAGCAGTGGAGAACACTTCAGATAACCACATAAAAAAACAATAAAAAAAATATACTCCTGCTGGATGTACATCCAAGCAAATTACAAAAGGTAACACAATTATTAGCACAAGAAAAATACGACATACAACAATATACACTGGCCAAATATAAACAGGCCATATCTAAAAAAACTGGTTTAGTTCCTTTCTCCCCACATCTTGTTATTGTTGATGTTCATGATCAAAACGTAGACGTTATTCAATCAGCAAAAACAGAATTATTGATATTTAATAATTATAACATTAACACTCTGCCACCCATTCTTGCATTTGTCGATGTCGGCTCCAGAGAAAAACATCAGCTATTTCAAAAGGGTGTGCTCGACTATATTAGTTATCCGATTATAGAAGATGAATTAAAATACCGGGTACAGCAAGCGTTTTTTTATGATGAGTTGTTGCAAACGCAGGAAAGTCCTCAAGATTCCCCTCAAATATTGTCTATTTCACAACCCCCTGCCGTCAAAGCAGAGATTTTGCTGGCAGAAAAAATTTCAGAATATCTAATTTCCCATCTGGATAAAGATGTCAAGCTCGTAGATTTAACTCGTGCAATGGGGACAAATAAAAACAAACTTTCAAAGGCGTTTAAAACTCATTTCGGTATGACAATGTTCAACTATTTACGTGAACAACGCATGTTACTTGCTGCTGAGTTATTAAAAAACACGTCACAAGGTATTGTTCAAATTGCACTGCAAGTGGGTTTTATCGACCCAAACTATTTTTCATATGCTTTTAAATGCGCATTTAATATGTCTCCCAGGCGGTATAGAAACGTATTTATTTAAAAGGATGCTGCAAACTAAGAAACTAAGGAAGCGATTCAAGGTTTTAAAATATTAGTTTACTAAGCTTATGAAAGTTGGCAAATGAGACGAAAATCAAAGTATTAATGTTTGCCTCAACAGCGGTATTTTGACTGAATAATTTCAATCAAAATACCGATTACATAATACCAGTGAATATCCGAATTTTTATTTATATCGGATCGCCTAATCTTACACTCTTCAGAATCTCAAATGGGACTGATGGGGCGGAGCTTGCAAGGAAGCCTGATATGACTAATAAATGGTACCAAATATATACTAAATCAAATTCTGAAAAAAAGTTGTATGAAAAAATACGTTCGTTAGAATTTATCGTATTTTTACCTGTAAGAAAATTATCTAAAAAATGGAGTGACCGAGTTAAAATCATTGAGGAACCGGCATTTAGGTCATACATTTTCGCTAAACTTGATTATGATCAAATGCGTTGTGTTGAAAAGTTAACTGAGTTTTGTTTTTTTATTTCTTATGGTGCTTCTACTAAATCCACAGGTCAAAAAAGTAATAAAATTTTTCCTGAAATTACCGACAAGACAATTGAACAAATCACAACGATTTTAAAAGAATATCCTGAAGCCACTCTGGTAGACAAAATTTTAACCAAGGGAGATAAAATTGAGATCACTCAAGGAAGTTTGAAAAATTATCAGGGCATAATAATGCAACAGCCTTCGGGACATAAAGTGGCTGTCAAGCTTCATGGTTTAAAACAATCATTACTCATAACCGTACCTGCGCTTCTTCTGAGTAAGATAGCGTAAACCTCTGGCGCAGCTGGTTTCTCTGGCTGTGCGAATAGTTTGACAGGATGGGTAAGCCAAAGACAAAACCCATCAGAATCAATAAAGAATAAGGAAAATTTCGGATGACCTACCAAACTCCGGGTTTATATATTAAAGAAAGTAATAACCTACCTTCAGCCAGCATCAATGTTTCTACTGCACTTCCTGTATTTATCGGTGTAACTGTTGCAAGACCTAAAGACTATGACCAATTTAATTCTAAGGTAATTAAAATTTCCAGCCTTGAAGAATATGTCAGGCACTTTGGTACCAGTCCAGATGAGGCTTGTTCGGTAATAGTGGACACAGATACGCATTCAAGTATACGGATCAGGTATAACAACAGTGACAATAAGCTGTCACAAATTATGTATTACAACCTTCAGATGTATTTCAATAATGGCGGTGGAATTTGTTATATTATGCCGTTGATACCCCAAAATGACTCTAGGGCTACGCCTAAACAATACATTGATGCATTGCCTCATCTGGAAAAAACGTTAGACATCACACTAATTGTACTCACTGACGCGGCTTATTATCTGGCTGGTACAGAGTTGAAAGATATTTACCGGGAAGCGTTGGCGCATTGTGCAAAAATGCAGAATCGCTTTGTGATTTTTGATGTCGGTCATGATGATATAAACGCCAATAATGGTTTTAAAACAATTGTCGGCTCCAAAAACCTGAAATATGGCGCGGCTTATACCCCGTATTTGAATACAAATATTAGTTATATCAACCATGATAATTCTAATGACAATGTAAACGTACGTAATATCGGGTTGACCTTAAAAGCTGAACAGTTTTCTGTGCAATATTCCGGAGACAAGCAAAATGTAAGTTTTGAGCTTTTACATAAACAAAATCAGCAAGGGACAAACAGCGACCCCTCAACTTCAAAAAATAAGAATCATGTTGTTATTGTTGTAACATCAGAATTGCTTTCAATTGAGACGAAACCAAATATTAGTGTTGCTGAGATCTTAACCGAATGGGATAAGTATCAGACAAAAGGTGCCTTTGAACTTTTAGCTGTCCAGGAAACAGACCAAACAAAAGCAGTAAAAGAGCAGCCCCGTATTCCGTTTTCCAGGAAGGGATATTTTTCAGCTTTATCTCAAGATAAAGTGCTAACTTTTACTTACGCTGGTTCGTCAATGGATACCCCCGTAGTAGAAATTAAATCAGAAAAGGGGATAGATGCGACTAATGTCATTATTGAAGGTGACAAGCTCACAATCTATTGTAAAGCCAACTCTTCAGTTAATGTGCTTGTTAAAGATATAGAAAATGCGCTGGCAGATGAAAAGAGTAAATTTTCGGTAAGTATCAGTAATTCGCAAAGCTCAAAAAGTCCTGCAAAAATTGGAGACGGGCCTCAGGTGATTAGGCTCAATGAGGCCCAATTGTTTACGGGGTTTTGTTCCGGGATTCTGGTCAGTCAAATAACAGGATCAAGTGATAAAATTCCTAAAGTAGAGTTCAAAGAGGATCACAGAGCTACAAAAATTGGCCTTAATGTAACGGACAATGTACTCACTATCACGATAGGGGAACAAGTAATACCTAAAGTTACCCCCAGAACGATTTATACGGCCTGGAAAAAGAATAAATCAAAAGGGGCATTTACAATACAGATACCAGAAATGGAGAAAAATGTAATAAGTAAACCTGCGAGTTACAATTTACTTCAAGTCAATAATTCAACCTCATTGCGAGAGCTTGAAAGCACTAATTCTTATCTTTATAACAAAATCCTTGCCGAAATGAAGGCCGATACCATTAGAAACTTTCCTCCTAGTGGTGCAATTGCGGGCATATATGCCCGTAACGATCAAGACAGAGGCGTTTGGCAATCACCTGCCAATGTAAGTTTTAATTCAGTCATGTCGCCAGTTGCTTACATTACGTCCAAAGAGCAGGACAAATTTAATATTGATCAAAAGTCAGGCAAATCTATCAACGTCATACGTACTTTTCCCAGCAAGGGCACACTGGTTTGGGGAGCACGCACCTTAGCAGGGAATGACAATCATTGGCGTTATATCGGCGTTCGCAGACTGTTCCTCCATGTGGAATCTCGTATTCGTACAGGTTTGGAGTCTTTTGTCTTTGAACCCAATAATGTCATGACATGGCTAAAAGTGCGAGCTGTGATAGAGCCATTCTTAGACGATTTATGGCAGGAAGGGGCGTTGATGGGGGAATCACCTGAAGAGGCTTTTTTTGTTAATTTAGGTTTAGGCAGCACCATGGAAGAACAGGATATTATCGATGGGCGAATGAAAATTAATATCGGTCTTGCTGTTTTTCAGCCTGCCGAATTTATTGTGGTCGAATTTTCTCAGTTAATACAGAAGTAATACCCAAGTCAAACAAAAGTAATACCAAGGCCCTACAGCAGTAATACGGAGGTCATACAGAAGTAATTCAAAAGTAATTCAAAAAAAATATTTCAAAAGTAACTAAAAAGCACTTCAAAAGCACTTCAAAAGTAACAAAGAAGTAAAAATGTTGTTTCACATATCAAAAAGTAATAATGAACTTAGGAGATTAAACTATGAACACCTATCAAACACCCGGTGTCTATATTGCAGAACTTAACAATTTGCCCATGTCAAAATCACCGCAATTGGCTACGGTACCGGCTTTTATTGGTAAAACACTAAAAGTCCCAGAGAATGACCAGAATGAAAAAGGTATTAACCCGCCCATAAAAATTGAAAGTATGGAGCAATATACCCGCTTGTTTGGTAAGGCTGGAGATCAAGAATTCACCTTTGAATATGATACAGAGAAAAAAACAATTAAAGGAGCGCATAAAAATTTAGCCCCTAATTTATATCATCATATGCAGTTGTATTTTTCTAATGGTGGAGGCAGTTGTTATGTTAGCAGTGTCGAGGATAATAAATATACTGATACATTGGATGCACTGAAAAAAAGAGATGATATAACCCTGATCGTGTTAGCTGATGCTGCAACAGGTAATAAGGAAGAATATTTTAACTTAGTCCAAAAGGCACTTAATCAATGCATGGAGCAAAATCAATTTTTATTGGTAGACATTGAATACGAAGATGACCTTACCCAGACAAGACAAAAACTTGGCAGTGATAACCTTCAATATGGAGCTGCGTATACGCCTTATTTGAATACATCGCTTAATTATTATCAGTATAACGATGATGAAATTGTTATTAAAAAGGTCTCTTCAACTGAAACAAATGGAGATATTGAAAAATATATATTAAGTAAAATAGAAGTTAAGGGAGAAAAGAAGCTAGATGATAAGATATCAGGGAAGCAAAAATATAATCCAAAGACTCCAAATAATTCAGATAATTCAGATAATCCAAATAATCCAAATAATATCGATGATCATCTTTTTCATCTGATTAAATCTGAAGCCCAAAAAATCACTATCGATAATATGCCACCCAGTGCAGCCGTTGCCGGAATTTACGCCCGTGTTGAACGTGATAGGGGGGTCTGGCAGTCACCTGCTAATGTTGTACCTCATTCAGTACTTTCACCTGTTAGCGAGATCACAGCAGAACAGCAGCATTCATTAAACATTGAAGCCAAAACAGGTAAATCTATTAATGCCATAAGACAATTTATTGACCGTGGGTTATTGGTCTGGGGAGCCAGAACTCTAAAGGGCAATGATAATAATTGGCGTTATATTGCTGTGCGCCGAACTGTTTCTTACGTTGAAAGAACCGTAAAAAATGAATTACAGCCTTTTGTTTTTGAAGCCAATACCCCGATGACCTGGCTCAAAATCAATACCATGATCGCTGAATTTTTAGAAGATTTATGGCAGCAGGGCGGCTTAACGGGAGCAACAGCAAAAGATGCTTTCTTTATTGAAATTGGTCAGGGAACCACTATGACAGACCAAGACATTCTGGAAGGACGTATGAAAATCAGAATAGGCTTAGCTGCAGTACGACCTGCTGAATTTATTATCGTTGAATTTTCCCAACTGATGCAAAAAGCATAGGGAAATATAAACAAGAATAGTTATTTTAAATCCTCCTGAGTTTATCAGGATAATACAAACAAAGGTTAAATATTATGGCAACTTCAGCTAACGACATTATAAACAAATATCCTCTACCGGTTTATCACTACAACGTATCTATTGATGGCATGGAAGATATCCGCTTTACCGAAGTATCGGGTTTAAGTATTGAACGACAATTAATCACCTATAAAGACGGTTTGAGTGTTACCAAAGGAAACAAGTATCTTCCGGGCCTACTCGCTGATCCTAAACTTACCCTGAAAAAGGGTATTGTTAAGTCTGACGAGAAGCTTTACCAGTGGATTTCGAGCTTGCGGGTGACTGCGATTGATAAGAAAAATATCCTTATCAGCTTGATGGATGAATCGGGAACGGCTCCAGTGGTGACTTGGAAAGTTTTTGATGCTTTTCCGCTTAAATTGGAAGCTCCTTCTTTCAACGCGACGTCTAACGAAGTGGCTATTGAAACTCTGGAATTGGCAGCTACCAAGATTACTGTTGAGTATCAGTCATGAGTGATGTTACACCAGCTTCAGTCAGAGATACAATAATAGATTCTATCCCTGATTTACTGGCTTACCATTTTAGAGTTGATATTATTCCAACACTTAGCAGTAACGTGATTGATATTGGTCTAATCGCTTTAAAAGGCCTGGCTGCTTCTGCTTCTGGTATATACATAGATATGCGTTTCAAGGAAGTCAGTGGTCTTGGTTATACATTTCAAAGTACTGACGGGGCTGACGGTACTCCCTTTAATAGAGCTTCATCGATTAAATACAACGAGTTAACACTTAAGCGAGGATTGCTCATTGGCGGTTCTTTGCTTGGCTATACTTTTGCAAAAAAATTGCAAGACATGAAATTACAGCCACAAAGAATGGTGATCAGCTTATTAAGTTCTCTTGGTTTACCCGCTAGCTCCTGGCTGCTCGAAGGAGTGGAGCCAAGCGGGTGGCAGTTAGACGCTCTGAATGCTGAAACCAATTCACTTGCTATTGAATCTATGACGTTTTCTTATACCAAATTGCGTCGGTTAACAATAGGGTGAGTTTTATTTTATGAGTATTGAAATAAAAGAGCTGGTGATCAAGGCTGTGGTAGATCAAACCAGTATGGATAATCAATCCCAGTCTTTCAGTGAAGACAATCTTAAAAAGGTTATAAGTGCCTGTGTGGAACAAATATTGGGCATACTGGAAAGGGAAAATCAGCGGTAACCAATTATGACTAAATTAACTGAATTAACAATCTCTTCATATTCAAAGCCGGTACGGGATAAAGCAACGAAAACCTTTGGCGTTATGTTCAATCCGTCAGATTACACGTTAAGTTATGCGGCATCATATGATGATACTTCGACAGCAGGTAGCGGTAGCAGGCAGCAAATTTATAGGTCGACCGATTCAAGTTCTCTGAATTTAAAGTTAGTGTTTGATAATGGACCACCCGGAGATTTACCCATTAAAGCCTTAGTGGGATTTGGTAGTGGACGATCCAAAGTACTATCGATCCCGGATAGGGTAGATGAATTTCGTAAGTTATCAATCGAAATGAAAGGCGAACTACATCAACCCTCGTATTTAAAAATTCAATGGGGGGAGATGATTTACGATTGTCGCCTTACATCTCTTTCTGTCAATTATACTCACTTTGACCGCAAAGGTGTCGCTTTGCGTGCAGTGCTCAATTGTACATTTATTCATGATGATTTTGTTCCGTATCTTAATGCGAAAGAGAATAAACAATCACCTGACTTGACTCATTTTCATGGGGTGATAGCAGGAGATAGTTTGCCTGCTATTACTGAGGAAATGTATGGCGATCCCCGTTATTATCTGCAGTTGGCAAAATGGAACCGACTTGATAATTTTCGTAAACTTCAACCGGGTCAACAATTACAGTGCCCTCCTCTGGATCAGTTATTGCTCAAGAGTACCGTTGGAAGGGGGGTAGTATGAGTGCTTTACCTATAGTCACTATACTCTCTGAAGGCGAGGTTATGCCTGGCTTTTTTAATCTTGTATCTCTGGAAACCATTAAACGGGTTAACAAAATCCCTTTCGCTCAATTGCGTTTACTTGATGGTGACGTAGCGAAACAAAGTTTTGATATTAGTGGTGGTGACTATTTTAAACTGGGCAAAAAAGTCGAAATAAAGATCGGTTTTCAGGATAAAGAGCAACAAACCATATTTGTTGGTTTGGTGATCAGCCACAATATTAAAAGTGGTGATAGTGGATCCGTGTTGATCATTGAGTTGACAGATCCCTGCAGTATTTTAAACGGACAACGTAATTCAGCTGTATTTACTGACAGTACTGATATGGATGTATTCAAGAAAATTATCAGTAAAAATGGTTTAACTGCTGGTGTACTGGATAAAACAAAGGCTAAGCATCACCAGTTAATTCAATATCAGTGTAGCGATTGGGACTTCATTTTGATGAGGGCTGATGTATGCAGTCGGCTGGTCTATACCGATGATGGTAAGTTGTCTGTGCGTCAGCCTAAACTCGATGCATCAGCGAAACATAAATTTACCTACGGCATGAGCGAATGCTTCAATTTTGATATGGAAGCTAATATCAACCAGCAATATGGCGAAGTGTCGGCAACAAACTGGGATATTAATCAGCAAGAGTTGAAAAAGCCTGATAAAGCCAGCGAATTCCCTTTGTCCCAAGGTAATATAACCGCCAAAAAATCTGGGTCCAGCTTGAATCGTGCAAGCATTGAACTTAATAGTAGCGTTAACAGTGTTCCTGATGAAATGTCGGCATGGGCTGATGCCCGTATGTTGAAAAATCGTTTGTCTATGTTTCGCGGTACTATTACCCTCAAAGGTGATGCCAGTATTAAAGTAGGAGATATTCTGAATATTGACGGTGTGGGGGCAACGTTTAACGGTAAAACGCTGATCACCGGAATTAACCACACTTACACAGAATATGGCTGGAGATCTATCTTGCAGTTTGGCTTGTCAGCTCAGTGGTATAGTGAGTCACAGCAAAATATAGCAGTGCAGCCAGCAGCAGGGTTACTGCCTGGTATCAGCGGATTGCAATTGGGCATTGTCGAAGATTTTTCCGAAGATCCAGAACATCTACTACGACTTAAAATCAATATTCCCGCTCTGAGCAATGAGGGAAAACGTACTGTTTGGGCCAGAATGTCTATGGCCTATGCCGGAAAAAACAAAGGTCTATTATTTATCCCGGAAACCGGAGATGAAGTGATCGTCGGTTTTATCAATGAAGATCCAAGGCAAGCCATTATCTTGGGTTCAGCTTACAGCGAAAAAAATTCAATTCCAGAACAATTAAAATTATCCGACAGTAATTTTTATAAAGGGATCATTACTCGCGGCGATCTGAAACTGTTATTTGATGATGAAAAAAAGATTATCAAAATTCAAACACCAGATAATAACGAGATCTGTCTCGATAAAGAGAAGGGCATAAGTTTACAGGATAAACACGGTAGCAAGGTGGTGATGAATGAAAAAGGCATTTGTTTTCAAGATGGGAATGGGAACTGTATTGAAATGCATTCTCAGGGGATCACCTTTAAGGCTGTTGGTAATTTAAATGCAGAGGCTGACGGAGAAATTGAGTTAACAGCCAGTAGCAATATGTCATTAAAAGCCAGCATGATAGATCTAAATTAACGGTTTTTAGTATAGGACCAAGCAGCAGAGTTGTATAAAAAGAAGATCGCTAGAGGTTCATAGAGAGAATCATTGATAGGAGTTTTTATGAAAAAACTTGATAACAACAATTTTTTGGGGCTAGGTTGGAATTTTCCCCCTAAATTTAACGAACATGGCAAGACACTGACCATGATCAGTAACGAAGAAGAAATCTACCAATCCTTAGTGCTTTTGTTGCAAACCGTTAAAGGGCAACGATTGATGAGATCAAATTTTCACTGTGATCTGCAGCCTTTTGTGTTTCATAACGTAGATAATTATCTGATCAACCAAGTAAAAAACACCGTAAGCAAAGCAATATTGCTGCACGAAGCTCGTATAGAGCTGGATCATGTAGATGTGGAAGCTGACAGTGAAGAACCCGGTATGGTGAATGTGAAGATCGAATATCGGATCCGGGCCAATAATAGTCGTCAGAATATAGTATTTCCTTTCTATCTCAAAGAAGGCACCAATATTGTGCCTATGGAGGTTGCCAGCTAATGTCTGATAATGTGTTAGTAAAAGGCTCCATGGTGAATTTTATTCCGTTATTTTCGCCTGCTATCGTCACTCCGTTACCTGATACGTTAAGCACCAGTGTTTCTAACGTACAGATCAATGGAAAACCAGTGTGTTTGGAAGGTGATGAAAATAAAGTCAAAGTGGCTGGTTGCCTGTATTTTTCTGCACCCTTTATTATTCCAGGGCAAGGGGAGTTAACTATTTCTGAGTTAGCAGATAACCAGAAAAGCAAAGCGGTGAGATGCAATGGTAAGGCGATGCTTTTGGTTGGAAAAATGTTCGGGGCCAAATGCAAAGTGAAAACAGCCGCAAAATTTCAACCTCCACCTTCTTTTCCAATGGTATCAGATCCCAATCCCCAGTACATGGGACAAGGAATGTTTATAACGACTAATAACAGTGTGAGCGCATCATGAAAACAACCGACCAACATCCCGGTACTTGCCAGCAAGATCGAAATTCTCTGGAATTACAGGCAGAAAATGTGTCGGCTGATGGCCGCACAGACATGCAACTTTTGCGTTCTGTTCAGCAACAGGCGAAAAAAATGTATTTTGAACAATTTTTACCTGACAATGAAGAGCAACTCAAGGCACTGATTGCCTACGGGAAAAATCCTCAGGAGCATATTCTGACAGACGCAGGTTTAGAACCCTTTCTACAGCCTCATCAGCAATTATTAATGGTGTTCCTGGAATTGATGCAACATCCACGACGTCAATTTGATCAGCTGATCCGTAAACATCAAGGCTTTTATTATCGTCAGGTACTTGGATTTAGCCCCGATTTGGCAGTTGCACATAAGGCTCATGTAAAAGTGACATTGGCTGATGGTATTGACAGCCATTTATTGAAAAAAGGTGTTTTATTTGATGGCGGTAAAGACAAAGCAGGCAATACCCGCCAATATGCATTGTCAGCAGATACTGTTATCAATCGCAGTAAATTGGATGAAGTGCGTATTCATGAAACGGGTAAATCACCGGTAACCTATTTATATCAGAGAAAAGAAGACAAAGAATTAACTCCGTTCAGCCTTGGGCTAACCAATGTTCGCGATCGGAAACAACGGTGGTCTGAGGTGATAATTGTTACTTCCCCGATATTATTTCTGGCCGAAGGTAAGCGGTATATAATACTGAAATTTTACAATGAAAATTTTAATAACGCTCTCCAGAAAAATTATAGACTGCATATCAGTACTGAAAAGGGCTGGCAATCAATACCTGAAGAAATTTGGGAACTTAACGACCAACTGACAATTAATTTGCCGTCGGATTTTCCCGCTATCAGTATACTTCCTACTTTTAAAGGGAAGAAAAGTGTCAGTTATCCCATGATAGCCATTACCCCAATCGTAGCGGATTCTCTTCTTGTTCAGGAAGGTCGCAATGGTGATTTAAGTTGCGAAATAAGAGTTGAAGTGGAAGGATTACGAGATATAAAAATCCGTAATGAACGCCAGGTACTAAACAATAATAATAGTTATAAGCCGTTTGATAATAGCCCTAAAATAGGGGCTAAATTTTACTTTGCCCATAAAGAAATATGTGGAAAAGCACTAACTTCATTAACCCTCAGGCCAATTTGGGTACCTGGTGCAGTTAAAAATAAAGATGATTATCCTGATATTGAGGCTATATATCAAAATTACCATTTGGAAGGAAATGTATGTAAATCTCGTGAATGTCTGAAAGTTAATCTAGATTTGTTTGGTTTAAGGCAAATTGATAATGTCTGGAATTCACCGCTGTTTTGTGAACTCAAGTTTCCAAAAAAGACTTCTCTCTTGTCTTTTACCAAAAGCTATTATCCGATTCTGACTAATGATGAGTCGCTTTCTAACGATCCCCTTAAGTGGCCATTAACCTTCCAGATGGAGTTTACAGAAGGAGACTTTGGCTATAATCAGTATATTCATGAGCTTAATCGAGAGGCACAGGAACTGGCAAGTGAAAATATAAGCAAGGCTTGTGAAATTATTGATAAAAAGAATACGGGTACTTCAGCTGATGTAGATAAAACAGCTGACATAGAGAAAAAAGAACCCAAGGTACGCGGTGTCATCCATACCCCTTATAATCCAGAATTGAGAGGGTTAATCATTGATTATAGTGCAACGGACGCTAATTATAATGTAGACCAACCAGATGTCATTAATTCAGAATATAATCGAATATACCTGACAAGCCCTACTGATTTTCTGGATTACTTGCCTGATTTAACCGAGCAGAATATCCCTGAAAAAGGTGAGGGAGATAAACAGAGCAGCGTTAATATTGAGTTACTGTTGAAAATATCACCTTGTCCGACAGGGCGAACTTTTAACTTATGGTTTGAAATGGAAGAATTGACCAGTATAAGATTGGGTGAAATTGACATTGACACGCTCAATCAATTGATTCATTTACCCCCTGCCGATATCAGCTGGTCTTATTTACCTCAACCTTCCCTGCTAATTCCTGAGCCGACTTCCTCTTGGCCCGATGACCCTGAAAAAGAGGAATTTAATGTTCACATACCATCATGGGAGCACTTGGTGGTATCTCAAGATGGTACGGGCAGTCTACAAAAAACGGGTCTGATTGTGTTTAAGAGTCCTTCCGGTAGTGAGGAGCACGCGAGTGAGTTTTGGGTTAAGGCGAGTATTAAGTCGGCGTCTCCAATGGCAAAAATCCTGAATATTAGCGGTCAGGGGGTGGAAGTTATTTATCAACCCCAACCAGTGGATGACGCTTCGGGTGATGATTCTTCTGATCAGCTACATCAACTTGAGATTAATCAGATCACCAGTATGGTGGAGCCGGATCAAGCTATTAAAACCATTCAACAATCCAGTCCATCTTTTGGAGGGCAAGCACAAGAGACAGTTCAAGAAATGAATATCAGGATAAGTGAGCGTTTGCGCCACCGACAGCGTGCTTTTAGCATTTTTGATTATGAACTATTGGTTCTGCAAAAGTTTCCTGAAATTGCTGTTGTTAAATGTATTACTACAAATCATATCAGGTCGGTAAAACGAGGCACAGTTCAGTTATTGGTGATCCCCAGAGCTAATATACAGCCCAGTGAAAAATTACCACTGATCCCTATGGCAACGACCACATTGTGTAGGAGGGTTGAGCAGTATATCCGTGGTTTTTGTTCTGGACGCATAAATATCGAAGTACAAAATCCGTACTACAAAGAACTGGTATGCAACATAGATGTGGAATTTAAAGCTGATGTGAAAGATGTCTCTTATGAACTTAAACTTCAGCAGGATCTGACAAAGCTAATTTGTCCATGGGCATATCATGCAGATAAAACACCTGTTTTAGGGCAAAGGATAAGTGAGGTGGCGTTAACCAATTATCTTATTCAAAAGCCTTATATTGAATCAATTTACACACTGGAAATTGAAAATGTTGAAGAAAGTCGCAGTGACAGCAACTGTTCAGTTCAAGCTGGTACTTTCTTTCTTTCATCAACCCAGCACAAGATAAACAAGGAATAATAATGAGCAACAAAAAGAGTGAAATAACCAGTGAATCCATTAAAGCAATATTTTCTGATGGAATGTCTCCTAATGGATACGATTTTGCCAGCTTGATTGATTATGTAGATCAAGTTTCAAACGGGAAGAAAATTAAATTTTCTGAAACCGACCTTCCAATAACACTGTCAAATAAAATGGTTCAAAAGTTTATTATTACGGACATCCCAAGAGACAGTCAATTAACAAAGATTGCTTTATTTAAGAATGATTTAACAAAATCCGTTTTAATTACAGGTTACCTGAATTCATTTCAAACGGGAACATTCGAAAGGTTTACTTATCAATGGTATTCCCAAGGTATGGATAATGGTCAAAACCTTCAGGAATTTGGCAATATATTTTCTGACCTATTTGAACTTAAGAATGATGGACTGACATTAACGGCAAATAGAATTGATGATGCTGATTATAGTTTAACTATTGAATTTACACTGATGGATTAATAACCTCGACTTTAAAAAAAGAGCAGATAAACGATAACGGTAGAAAGTGCTCACACCAACGGATTGTAGCTGGTACAAAACAGATAGCATGGCTAAGAGTTAGTATTTGCTGGTCCATTCTTTATTTAACTTACTTAACTTACTTAACGTCTTATTCGACACTAATTCAAACTATGAAAAAAGGAAACTCTTATGACTCAACGTGATAAAAACTCAAGAAATCCTAGCCGTTCCAGTAGGCCTGTGATACTAAAATGTGAAACGGCAGATGATTTATATACATTCGATAATACTGGTGAAGGTCTTGCTATAAATGTAACAAATGGAAGTGTAAATGTGGCCGAAGGAAGTATTGATGTGGTCAAAGGGAATGTTGAACTGGCCTCAGGAAATCTGAATGTTGAAGAGGGTAAAATTCAGGAAAACGGCAATGATTTATTGCCAAGTGGCACAATTGTAATGTGGAATGGTGTGGATGTCCCGGCCGGCTGGATTATTTGTGATGGGAATAGCGGAACACCAGATCTTATAGATCGGTTTATTATGGCTGCAGATCCAAGTAATACAAATCAAAAGAATTCTGGAGATGCAAAAATATCTTTACCTCCATTAGAATTTAAAACTGATGAACGTGGAGCACATGCTCACACTATTGGGGTGGACACACATGGGGGGAAGGATGTGGGAGTGAATAGTAAGGGTGTAGTTATATCTCATCGACACACAGAGGAAGGAGGTAAGCATAGCCATAGCGGTTTAACAAGTGCTATTGAAATAGAGCCTGATGTGATTCTTCCTAAATGGTATGCACTTTGTTTTATTATGAAACTATAAACGTTAAGTGATAAAAGCAAAATATGTTTACTAAAATACGTTTACTAAAATAAGTTAGGCAAATGCGACATATTTTACTTTGCATATTTATTTAAGAAAACCACCAATAGCAGCGGTAGACTTAACCGTTAGTTCTGAAAAAAAATGGAATTTCCCGTCAATGAATAAACACTTCAGAGGAATAATTCTGAGAGTTAGTTTTATTTAATACAAGTCAAGAATACCGCTGATTACTTCAGTACAAATATTTCTATTATTCATACCACGGTAACTTAGGTTTTGTCTGGAACAAAAAAACAGTGTTCTTGAAATTTATCTTTATTGAAAACAGTTCAGTTAATTATACCTATTGGCTATGTACCAGTTAACTGTTGCTATAAAAGTTGTAGGATGGGTTAGCCATCGGCGTAACCCATCATTTTGTAGAACGCAACTATCTAATAATATTAATAAAAGCTGTTGTTTTGATGGGTTACGCCTTCGGCTAACCCATCCTACGCGTTGAAATCTTGAAACAACAGATAAATAACTAGAAAACATCTGGTTACGGACGTAGCAACATTTAATCAGTACATAGCCATACCTATTGGTATCAGATGAATATCACGATGCACGATATCATTTTTATTAAGTAAAACGGAGATTGAAAATGGCAGAAAATGGAGAGCATTCAACTCCTGATTTTCCAGATAAAAGAGTTGAAAATTTATTGAATAAAAAATTATTTGGATTGAGTGGCAATGATTTTTTTCTACCTATAGTGGTCAGCATAATTGACCACTCCACTCATACCGAGGGGTAATTATGATTGATAACTTAGACCTTGCCGATTGGCATTCACTCCGTACCCAAGCTATAGGTATTCTCCAGACGATGAATGAGGATCAGCCACAATGGACGGATTATAATACGCATGATCCCGGTATCACCTTGTTGGAAAGTTTGTGTTATGCGATCAGCGATTTAGCTTACCGATTGGACTTTCCAATTGAAGATCTGCTGGCGTTGAATACTTCAACTTTAACAAATGATGCAGGAAAAGCATCATCAGTTTTTTTTGCTCCTGAACAAGTTTTACCTACTTTACCGGTTACCTTGTCAGATTATGTTCAATGGTGCCTGAAGCAACCGGGCATCATAGGTGCATGGTTAAAGTTTTCTAAGGCCGGTACTTATCAGGTTTTTCTGGGAGTAACAAAATCTGTGACTTCAGAAGGGCAGGCTGATCCGTCGAATCAAATTTTTAAGCAGTTAAATAACTGGCGCAATATCTGTGAAAAATTTGCCAGAGTTGATTTATTACCCAATAAGGACATAACCATTAAAGGGGAGATAATTTTAACCTCTAATGCTAATCCCAATATAGTTCAGCATGCTGTTCAACAAGAAATAAAACAATTCTTGACTCAAAGCATTGCACTTAGTATTGAATTGGCAACACAATCTCAAACATTGTGCGGTGTGGAAATAAGTGAGGATATTACGGGCGATTTCCCTGTCATAAAACTCGATAAAGCTGTGTTGTTACAAAAATTGAAGAAGATCACTGGCATTAAACAGATCCCCGAATTTACATTGACCAGTGAACAAACTGACGGTGATCAGCAATTATTGGTTATTAACAGAGCTATTCCAATAATTTCTGATAATTCGAAATTAATGTTTAATCATTTCGGGCAAAAGAAATCCATGTCTTTGCCTGAAATTATACCAAGTAGTCAAATTCAGGAAGATGACAATAGTTCGAACATAGAGTACACGCAAGGTACTTATCGTCATTTGGCTACCTATGAAACTTTACAAAATGTTTTACCTGATTATTACGGTGTTGGTGCGGCTGGTTTGTGTGGTTTGTACTTCAGTGAAAGTAATTATAAGGATATGAACCTGAGTGAAACTGGCAAGGAGAATGAGTCAGCAGATGATCTGCGTCGTTACCTGATCTTATTTGACCAGTTGCTTAACGATTATTTTGCTCAATTGGATGGGTTTAAACAGACTTTTAGCCTGGCTGATCAAGATTCAAGCATAAAGGGATTTCACTCCCAGTTACTACCGAAAGATGCAGGTTATGATTTGGTAAAAGATAAGGATGTTGTTGATGACACTGACTATATCGAAGAAATCTTCCGCCTGGATCAGCAACAACAGAATAAAGTGTTGAACTACCTGCTGGCGCAGCACGGCGAAACTTATATGCCTTTTGATATATTCAAAAGCTTTAGCGAACTGGATGTCAGTGCTTCTGGAAATACGACTGATGTTGAAAAATTAAAATATTACCTAAGTCGCAAAAAGCTGTTTCTAAAGGAAATTGTGACACTTAGAGGCCAGCGGGGACAAGTGCAGGCTTTGCAAAAAATACTGTGCCTGAGGTTGGCGTTGCCCAATAACCAATTGCAGTTAATTGATAACATAATGTTAAAACCTCCGGAAATAGGTAGGCCTATAGATCAAGGGGGATTTAGGATTGGTTCATCAACCCCAAAACATACGGCTTTTAAAATTGATTCAGGAGAAACGGATTTTTGTGTCGTGTTATTACCTCAAAAGCTGGAAAAGGTGTCATCTATTGCTTATCTTGAGCGTATTTTGGCGGAAGAAATTCCTGCCCATTTGGTTTATCACGTTATATTTGACGATAGTACATTTGGTGAAGATCAATCAGCTACAGAAATTATACTTAAACAGCGGGATATTGCGCTGTCTAGAATGAAAATAGAAGATTAAAAGGCTAAGAAATGAATTCTGGCACGCATATAATAAAAAAACAAATTCTGGAAATATCCCTGCCAAGTGACAAAGGTTCATTTGAGTTACAAGGGAAAATAAGTCAAATTTGTCATCAAAACCTTTTGCCATTATTGAATACACTTTTTACCAAATTAAGTCCTGATGAAGAATATCATCAGTTTGATCGGTTGGAGTTGAATTTAGGTCTTATCTCTTCTGATAACATACAAAATGAATTGGTTGATAAAACACTGGTGCAATTAGAAGAAATCTTGAGTAATAAAATAGAGAGCAGAAAAACTGAAACTAAAAAATTCGAGGAGAACAAACGGACACAGACAGAAGACTTATCTGGTGATGTATTAAAAAATGACCTTTGGGTAAATCGCCAGAAGCATTCAGATTTGGAGGAAGCACAAAACCTGGAGGAACATTCAAGTGATTCAGAACAGCGCAAACTTAAAATGCTGTTTCATTATTTACAGCATGGCAGTATGCCTTGGTGGGGCTTGAGTTATGATATAAAAACCCTTTGTATAGAAATGGTGGAACAACAGACTAGTTTTTCACTTAATTCGGGTATGTTAGTCACATTATCGCCATTACTGAAACGAAACCCTCAGGCATCTCACAGGCTGGTTAATCTGTTAAGTGAAAAACAACTGGTGATGATGTCTGACAGGTTATCGCCCGTAATTAATCAATGGGTGAAAGTGTTGGTAGATCATATTTTTAAAGTATGGCCAGAGATAGCATTAACCCATAATGCCCTCATAAAAATGTTATGGGCTTTTACTCTTGGTTGGGGAGCAGTTAATACATTTAAAACGTTCAGGGAAGGCTTAGATTTGAAAAGTGACAGTAGTCAGGAACTAGTTAAACAAGCCATTCTTTATTTGGTGAAAGAATCCCCTGAAAGTAAGCTCCCTGATCAGTACGCTTCATTATTAGAAGCATCAAAAGATCAGTTAAAGATTTTGCCAACGTCATCATCGGAAGATCAAATAACACAAGTCACTAATTTTACACCTGAGCAAGACGAATATTACATACAAAACAGTGGATTGGTTTTGTTGTGGCCTTTTTTATCCAGCTATTATTCATCGTTGGGATTGTCTGATAAACAGAGCCTGACAGACCCTTCGTTGGCTGTAGGTTTACTGCATTATATGGAAAATGCTTCATCGCCGACTTCAGAGCAGGACTTAGTGCTTAATAAAATACTCTGTGGCTTGCCTGTGAATGCTGTTGTTGAACTTCATGATAGCTTTAAAGAAGATCAATGTAAGGAAGCAGATGACTTGTTAAATGCAGTTATCAAACATTGGTCGGCATTGAAGTCAGTATCGCCAGATTGGTTACGTGCAGTATTTATCAAGCGTGACGGCGTGTTAAGGCGACGTGATAATCATTGGTTATTACAAGTGGAGTCCAGTCCGCCAGATGTACTACTGGATAAATTACCCTGGGCCATCAGCACCGTAGCATTACCTTGGATGGATCATATACTTATAGTTGAGTGGAGTTAATAAAATGATAGGTAACCTATTTAAAGACATAGCAGAGGAACTGGAAGTTTATATTCAGGATAAAATAAACAAAGATGCAAGCGTAAAGGTTGAACGGCCTAAAGAGAAAGAATCTATGCCAGACAATACGGTTATGCTCAGTATGTTGAACATTGAGGAGGAGTTAACCTTAAGAGATCTCAATATTCACCATAGACAATTATCGAAACAGAAATCAATTAAGCAGCAGCGTCCCGTTTATATCAATATTCAAATGCTCTGTATTGTAAATTTTTCCAATGATGCAGCCCAAGAGTTAAACGCCCTGCACTGGGTCATGGAATTTTTTCAGAGTCATCGGACTTTTACGCAACCTGGCCGTGAAAATAAAAATGAAAAAGATGTTGATAATAAGTTTGATCTTATCATTGAGCTAAATACATTACCCCTGAGAGAACTTCACTATCTATGGGGGAATTTAGGAATAAAGCAGCTCCCCGCGGTTGTTTATCGCATAAAAATGTTCACGATCCAAGGAGATATTGAAAATATCGAGGTTAGTTCCGTTAAGGATATTTTTGTTAAACTGGGCTCTATTGGAGATAGTGAACCCGACGATTCGTACAATTTTAAAATTTCTGAACAGAAAGAAGCAGAACATAAAGAAGTTGAACAGAAAAAAGCAGAACAGAAAAAAGCAGAACAGAAAAAAGCAGAACAGAAAAAAGCAGAACAGAAAGATGATGGTAAGAAAGATGATGGTAAGAAAGATGATGGTAAGAAAGATGATCAGAAAGGTAAATAGTTCACAATGGTTTAGCCAGAGGGTATATACCCGTAATCATTCAAAATGCAGGTTTTGAAGCGTTTTAAAAGATTATCTACTACGTTGCTTTCAATCCCAATAGCCCGCTATTGCTCAATCAAGCGCCTTTTAGATAAACTTTCAAATTCACCTCAAATTCCCGCATTTTGAATGACCACGGGTATAACCGAAAAAATATTTTGTAAAACATCGTAATATTCAGATATGTTGTGCAGGGATCTAAGTTTAGTCGGTAGGTTACTTCTATAAATAACCTATCTATTCATGTCATATTTAACCATGTCATATCTAACCACGTAATATCTAAGAATAAGCACTTAATAAAATTAAGATGTTGGCTATACAGAAACGGTTTACGTGAATATTGCCAATAGACTAGAGGTAAAATGGAAATGAACCAAAATGATTCAAAAATATTAAAAATAGAATCAGCAGCAGAACTAAACGAGGAGAATGAAGAGATTAGTCATTTGCTCGAAAATTTAAAGCTTATGATGGATGATTTAAAGTTTGACTCCAATCTTCAGTCATCAAATTACAGAGGTCAAACCAAAGGCACTCCACCCAAAAACTCTTCTATACCCAATAAGCCAACACTAGACAAACTTAAATCAGATAAACCAATGCGAGGCAAGCATATGTCAGGTTTTCCTGATCCTGGAAAAAATCGCGACTCGTCCGTTTTAGCCCGTGAAGCACAGTTGGCGGAGATCCCCGTTCCGATAATACGGGCGAATGAAAAGATGGACAAAAACACCTCGATGCTTATGCTCGAATTTAGTTGGTTAAGGGCTGTGTTAAACGCACGTATTGTGAGTTATTTTGAAGATTTACATGTCAAAATGAGCGATTTCACCCTACCAGTTATTGATAAAAAAAGTCGTTATGGTGCCTATATTCATAAACACAAACTTAATCCGCAGCAGCGTCTTATTTTATGCATAGCTTTGACATCAGAAATTTGCCCCGATTTTTTTGATGTACTGCAAAGCAAGAATACCTTATACGATTTACCATTTGCAGAATTTGGTGGAATGGTTAACCTCAACCATGTTGGATTTAGTCCTACAATACAAACCGCGCTTTATGTATTGGCCGGATCAGATTTGCAAGAGTATCTTGAAGCTAAGATCCTATTTGGCATGGATGAACAACTACTTGAAGAGGAAATGATTGAATCTCCCGAACTTAAGGATGATCAAAGCCAAATGCATGGGCAGTTAAAATTAACAAGTAGCTGCCGAGAGCAAATTTTGCTGGGTCACGAAAGTACGCCAAAATTCAGTGCAGACTTTCCGGCAAGAGAATTAAACACACATCTTGAATGGGAAGATCTGGTTTTAATGAAGGATACAGAAGAGCATCTGCAAGAATTAACCCTTTGGCTGAAACATAGTAAAGAGTTAATTCATGATTGGACAACAGGATCTGAAGAAATGGGGTACAAAGTGTTATTTTATGGCCCTCCGGGTACGGGGAAAACCTTGACCGCCAATTTATTAGCGAAAAAATTAAACCGTTTAATATTTCGCATTGACCTATCACAAATAGTGTCAAAGTTTATTGGTGAAACTGAAAAAAACCTTGAAAAAATATTTAAACGAGCTGAAAAAAAAGATTGGATATTGTTCTTTGACGAAGCCGATTCATTATTTAGCAAACGTAGTAGCGTTAGCAATTCCAATGATCGGCATGCTAATCAGGAAACTGCTTATTTGTTACAACGAATCGAAACTTGTCAGAATTTGGTGATCCTCGCCAGTAACTTAAAAGACAATCTTGACGAAGCATTTTCAAGACGTTTTCAGTCTATTATTAACTTTCCCAAACCCGATGCTGAGCAAAGGGAGAAATTATGGAATAAAGGCTTTAGTGCTAAAGCTGACGTAAGCAAAATAGATATTGCAGCGTTAGCGAAAAAGTATGAATTGTCGGGTGCTGAAATCAATAACGTTATCCGTTTTTCCTCACTTAAAGCTATTGACAAGGGTAACGCAATAATAGAGCAGGATGACATAGTTACCGCAATAAGAAGGGAAATATTCAAAGAAGGCAAGTTTCTGTAAGTCATTTAATATTAAGTCGCTTTACTTGTGGGCGAGCTTTTAAAGGTTGATATTTTACTGAACATCATTCAACTCCACACTCAAATTTTAACTTAATTCAAATTTTCGTTATTTTTTGTATGTGTTTAATTTATCTTACTAATTTCCTGTTAGGGATGTTATTACCCTCTTTATTACCGCATATTTACTGTCGAATTTACTGTCGAATTTACTGTTGAATTTACGGGGGAAGTGAATGTTATTCCTAGGGGGGACAGGTCAACGTAAAAACAATAAGGACAAGAAAGATGAATGACACTTCAGTTGATGGGAATAATAAAAAGAATTTGAAGAAAAATAATATGAGTGGAATTAGCGCGCTAACTATGTGGTGTATAATTTTGGCCATTTATATAGTGCTCTTGTGTGCTATTGGTTACATTGCTTTTTGGGAGCAAGATTTTAATAAGCCTCAGAACACGGTTGGTAGTTATATCAATATCTTATCCGAATATAAAAGACAAGAGGCTAAAAATGGAAGTGGTAGTGAGTCGACTGAAGATATTAATGAAATTATTAAAGAAATGATGAAAAAAGATGCTGATAATGCGGGGGATTTACAGGAGCTTGCTTCGCAATCTTTCAACATTATTATGGGCACTTTACTCGCCTTTTTGTCGTCATCTGCGACGATGGTTATTCAAAGAAGTCAAAAAAACTGACAGGTTAAAAACAGATTAACGTTGATTAATCTAAGTTAACTTGTATCAGTCCATAGTATTTTTAATTTAGCACGTAGGATGGGTTAGCCGAAGGCATAACCCATCAAAACACAAGTTTTTAAACACATTATTAGATAGTTGCAAGCTGAAGAGTGATGGATTACGCCGTTGGCTAACCCATCCTACAACTTCTATAGCCACACTTAATTAGTATTAGCTTGTTCAGTCCCAAGTTTTTTTAATTTAGTCACTTAGATATTAAATCGCTTTGCTGATTTTGCCGTACACAAAGCTCAACCAAAACATTAGGAATGTGAACATGATTGATTTACCCAGTTTAAAACGGGAAACCCGTTACGGTATGCCAGCTGCGGACCAAATACTTTTTAACCGTTATTATGTAGTGGGTTACTCTTATTACTTCAGGCAAGCGAAGTGGGCGCTTGAAATAATTGAACCAAATAAAGTAAATGAATCCGTTGTAGAAAGAATGGATAATTTTCGTTCTGATTATCGGATCCCACAGATGTTTAGGGCAGATAAACAAGATTATAGCGAATCTGGCTTTGACAGAGGGCATTTAGTGGCGAGTGCAAATTTACAATCCTCAAAAATAGAAAATAGTGAAACGTTTTTATTGTCTAATATGTCACCGCAAGCGCCTAACTTTAATCGATTAATATGGAAAGATCTCGAAAGTAAAGTAAGAGCATTAGATGGCAGTGATGATGTACTGGAAACCTATGTTGTCAGTGGTCCTATTTTTAATTTTAATCAACCCATTGACTGTATTGGTCAAAATGATAAAAACGAGGTTACCCTTCCTGTACCACATGAATACTTTAAATCCATACTCGTGGAAACGACTAGTGGTGCACTTAAAATGTGGTCATTTATTTTACCAAACAAAAAAGTAGATGGCCCATTAAGTAGTTTTGTAGTAACAACAGCTACTGTAGAAAAGCGCGCTGGTATTTTGCTATGGGATCGTTTGGTCGGCTCTGAAATAGAAAAGGAAAAATTGAATATTCGTAAAATGTGGTGGTAAATTTTTCTAGTTAGTGCCCGTCCAGAAACGGGTCGTAGCGAGGGTTATCCAATGGTGCAAGATGAACATTACTAGATATGGGCGTTTAGTCATTATAAATAACCTTATATAGTGGTGTTCAGATTGTGCCAGTGGGACATCCGCAGTAGACATCCGTTTCTGGATGGGCACTAGTTAATTATAAATGAATTATTGTGATATTAAATTAACGCTAGTGTCAGCTTTTTAGTTTTAATAATCCAAATTTTATAATACACCAACCGTTATACCGATAAGGTATTTAACATTTCCAATCTATTAATTAAGGAGTACTCATAACATGACCATCACAAAAGGGTTACTTACATACGAAGCCGAGGGCATGGAAGGTGGGGATTTTCATAGTCGAAAGCTTCATGTTCCTTCAGATAGGTCAGGATTGACCATAGGACGCGGTTATGACATGAAAGAAAAATCCAGCTATAAAATTGAGGGGGATCTCCGCTTTGCCGGACTAACTGATGAAACCGCGACAATTTTGGCTCGGGCGACCAAACTCAGCGGAAATTTAGCCAGGCAGTTTATCAAGGATAGTGGTCTGAAGGATTTCGAGATCAGTACTGATGTTCAGGAGGCATTATTCAAAGCAAGTTACAGTGAATTGTCGAAAGATGTTCAACGTATTTGTGATAAACCTGACTGTGTTAAGGCATATGGTGTAGTTGAGTGGGATGAGCTTAATAATGCAATCAAGGAAGTAATTGTTGACTTAAGGTACCGTGGTGATTACACGCCTAATAGTCGAAAACTGATTCAAAAGATGGTTGCTGAGAACGATCTTGAGCAATTTACCCTTACGTTATGCAATCAGGAATTATGGAAGCAGGTCCCTGAAGGAAGATTTAATCGACGAGCTGATTTTTTGTCGAATATACCCAAAGTAAAGGAGTGAGGCGAAACACTGGTTCCTTATACCCGTCATTTATGCTGATTGATGTTACATCAACCTATTGATTGATTGGTAGTACTCTTGTTAGCTGAACTGCTGCTTTTTGAATATCCCAACCATTACTCTTATTTTATGCCTCTATTTAAATTCAATTATTTTTACCTGAAAAGGTAAAGGAGAAAATTATGATGACATCACAAGAATTAGATCAATTGCTTATACACAATACCGAAGAGCTCAATAAATTAAATGTTGCCTCAGGGTCAATGATTAAAGCGGTACTTCAGGGGATAGTTAAGAATGGAAGTGGTTACATACGTTTACATGATGCGACAGAAGGCGGGCATAAAGTAAGTTATGTTCACGTTGAAGGCGACGAAAGCTTAGTAACTATTTTGGGTAAAATTTTAGGTTTGATGGTAACAGACACATCTCTGGAGGCACCACATGCTTAGGAGTTTCGCCATTTTTGCTGTTGTAATTATGGTCGTATTGGCTTTTCTTACTGCACGTTTTATTGATAAAGAAGAAATTCTCCGTGTCCAGAATGAAATGAAGACTCTTGAGTTACAAAAAGCAGAGTTGGAAACTATGGTCGTTGAATTAGATAAGCGGCAAGATGAACTTAATCAGACGATACAAGCGAAGAATGATGAAATAGCAGTAAATAAAGGAGCTATTGAAATATTGGAGCAGGAGCGTGACAGCAACCAATTGAACGTGCGAAAGTTAAATACTGAAGATGAGCTGGAAAAGAGTTTTGCCAGAACTTACCCTCAGGTTGTCGATGCTAAAAATTTCGGTATTGTCCAAATGCAAGTAGAAGAAACGTTAGATCTGAAACTTCCTTACTATATTATTCCTGCCTGGTTTACAGAAACATTTGTAATTGAGCACGATACTATGCTCACCTACAAAGCAGAAATTGAAGCATACAAGACTAATGAAGAGTTGTATGGCAGCGTTCTGGAACTTAAAGATGAAGTACTGAAGTTAGAGACAGAAAAAACTACAGCGTATCAAACAGGATATGAAAAAGCCTATAAAAAATACGAAATACTGAATCAAGAATACATCCAATTGCTCAAGAAACCGCCAAGCGTAGAAGTTAAGGCTCCTTCATTTTGGACTGCGGTGGGCGGAACGCTATTGGGTCTAGCCTTGGGGATTGGAATTTAGTGCCCGTGATTAAAGTTATATATTCTTAGATTCAACTAATAAGGAGAAGGTTTGCACACTAAAATTAAAATATGTGTTTTATATTGTTTACCCGTGTTTATTGCTTTAGGCCTGTTACTTAACAGTTATCATAATAGGGTAATTGACATTGGAGATGTTATATTTTTTGTTCAACAGAGCACTTTGAAGATGGATAGTGGTGTAGAGGCACAATTGCATGACGAGCTGGGTGATGACAATGGTATTAACAACCTGGTTATCTATTTTCATCGGCAGAGGCTGATAGCATCTCAAATTGGCATTGAAACAGATGAGAACCTATCAAATGATAATATCGGCATTTCCGGGGAAAATCAGCAGAGGAACTCTGGAGTTCAATCACAACAAAATGAACGGGTTAAAATTGGACAGCAATTAGATCGTGTCTGGTTGTTTAATTCTATGATAGTTTTGTCGTTTACCTTGTTGCCATTTTTAGTCATGTCACTAAAGCTCACATTTTCCAAGCAGTTACCCCTCACCGAGCAACAGCGGACTTTGATTGCTGTTGAGGGGTTTTTTATGAAATTTATGTTGAGCTGTATTATTGCTATTTGTTGGATATATATTATCAATCCGAAGGGGCGGGGACTGGGGGCGATGGAAAGCTATTTGGATGTAGTAGACTTCTATCGCAAAGAATCATTGCCACTTTATTTACGGAATGTTGAAAAAGCCCCTATTATCGCTGGTATTCTTGGTTGGTATTTGCACGCGTTAGGTTATATTTTAACTAAATTTACCCGCCATGACGTTGCCAGTACTCAGATTTATACTCATCTTTTTAAAAAATTCCTGTTAGTTTATGGGATCTCGATAATTTTACCTTCAACTCAGGTGTTTCCTGAAGAAAAAATAGGTTTCGTGCTTTTTTTGTTGGGTTTTTTTCCTTTAGCTGCCTTCAATTTTATGAAAGAACAAATGAATAAATTGTCAAATTCCAACAATACAGGAGGAGATTTAAGTATATTACCAGGTATTTCCCGTTGGCAAATACTCCGTTTGGAAGAAGAAGGTATTGATACCATGGCAGAGCTTGCTTCTGTTGACAGGAAATTAGTTATTATGATCCCCGGTATTGCCCAAATAGTGGATTATTGGATTAACATTGCTCAGCTGTACATGGTTGTTGGACATAAAAATTATTTAGTGTTAAATGAGCGTTGCAACACCGCCAGTGGTTTTATCAAACTTTCTGTTGAAGCTGAATTTATTGAATTTATTACAGAAAGCAAATTGGGGAATTGTGATGAAATAGCGCAGAACCTGATCAAGACTTTTAGCATTTCTTCTTTTTCCGTATCTGAAAAAGAAAGATCATTATCTGACTGTGAAGCATAACAGGAATAACATTGATAATTCCCAATGTATGGTAAGTGCCGTCAAAAAAATAGTTGGTTTTCATCTTTTAAGCTTCCGTTAATCCCTTTATAAACCTACCTTCATAAACCTACCTTCATAAACCTACCTTCATATAACCTCCCTTCAAATAACTAGCAGTATAATCTCACACATATTCGTTAATTAAGCCTAATTCTTCAGAATAAATTTTTGTGTTAATTAAATGATGTTGCATATGCAACATGTTTGTTCTATGCTGATTCTTATTATTCGAATTTATGATATTTGTTGAAGACGGTTAAAGTCAATCTATACCCGTAATCATTCAAAATGCAGGTTTTGAAGCGTTTTAAAAGATTATCTACTACGTTGCTTTCAATCCCAATAGCCCGCTATTGCTCAATCAAGCGCCTTTTAGATAAACTTTCAAATTCACCTCAAATTCCCGCATTTTGAATGACCACGGGTATATACTCATATATCTACTGAACTGGAGACAAAAATGCCATTAGTTACCCCGCTTGCTGTTGATGCTAACGAAGATGTTGCACAGCTTGCAAAATTTTTCAATGAAACATTAGGTTTTTGCCCTAATAGTGTTTTAACTATGCAACGTCGTCCCGCCATTGCAGAGGCTTTTATTAATTTGAATAAAGCCGTGATGGCTAATGAAGGTAGGGTAACAGCTGAGCAAAAACGTTTAATTGGTTATATAACCAGTGCTAATACAGGATGCAGATATTGCGAAGCTCATACCATTCTTGCGGCTGAACGTTACGGTGGAACAGAAGAGCGCCTGGCTGATATTTGGTCGTTCCGTGAAAGTGATTTATATACCTCAGGGGAAAAAGCGGCATTTGAATTCGCTTTGGCTGCATCAAGCGTACCGAATGCTGTAGATGATGACATTTCTGCTGAGTTAAAGTTATATTGGGACGAAGGTGAAATTGTCGAAATATTAGGGGTAGTTGCATTATTCGGTTATTTAAATCGTTGGAATGATTCAATGGGAACTACCATGGAATCAGGGGCCGTAGATGCTGGTGGGCGATTATTATCAGAATCAACCTGGACACGTGGTAAGCACGTATAATTATTTTAATAAGGTTAATTGCGGTGTTAACCTTGATTAATTTATTTATTACCTTATATATTTTAAATAATATAGAATTCAAAAAATAACCGTGGTGAATATTAATAATGATGAGTAATTTGATAAAACTTTTTATTTTATTTATCAGTGCTTGTGTATTAAATATTCAGCAGGCTGTTGCTGTAGAAACGGTTTATCACCAATGTGAAACTGAAATAGCCAGATCTCAACCTGATAATGTTCAATTATCATCATTTACTAACTTAGATGTTTTGTTTAAGTTACAAAAGCCATTTATTAAAAACCAACTAACTTCTGGTGTCATAAAAAATCTCTTTATTGAAGTTAGTGCAGAGAATGATTTAGCGGGTTTGATTCATTATGAAAACTCGCAAAAAATAGCATTAGTGCAACAACAATTTACTTACGCTGTTATAAATGGCTACCGTATTTCCTACTATAAATACCCTCAATTTTATTCTGAAGAAACTAACGTAAATACAAACGTATAACAAATTAAAAACCAGTTGGTTAATTATACATTTAAGTCAGAAATCTCAATGGGTTTATTTTTCAGAGCCTGGCATATTGCTTTGCTTTTGATATAGCTCTAGTTCTTTCTCTGATTTTTATACTGACGACTGGTATTAATCAAAAAAAGTTTGTTAACGCAATTTATTATCTTCAAGTCATCTTTATAGTGATGATATTAAAATGAGTATTATTGATGGAATTTCAAATTGAACAATTATTATTGGTATTAATACCTTGGTGTATATTCTTCATTTTAGGTGTTGTTGCAACTAACCTAGTGAAGTCTGCAAGAGCGAGAAAGGGAACTGCAATTGCTATTTGTGTGTTTGTACAAATGTTTTCACCAGATCCTTATGTTGAAAGAACGATAGAAATGGTTACGGTAGAAAAGAAAGCACCCAAAAAGCAACAGGATGAAAGTGATGAGCCTTTGTCGATTGATGATTGTAAATAATTTAGTTTAACGCTCGATAGTCTCGGTGGTAGCTAGTGCCCATCCAGAAACGAATATCTACTGCGGACGTCCCACTAACACGAACTGTGCACCACAAGTTGTAGTTATTTAGAATGACTAAACGCCTATATCTTGTAGAGCCGATTTCGTGTTATTGGTAAGCCCTCGTTTGCAGTAGACATTCGTTTTCGGACGGGCACTAACTAGTGGATATTCTTGATTAGATGAAAGTAAATCAGGTGACAGTATTGTCAGTGAGTAAATTTGTTTCTACAATGGTGTTTTAATTTTTTATTGATTTTCACTTATGTCATCAGATAAATTAGGCTCTAGCCTTAATTACAAACGTCAAGAGCAGGGCTATCGTGATCGTGCGCTAAAATTATTTCCATGGATTTGTGGTCGCTGTGCGCGAGAGTTTGTTTATTCCAATATTAAAGAATTAACCGTGCATCACATCGACCATGATCATACCAATAACCCTAACGATGGTAGTAATTGGGAGTTGTTGTGTATTTATTGCCACGATAACGAGCATGCTAAATACACAGATCATGCTAACTACCAGACAGAGGTAGTTGCCGGAGAAAATCAGCAAGAGAGTGCGACTTATAACCCCTTTGCTGATTTGAAATCTATGTTGAAAAAATAATTGGTATAAGTCAATCTGGTAATAAATATTCTTGGTATTCTTTAATACCAAGATAACGAGTTGATTTTTTATGCTTAAGTTTTTTTGCGATTAATTTCTCACCACAGTATATTTTTACCACTTGCTTATCGCCATTGCAGTTGGTTTCATAACTGTGGTTGGTATTGTTACTTAAATTATCAAATTCCGTTTTCATTATTAATTTCAACTTACTGGCCTATTGCCCTATTGTAATCATGCCCTATTGCCCTATTGCTCTATTGCTCTATTGCTCTATTACCTTTTGGCCAGAGGCCTGAAATTGCATTGAGTGTTTAATTACAAATTATTAATTTCTTTTTGTACAGAATAACCTTCATCGGTGACTATTTTTTCAAGCACTTGCATACGTTCTTCCAGCGATGTAATTTGTTTCTTTAAAGAAATATTCTGTTCGTCGTTATGGACATTATGGTTTAATGTCTTTTCCTTGAATGCTAGGTGTCTTTTATAGAGATCTGCTATTACACCAAACCCTACAGAAATAAAAACGATGAGTACAACCATTGTTGTTCCATTCATGGGAAATCCTTTATTTTCGTTAATAAATAATCTTTTGTATTGATAATATCTAAGTATATCTATTTTTAAGCTGTAGTCCCACCTGTAGACGTTGTTTTTTTAATTAGGTTCTCGGATATGTGAGTTATATGCATTAGTGGTTTGACTATAAGGGTAATAAATTAATAGGGTAATAATTGAATAGGATAAAAAAATAATATGTCTTTAAGTCAATGTCGTCTTGATCGTTTTATTAGCCAGAACCTTAATATCAGCAGGCGCGCAGTCAGATTAATGTTAGCTAAAAAAAGGGTGAGGGTAGATGGTTTAATTGCGAGTGAAATAGGTCAAATAATTGATAAGTTTTCTGTCATTATTTTAGATAATGCAATATTACAAGCGAATATTCCGACTTATATTATGTTGAATAAACCGACAGGGGTGATTAGTGCAACGATTGATGATAAACATAAAACAGTGTTTGATTTACTTAATACGGCTCAAATTGAAGGTTTGCACATTGTTGGTCGGTTAGACTTGAATACCTCGGGTTTAGTTTTATTGACTGATAATAGTCGTTGGTCACAAAGTTTAACCTTGCCTGGCAAAAAAGTAGCTAAACGTTATATTGTTACGCTGGAAAATAAGCTGACGGATCAATATATAACGGCCTTTGAACAAGGAATGTATTTTGAATTTGAAGATATTACAACTCTACCGGCAAAACTTGAAATTATCTCAGACCATGTAGCGCAGGTAACACTTGTTGAAGGACGGTATCATCAAATTAAACGAATGTTTGGTCGATTTCGCAACCCTGTCGTTAAACTTCATCGTAGTTCAATTGGTAATTTACATTTGGATGAAAACTTAAACCCTGGTGAAAGTAGGGTGTTAACAGCGGACGAAGTAAATAATATCTCAAAAAACACGGGTAATTGAAACCATTCATATTTTTACTTAAACAGAAACCATATTAAAATTATTTGTTTAAAAAAGTAATGGTCATCTATATATGATATGTATATACTTTATATATGTTTCGTTATTATACGTATATTCTATGTTATTTTTCGATATAGGACTTATTTAGGAGGGCGTTTGGGTATAGTAAAAATTTCAGACACTTTGCATGAAGAAATCAGAAAGTCGAGTAATGTAATGTCCAGATCCATTAACGCTCAAGCTGAGTTTTGGATAAAAACAGGCATGTTAGCTGAAATTAATCCGACAATGACTTTTAATGAAATAATTCAATATCAGTTACGTAAAGAAAAAGTATCTTTGGAAGGTATTATTAATGAGTAGTGTGCAGATAAAGTCAGCATCAGAAATTGACCTGATGAGGCAATCAGGAAAGTTACTTGCTCAAGTATTTAAAATGCTTGATGATTTTATTCAGGTTGGTATTACTACAATGGACATTAATAATAAGGTTGAAAGTTATATTGTTAACACCTTACAGGCTCGTCCTGCGAGTAAAGGGCAATATGGCTATCAGTATGCTTTGAATACCTCAATTAATGAAGTGGTTTGTCATGGTGTTCCAAATGATAAATATAAGTTAAAAAACACAGATATTATTAACGTGGATATTACGCTGGAAAAAATGGTTTTATTAGCGATTCCAGTAAAATGTATGCCATGGGAAACGTCAGTACAGCGGCAAAAAAACTTGTAAAGGTTACTTATGAAGCAATGTGGCAAGGTATAAAATCCGTAAAGCCTGATGCAACATTAGGTGATATAGGTTTTGCCATACAAAAACATGCTGAATCAGCTGGTTACAGTGTTGTTAGAGAATATTGCGGTCATGGTATAGGTCGTGAAATGCATGAAGAACCACAAGTGCTGCATTATGGTCGTAAAGGTGTTGGCTGTGTACTTCAATCAGGGATGACTTTTACCATTGAACCCATGATAAATCGGGGAAAGCCAAAATTAAAACTAAAAAGGATGGCTGGACAGTTATCACCAGAGATAAAAAATTATCGGCACAGTGGGAGCATACCATTTTAGTTACCGATACGGGTTTTGAAGTTTTAACTTTGAGAGAAGAAGAAAATACCCATTAGCATAAATATAAGACCATCAGCATAAATATAAGACCTGTAGTACAAATATAAAATCTGATCCCACATTCTAATTATAATTTTATAAATAAATATTTAAACCTTTTTGTTATAGATTGCATCTTATACCAATTGTATTACTTAAAAAACAAAGAATTGACTTTGTTAAAGTTAAATTAGTCTGTGGAGATATGACAAATGACCAAAAAATTATCAATTTTAAAATACGCCCCTTTAGCTGTAGTTTTATTGGCAATGGGTGTACAAGCAGATACTATTCATAAAGAATTCAATGTCTCTAAAGGAGGCTTATTGACGATAGAAACTGATGTCGGTGCTATAGAAATTGAATCCCATAACAAAAATACGGTTTTAGTCGAAGTTCATATTGATGGTAGGGATGAAGACAAAATGGTTGTTGATTTTAAGAGTACAGGCGATGACGTAATAATTTCGGGTGAGTTGGAGCGAAATGGTTCTTCATTTTTCAATGGTCATAGCAGGTTAAAAGTTAAATATACCGTTACTGTTCCCCAGCAGTATAATTTAGATTTAAACACCAGTGGCGGTCATATCGACATTGAGAATTTAGATGGGGAAATTGATGCTCGTACTTCTGGAGGTTCAATTTCTTTGACACACGTTCATGGTGATATAGACGTTAAAACATCAGGTGGTGCTATTGACGCTGATGATGTTACCGGTAAAATTATTGCCCATACATCTGGTGGCAGTATTAGAGCTAAGTTATTGAAAAGCCCTGAAGGTGATAGTAAGTTTTCTACTTCAGGAGGTTCTATCAGTGCCTATTTGGCTAAGGATATTGCAGTTGAACTTTATGCTAAAACAAGTGGCGGTAGAGTGAGTAGTGAACTCGACGTGAATGGCAGTATTAAAAAGCGCCAAATTAAAGGGTCAATAAATGGTGGTGGCCCTGATTTAATCTTTAAGACGAGTGGCGGTAGTATTCATATTAATGAATTATAATATTTAAAGCTTTCTTCATCCCTTAAATTATTTAATAATCAATATATACCTGTCAGTGTTTCACTGGCAGGTATTTTTTTGTTTAAAAACTCTAAAAGGAAAATATATGACGACTGAAAAAGTAGCAATAATTACCGGTGCAGGCAGGGGGATAGGAGCATCAACCGCGAAACTTTTTGCAGAGAATGGTTATGCGGTCTGTATTAATTATAAGTCTAGGTCAGGTCCAGCAAATGAGCTTGCCAGAGAAATTATTGTGAAAGGCGGTCGTTGTATTACAGTTCAAGCTGATGTTTCTAATGAAGAAGAAGTAAATCGATTATTTTCCACTGTAGATGGTGAACTGGGTACTGTGTCAGTTTTGGTGAATAATGCCGGTATCCTGAAGTCGCAATCACGTTTGGAAGATATGACAGCCGAGCGTATCAACACTATTTTAATCAATAATATAACCAGCTATTTTTTGTGTTGCCGAGAGGCAGTTAAAAGAATGTCGAACAAACGTGGTGGTGTAGGGGGGGTAATTGTTAATGTCTCATCTGCTGCTTCACGATCTGGTTCTCCAAACGAATATATTGATTATGCCGCTTCAAAAGGTGCGATAGATACATTAACCACAGGGCTTTCATTAGAAGTAGCCGATGAAGGTATCAGGGTTAATTGTGTTCGTCCCGGTTTGATTTATACTGATATGCATACCGATGGCGGTGAGCCGGAGCGTATTGAAAGGTTTAAAAGTAAAATCCCCATGAAAAGAGGTGGGCAACCTTCTGAAGTTGCGGAAGCTATTTACTGGCTGGCTTCTGAAAAATCGTCATTTTCCACGGGAAATTTTTTAGACTTAGCAGGTGGCTTATAGTGTTTATTAATGTAGTATATTATTGAAGTTTTAGAAAATAGTGACAACTACTTTGAAAAAACACCGGAACAATTAATTAAGGATAATGAACATGGTGAAGTTAATTGCAGTATTTTGTTTGTTTTTGGCAGGGGAAATTTTTGCTGAAGAATTTAACCGATACAATAATGTAACCCGTTATGATCATTATTTTTCAAAGTATACTAAACGTAATTTTGGCCCGGCATTTAATTGGCATAGGTTTAAAGCACAAGCTATTGCAGAATCTGCACTTAAAAAGAATGCGAAATCACAAGTCGGCGCGATAGGTTTAATGCAAATTATGCCGGCGACCTATGAAGAAATTACTAAACGCCATCGATTTATTAAAGGTAATAGTAATAGTCCAAAGTGGAATATTGCTGCGGGTATTGCTTATAATCGTTCTATCTGGAATTTGTTTAAAGCAGAACGGCCTTTTCAAGATCGTTTAAATTTTACCTATGGCGCTTACAATGCGGGTAAAGGTAATATAATTAAAGCGCAGAAAAAAGCAAAAAGTGCTGAACTTGATCCCAATTTATGGCGTTCAATTGAGCTGACTTTACCGAAGATTACCGGAAAAAATAGTGAAGAAACATTAACGTACGTTAAAAAAATTCAAACAATCAAACAAGTATTAAAATAGGACTGAAATATGGAAATGGGGATTGTAGTAGCAAATTTTATTTATGCGGTTTTTGGGGCGTTTTTAACCATTGCACTAATGGTTTTAGGTTATAAGGTACTTGATTGGATCACACCTTTTGATACCTCAAAGCATTTGGGAAATGGTAATATTGCTATTGGCATAGTGGTTGGTTCTATGTTTGTGGGGTTAGGTATTTCGGTTGGTTTAGTGGTTGGATTAGGGTTAAATTAACGTACTCTTTTAATTGTTGTGCGTTATGAATTACCGTAAGTAATTAATAATTCAGGTTGATTTTTCTGCGTAACCCATCAAAATATTAACTTATCAAGTAGTTAAATTATTAGTGTCCATCCCGTCGGTTTAAGGACGAACACTAACTATAATAATTGTTCAATACAGTTCGCAGTTTCACCCGGTTTTTCCATTGGAAAACAATGATTTCCATCAAATAATTGCCAATGAATATTACTATTGATTTTTGCCGCTTTTTTAACTGCTTTAGGAATAAAAGCATAACTTTTCTTTGCGACTAATATATCAATGGGCACAGAAACTTTGCGTACCGCTTTCCATAATCCTTTTGGATAAGAACCAAAAGTTGAGCCTTCCCAACGAGGCTCGCACGCCAATTGTACGTTTCCATCAACACCTGTTTTTGTACCGTACTTTACATAATTATCAATTACCTGTGGGTGCCAGTTTCGAAATAATGATTTACTTGCGATTTCGCTTTTCATCGCATTTACATCAGGCCATTGATTACGTCGATTACTTACAGAACGAACCAGAGGTATGTGTTTCCATATGCCAGTTGCACGCAATAAATGTTGAGCAACGATAAATTCTGGTTGGAAAAGAACAGGATCAAGAAGAATTATTCGGCTGAATAGTTGTGGATATTGAACAGCAGCAAATAAAGTAAGCACAGATCCCATCGAATGGCCGACTCCAATTACCGGGCCATCTTGCTCTACATTGGCTTGTTGATAAATTGCATCAGCAACGGTAATGGCCATTTTATTCCAATCTGGCATACGATGTTTTGGTTGTTTGGAAAAACCATGTCCGGGAATATCGGTAAACCAGAGAGACCATTCTTCAGGTAATTGAGAAGCTAATGGCGCCAGAGTCATTCCACAAAAACCTGTGCCGTGCAAAAAGTGCAGGCGTTTGTTATTTTTGCTACTTTTGTTACCTAAGCGTTGATAACCATTGATCTGATCATCTGTTCCAGTTTTATGTGTCCAGTTTTCAACATTCTGCAGTGAAAAAGGTGAGTCTTGTGTCATGAATACCTAATATTGGAATTTTATTTATTTGTATAAATATGGCGAAAATATAGGATACAAATATACGTGATATTTATTGTTATTGCTTGTATTTATAACCATAAGGGTTTCTTATTTAATGCCTCGTTAAATTAATGCCTCTTTAAATATTCAAACTCAAATTTGATGTTGTTGTCCGGGATACACACGGACACATTAACGCTTGTTTAGTTTTTTCTTCTATTGATAAGGCGTTATCTAAATGCTGTGGTGTTCAGTAAATGCTATTTGTGCGTATTTATGTGCCATGTTTGTAACCTTAGCATTATGCTTATTTTATGAAGGTGCAGCGATTTTAAATCGCTGCATTTCCAGCTTGTTGTTCCAGATTATTTAGGTATATACCTAAACTTTTCCTTATGTCCTGGCATCATTTGTTACTATAAATTACTATAAATTACTATAAAGTTACGACGCTTATTGTAATGCTACTTTCGGAAAATCAATCTCAACCCGACTCGCCTTTCCCAAAATATTAGTCATAATATTCATGCCGACGTGAGTGATAATTTCTACAATATCAGATTCGCTGTAACCTGCACTGCGCACTTCCAATAATTCTGCGGTTGTCACTTCGCCATTATGCTAGGCAAGTGCTTTAGCAAATTTAACAGCAACAGCAGCTTTTGCATCTTGGCTTGAACCTGCACGGTTTGCTTGCATTTGTGCGCCACTTAAGCCAGCTTTTCTGCCAATTGCCGTATGGGCTGAAACACAGTATTGACATTCATTTTGCTGTGCTAAAGCTCAAGCGATACGTTCTTTTGTTAATGAATCAAGACTACCTTCATTCGCTATTCCATGTAATCCTAAAAATGCTTTTAAGCGGCAGGAGAATTGGCAAATATTTTCAAAAAATTTGGCACCATACCTAATTGTGATTGAATTGCTGAAAATAATTCTTTCTGTTCAGTGTTGGCATTTTCATTTGTTACCAAGTTAATTCTACTCATTTTTGTATCCTCAGTGGTGTGTAAGTTTTAAGTTAAGCTAAGTTAATTTAAGTAAGTAAGTAATTTGTTTTTAACTGCGACCTTACTTTGTTCTTTGCAGTTAGTGAAGCTACTTTGCCAAATTCCACTTGAAATAAGAATACTCATAATACACAATTGATTATTGCGTAAAGTGGAATGATTGTTGCTGTATTGGTGGTTGTAATGATGATTGTATTGGTAGTTGTAATGAAAACGTTAAGGCAAATTTCAAATGGATAAACTTCATTTAATGAATGTGTATGTTGCTGTTGCAGAAGAAGAAGAAGGATTTGCAGCAGGAGCAAGAAGACTAGGTTTGTCTCCCCCAGCGGTTACCCGGGCTGTAGCGGCATTGGAAGATCAACTTGGAGTAAAATTATAAATCGTACCACAAGGCATGTGCGAACTACTCAGGCCGGAACACGTTATCTCAGTGATGCAAAACGAATACTCAATGATGTTCAAATGGCAAGTGATGCTGCTGCAGGCATAAATACCACACCGAAAGGTCACCTGGCTATAACTGCACCCGTTATGTTTGGTCGAATGTTTGTCATGCCAGCCATTGTTGATTATTTACAGCGTTATCCCGAAACAGAAGTAGACGCGGTATTTTTGGACCGGGTCGTTAATCTTTTGGAAGAGGGGCTGGATGTAGGCGTAAGAATTGGCGAATTACCAGATTCCAGTATGCGCGCATTACGTGTTGGGTCGGTACGGTTAATTTTATGTGCGTCAACGAAGTACCTTAGTCAACATGGAATACCACAGCAACCGAGTGATTTAATTGATCATAGCATTATATCTTCAAGCGCTGTTAGTGGTTCGTCAGATTGGCGTTTTGAACAAAGCAATAATCAATATTCGGTAAAAGTTAAGCCAAGGATCACTGTAACTTCAAACGATGTAGCTATTGAGGCTGTTTTGGAAGATTTTGGAATCACTCGATTATTGTCGTATCAAGTGGCTCCTTATCTGGCTTCAGGTGAACTTAAAATTGTGCTGGGAAATTACGAACCCAAAGCTATGCCTGTTCATATTGTCCATAGAGAAAATCATCTCACCACGGCCAAAGTTCGCGCTTTTATTGATTTAATTGCACAACGGTTACGTGATGATAAGGCGTTGTATTAATATGTTAAGTTTATTTTAGTAGTAATTTAAGTCTTAGATTAAAATACGGAATTTTTACTCAAATAAATATAGCCAATGTTTAATTTAGGGTCTAAAGTAAGCGCTAAGTGGTGATTTAAAACAGGTGTAAATTATGGATAAAGTACAATTTTTAATGATAGAGGATTAAAAATCACATTTGATTTTGTCTTTTGCAATAGATGATGATGATGAAATGGGAATAAAAAGTTTTATTCTGATGAGAACACCTCGTTATGAACGTTTATATTCTCGTAATGAATGGAGGGGTCAAGTATCAATGGAAGGAAGCGATTACTATGAAAACAACTTGCTTGGTAAATTAAAAATTGAAGGTAATGTTATTGAAATCTCAGCGCACTTGCTGTTTGCGTTGGTCCTTGGGGAAATATAGTATTGGGATAAATGATGAGTAAAGAAGCAAAATTTGAAAATGAGTTACAAGAGTTAGAAACTGCAATAATTGATGTTTATCGTAATAATCCTGATTTAGTTGACTCTCAGGTGGAACGAGCTATTTCTGCGTCTGTATATAAAGAGAATTCTAACCTAAAAGGTAAGCAAGTTTCACCGCATAATCTTTCAGGTTTAGACTTAGTTGTTTTCGAAAATATTCAAGAGGTAAATAAAGCTTTAGTTGAGCAAGACACAGAATTTTCTCCTGCGGAACTTGTGCAGTGTTTGAAGCGAATAAAGAAATCGGTTCAAAGATGGAATCGAAAATATGGAAGGCAAGGATATCTTAATTTTGTGAACGATTACGTCTAAATAAATGTCACAGTATAAGTCTTTAATAATCGACTTAAATATTTTTCAATAATGTTAACCTCTTTGAAACCGCTGATGGCAGCGGTTAGGTGAGCCAGCAACTAGATGGTCCAGCTAAAGAATTTCATACGGCATATCTCAAAAAACATTCATAGCCAATATTTAATTTATGGTCTAAACTAAGTACTAAATATAGAACTTAATTGAGATAGCTATGAGACAAGTTTTGGCAGATTGTTCAGTAAGTATTTCTGAACTTAAAAAAAACCCTACCGCTCTATTAAATGAAGCAGCAGGAGCACCTATTGCTATTTTAAATCACAATAAACCTACCGCATATCTTGTTCCGGCGGAAACTTATGAGTGGTTAATGGATAAGATCGAAGATCTGGAATTGGCAATAATAGTAAGAGAACGACTACAAGATAAATCTGAGGCAGTGGAAGTCACGTTAGATGATTTATAAACTAAAATTTCTACCTGCTGCGCTAAAAGAATGGAATAAACTAGCACCACCAATTAAAAGTCAGTTTAAAAAGAAGCTTGCAGAACGTTTGAAAAATCCACGCGTGCCATCGTCGAAACTAAGTGGTTTTGATTCTGTTTATAAAATTAAATTACGCTCAGTAGGATATAGGCTAGCTTATGAAGTAATGGATGAGGAAATTTTGGTGTATGTTTTAGCAATTGGAAAACGTGAGAAAAATGGAGTTTATGAAAAGCTAAAAAAAAGAATGTAGGTGTGAGACATAATAAATTAACTGAAATTTGATTCTGTCTGGAGTTATGTGTCCTATTTTTTAGACAATCGTTTCATTTGAATATAAAAAATAACAATAAATAATAAAAAAGAACATACTAATTTATATGTTCCTTTCGGTTTACTTATTTATAGGTACCACTACCTATAAATAAGACAATAATCAACCAACAGTAGCCGCTTTCATCTCACTAACAAAAGACGCTAATTCAACCAACATTTCTTGAGGGTTATCTAAATGCTTTTCAATAATTTTAACCACGGCTGATCCACTGATTGCACCTGCAGCGCCGGCTGCTAATGCTTCACGTACTTGCGAGGGTTGTGATATACCAAACCCCAATACCGCTGGTGCAGCTCTATATTCAGCCAAGGCATTAATTAATTTATTACCGGGCATTTTTGCTTGTGTTTCAGCGCCGGTAACACCCGCCCGGCTTAATACATAAGTGTAACCCCGGCCATAAGACGCTACTTGTTGTAAGGTTTCATCACTTGCGTTTGGTGGAGCAATAAAAATTGGAGCAACCCCGTGTTTTAACGCGGCTTTACGAAATGGCTCGCTTTCACGTATAGGCAAATCTGCAATTAAAACTGAATCTACACCCACTTCAGCCATATCACGGTAAAAATTATCAATGCCTCTGGCAAATAACAGATTACCGTAAAGTAATAAGCCAATTGGAATGTTAGGGGCATATTCGCGTACTTTAGCGAGTATATCGATACAAACATCAGTATTTACGCCTGAATTTATCGAACGTAAAGCAGCCATTTGAATGGTAATGCCATCGGCACTGGGATCTGAAAATGGAATGCCCAGTTCCAGTGCATCGGCACCTGCGTCAATCAAGGTTTTTATAATTGTAAAAGATTGTTCTGCATTGGGATCACCAATAGTGACAAAGGGAATAAACGCGCCCTGTTTTTTTTCTTCAAGAGCCGCAAACACTTGATCATAACGATAACCTGCTTGTGTTTGTTCTGGGGTAGATAGGTTGGTCATTATGCTTCTCCTTCTGTTTTTTTATCTTGGCTAGCTTTACTGTTTTTTGCATCTAAAATAGATTGGACATGGCTTAAATCTTTATCACCGCGCCCTGAAAGGTTAACCAGAAAAATAGTTTCTTCGGTAACAGCTTCTGCCATTTTAAGTGCATGTGCTAAAGCGTGTGAAGATTCCAACGCTGGAATGATGCCTTCATTCATTGCTAGTGCCTGAAAGGCTTCTAATGCTTCGTCATCATTAATTGCAACATATTGGGCGCGGCCAATTTCTTTTAATAAGGCATGCTGAGGACCAACTGCTGGGTAATCTAAACCCGCTGAAACAGAATAAGATTCTTCAATTTGACCGTGTTGGTCTTGCATAATATAGGTATAGTTCCCGTGAAGCATACCTTTTGTTCCTGCAACCAGTGTGGCGCCGTGCTGGTTGGTATGTACTCCTTTACCGCCAGCTTCAACGCCAATAAGTTTAACATTTTCTTCTTTAATAAAATCGTTAAACATGCCGATAGCATTTGAACCACCGCCAACGCAGGCTATAACGTAATCGGGTAAACGTCCTTCTTCTTCAAGAAGTTGAGCTTTGGCTTCTTCACCGATCATTTTTTGAAATTCGCGGACTATTGTCGGGAACGGGTGCGGACCAGCCGCAGTACCTAATAAATAGTGTGCATTTTCATAATTTGCCGACCAGTCACGCAGGGCTTCATTAACCGCATCTTTAAGGGTGCCAGAGCCTGCAGTAACAGGTATTACGGTTGCACCCATAAGTTTCATGCGAAATACATTAGGTTGCTGGCGTTGGCAATCAACCGATCCCATATAAACCCGGCATTTTAAACCTAATAATGAACATGCAATGGCGGTTGCAACACCATGCTGACCAGCACCGGTTTCTGCAATTATTTCAGTTTTACCCATCTTTTTGGCTAATAGCGCTTGTCCTAATACCTGATTGGTTTTATGTGCGCCACCGTGTAATAAATCTTCACGTTTAAGATAAATTTTTGCTAAAGGATTCTTAACTATGTTACGACATAAAGTCAATGGTGTCGGGCGCCCTGCGTAGCTGGTTAATAGTTTATTGAATTCGTCTAAAAAGGTTTGATCTTGTTGAGAGTCAATAAACGCTTGTTCAAGTTGTTCTAGTGCAGGTACTAATAATTCACCGACGAACATGCCGCCAAATTCACCGAAATATGCGGGTAATGTTGTTTTTACTTTGCTTTGAGGTTCACTTTTCGTCTTACTTTTCATATTACTCTTCATCTTAGAAAGTCCTGATCACAGCGAAAACCTGATTAAGCTTTTCGCTGCATTTAATGCCCGGACTTGTTTCAACTCCTGAGTTGAGGTCCAGACCAAATAAGTCATGCGCCGTTAATTGATTAACAGCATCTTTAATATTTTCACCGTTTAGGCCACCAGCTAAAAAGCACTTTGACAAGTCTTGTTCGCTATCGGCTAACCCTCGCCAGTTAAACGTTTTACCGCTGCCGGCATTTTTACCATCAAGAACATAATGATTTGCCGTAACGTTAAAGTCAGGTATTTCATCTGACACTGGAATTGCTTTCCAAATTTGGCATTTAGCGGCATCAGTCAAGGTTATTTCTTGTTCGAGTAATTTGTTTAATTGGTCTACGTAACTTTGATCTTCATTGCCATGAAGTTGTACAGCAAATAAATTGAGCGATTTTACTGATTCAATCACTTGTTGCAGGGGCTGGTCAACAAATACACCAACATAATTAAGCTTAGGGACTTGGCTGACAATATCTTTCGCTTGTTTGGGTGTTACACAACGGGGTGATTTTTCAGCAAAGATTAAACCGCCAAATTGTGCTCCGGCATTTGCCGCAGCCAGTGCATGTTCAGCGGTTGTTAAACCACAAACTTTGATATTGCCAAAAATGAGTTTACGACACGCAAGATCAATGTCAGCTTCTGCCATAATTGAACTGCCCACTAAAAATCCACTAACGGCAGGGGCAAGTTCCCGTACTTGTGCATTGGTATAAATACCTGATTCTGAAATTAGTATTCTGTCTTGTGGTAACGTTGGAGCAAATTCAAAAGTGCGGGTGATATCAGTAGATAAATCGCGTAAATTACGATTATTAATACCGATCATTTTCGCACCCAGGGCAATAGCTCTGTCTCGTTCTTCTTCTGTCGAAATTTCTGTTAATACGGCTAAGTTATAGTGTTTGGCTACAGCATCTAATTCGCGGTATTCATCATCGGACAAAACACTTAACATTAATAAAATGGCATCGGCGCCGTAATAGCGAGCTAAATAAACCTGATAAGTATCAATAAAAAAATCTTTGTTAAGCACCGGGCATTTAACTGTTTCAGTCACTGTTTTCAGGTAATCAAAAGTACCTTGGAAGTATTTTTCATCTGTCAGTACTGAAATTGCGGCAGCATATTTATCGTAAATCTGGCAAATGGCTTTCACATCAAAATCAGATCTGATCAACCCTTTCGACGGTGACGCTTTTTTGCATTCTAAAATAAAACCTGCATCTGGTTTTTCTTCGGTACGGCGTAAAGCTTCATACATGTCTTTGGTTGATGGTTTCAATTCATCAATAAAACTCGCAAGCGGTTTTTTTAATTTAAGTTGTTCTATTTCTATGCGTTTATCAAGAACAATTTTTTCTAATATGTTCGTCATTATTTATTTCCTAAGCCTGCTTTTCTTGCTTGTTTTCATCAGAATTTGAAACAGTCACTAATGTTTCTAATGTTGTTAACGCTTTTCCTGATGCTAAAACTTCTGTGGCAAGTTTCGCAGCCTCTTTTAAACTGTCAGTTTTATCGTGCAGATAGAGTAGGGCTGCGCAGTTAATTATAATTGCTGCGTTATGAGCTGGCTGACCATTGCCAGATAATATTGCTTTAATAATGTCGGCATTTTCTTGTGGTGTTCCACCTTTTAACGCTGCCAGTTCGTAAATTTCCAGACCAAAGTCTTCGGGGCAGATTATTTTTGAGATCAGCTGACCATTATTAATTTCAGTGAGTTGTGTTTCACCATGTAATGCTATTTCGTCTAGACCACTGCCATGTACTACCCAGGCGCGTTTTACGCCAGTGAGCAATAATGCCCGTGCTATGGTTTGAATAAGCTCTGGTATGTAAACACCCAGCAACATTACACTTGGTTGAGCGGGGTTTACCAATGGTCCTAAAATATTGAACATGGTCCGTATACCCATTGCTTTTCTTACCGGCCCTGCATGTTTGAAACCGGGATGGTAAGCAGGAGCATAGAGGAAGCATAAATTAGCTTGCTCTAAACATTTACTGGCTGTTTGTGGTGACATCATTAAGTTCACGCCAAAAGCTTCTAATAAATCGGCTGAACCAGACATGCTTGATACGCTGCGATTACCATGTTTAGCCATTTTTAAGCCACATGCTGCTGCCAGAATAGCTGCGGTGGTGGAAATGTTAATGGTATTGGCGCCATCTCCGCCAGTACCCACACAGTCTGCTACCGGGGTGGATTGTTGTGGAAATGGTGTCGCTGAAGCTCTAATGGCGACAGCAGCACCCGCAATTTCTTCGGGACTTTCACCTTTAATTTTCAGTGCTGTTAATACTGACGCTAATAAAGCAGGTTCAACATCGCCTTTGATCATTTGCTCAAAGAAACTTATCGCCTGTTGCTGACTGAGGGAATTACCATCAACTAACTGTGCTAATACATTGTTATTGTCTGCTTTATTTGACATGTGATGTTCCTTTGTTAGGGCTTGCTTTGCTAGAGCTTGAAGCGGTTAGATAAGTCGCATAGCTTCGTAAATGCTCAATGCTTTGAGCTAATAATGTACTGCCGTAGGTTGTTAAAATAGATTCCGGATGAAATTGAAAACCCAGCACTGCATCTTGCTGACGTTCTATCGCCATTGCTAATTTGTTGCTAGTGTTATTTTTCTGTTCCGGGTTTTGGGAGTCGGTGCTTTGAAAGTTTGAGTTATCAAAAAAAGCAATCATGTCTAATTGTTCCGGCATGCTGGTGGCAACCAACGAATGATAGCGAGCAACGGGTAATGGATTATTAATGCTGGCAAAAGCACCTGATTGATTATGGCTGATTGCTGATGATTTGCCATGAACAATTTCCGGCGCTCTACCTATGATACCGCCATAGTGTTGGATCAATGCCTGGTGCCCCAGACAAATCCCCAGAATAGGGTAGCGTCCAACCGTTTTTTCTATCAACTCCATTAAACAACCTGCATGGCTGGGATCACCAGGACCAGGAGATAAAACAAGCAATATTTGTTCATTTGATTTTTCAGTTAGCTCTGCTATTTGGGCTAAAATAAAATCAGCGCTTAAAGTATTCCGATAAATGACGGGATCAAATCCTAAACATTGAAATTCATCAACCAGGTTGTAGGTAAAAGAATCCAGGTTGTCCAGTACAATTATTTTACAGGGAGCTTTGCTCAGAACTTTTTTATCTAAAGAGATATTAGTCATGATTAATGCTCCTGTTGGTTATTGTTTATAGACGGGTTTATAGACGGGTTTATTGATGGGTTTGTCGCTGCTTTTGTTGCTGAGAATGTATTTGCACTAGTAATAGCATTTATCACAGCTTGGGCTTTTTGGCGAGTTTCATTCGCTTCAGCTTGCGGATCTGAGTCATAAACAACGCCGGCCCCAGCTTGTACTTGAGCAATACCATTTTTAACGAAAGCTGAACGAATAACTATGCAGGTATCCATTTCACCTTCACCGGTAATGTAACCAACCGCTCCGCCGTAGCTGCCACGACGTTTTCCTTCAACTTGTCGAATTAATTCTGTCGCTTTAACTTTAGGCGCGCCAGACAAGGTTCCCATATTCATACAAGCCTGATAAGCATGAAGCGCATCTAACTTTTCATCCAGAGTTCCACATACTCTGGAGACTAAATGCATGACGTGGGAATAACGGTCAACTTTAAGCAGGTCTGCAACGTGACGTGTACCAGGCTGGCTAACACGGGCAATATCGTTTCTGGCTAAATCAACTAACATAATGTGCTCTGCCAGTTCTTTTTTGTCTAATCGTAATTCAAGTTCAATTCGGCTGTCTAAGTCTAATGAGAATTTGCCGTCGGCAGTAAAACCGCGTGGGCGAGTTCCCGCAATCGGGTATATTTCAACTTGACGATTTTCGTGTTGATATTTTATTGCTGATTCAGGTGATGCGCCAAAAATGCAAAATTCACTGTCCTTTAAATAAAACATATAAGGACTTGGGTTGCTTTTCTTTAATGCTTGATAGGCATTGAAATTATTATAACAAGGTAAGCTGAATGTTCTAGATGGTACTACTTGAAAAATATCACCAGCGCGAATATTTTCTTTTAATTTATTGACGATATTGCAAAACTGCTGATCGTTAATGTCTGTTGATAATTCGTTTTTATCTGGAGTGTTATTTTGTTGATTAATGACATCGTCGTCTGTTGAAGTTACCGCAGAACTCGTGATGTCTTGTTTAAGTAACTGTTTGATTTCTGACAAGCGTTGAGTCATTTGGTTATGACATTTTTGTTGTTCAGGCCCTGAAAAAACATTACCGATAATTTCTGTCGATTTCTCTTTATGGTCAATTATCACCAGAGTTTCTGCCAGATAATAGACAAAATCAGGACAAGTATTATCACCGTCAGGCACATGAGGTAATTGTTCACTCATCGACATCATGTCAAAGGCAAAAACACCACCGAGGAATACTGAAAAAGGGTGGTTGATTGAACTTGGCTTGGTAAGCGTGTGCTTGGCTTTATCTTCAGCCTTAATTTCTGCCTTATCTTCAGCTTTATCCTGAGTATTAAGTAAGTCATTAAAAAGTCTTAGGCTTTGAAAAGGATTAATTGCCATCAAGCGAGATTTTTCATCCAGCTCAGTTGGCACATCATGAAAAGTTGCGACCAGCTCTTGCCTATTGGTTTTTTTATTTACTTTTGAAGTTAGTGTTGCATGATCTTTTAATTGTTCAGTTGCAAATCCAACCCCTGCATTTCCATTTAAGGATAAAGCTGTAAATGTAACGGTACTACCGTTACAAACTATTTTTACTGCCGCATGGGTGAGTAATAAGCTTTTTAAAAGGTACTTTTTATCAATTTCAGCAGATTCCAATAATATATTATGATCTTTACCTTTACAGAGTAACTGGTAAACGCTGAGAGGATCACTCTGATATTGTGCTGTTTTTGTTAAGCTGTTTACACTGCCAATTTGATAGTGTTCAGGTTTTTGATTGTCGGTGTTGTTGGTGTTATCGGTGTTGCTAATAGTGTCTTTTATACGGTTATTTATGGTCATAATCTTGCCTTGATATATCAATGAGTGTTGTCATCCTGCATAAATTGGCTGTAGCCACCAAATGAACCAGCTTTTAACTTTAGTCATTTTTATTTCCTATTAAATTATTACATCATATTATATGAAAAAAAATTTATTAAAACGAAAAAACCCGCTTGTATTAAGCGGGTTTTAGAATTTTTTTATGTACTGTTTTTTATGTACAAGCAATCATCACAACCCACTTATGTTGAGTTATGCCACCACCAATTCAGAGAAATAGTTTGTGTTACTTGTATCATTATCAATTTGTTCGCAGTAAAATTAAGTCTCCTATAGAAGAACTTATTATGAACCTTATGTCAACTGCTGTTTTAGATGATTTTGCAAATTTATCGCCTTTGTTACGAATTGATTTACATAGTCATACTACCTGTTCTGATGGCGGTTTATCTCCTGAAGAGTTAATAGATAGAGCATCTAACTTTCAAATAGATATCTTGGCTATTACAGATCACGATACCGTGGCAGGTCTTGATGTTGCTGCTAATTATATTTTGGAAAAAAACATTCCAATAAAATTGATTAAAGGTATTGAAATATCTACTGCCTGGCAGGGGTTTGAAATCCATATCGTAGGTTTAAATATAGATATAAAAAATACCCAGCTGCTGCAATTGATTGATCAGCAGCAAGAGGCAAGAGAAAGTCGCGCTATAGCTATTGGAGAAAAACTTGAACGTTGCGGGTTTCCTGATGTTTATCACAAAGCAAAAGAACGTGCTGGTGCTGGCACTATTACCCGTGCACATTTTGCAAAAATATTATATCAACAAGGGGATGTTCCCAGTTTACAGAAAGCTTTTGATAAATATATTGGTAAAGGTCAACGAGCCTATGTTAAACCCAATTGGTGTAGTATAAAACAGGCAGTAGAAGTTATTCATGCTGCTGGTGGTAGTGCGGTAATGGCGCATCCTATCCGCTATGATTTATCGAGTAAATGGTTAAGACGGTTGATCGTGCAATTTAAAGAAGATTGTGGCGATGCATTAGAAGTGGTTTTACCACAAATGGCACCCCAACAACGTGATTTAATGCTAAACTACTGCTTAGAATATGGATTGCATGCTTCTATGGGATCTGACTTTCATTACCCCAGTAAGTGGAGTGATTTAGGGAGAAATTTAAAGATGCCTGAGCGTGCTTCTCCTGTGTGGCATTTATGGGCAGAACCAATAGAACCAATTAAGTTGTGTTAATAAGAATACTAAAAAGATTAATAAACTAAAAAAGGTTTAATATGAGTCAATTTTTCTACGTACATCCAGATAATCCTCAAGGGCGTTTAATGAAACAGGCCGTGTCGATGATTCATCAAGGTGCTGTTATTGTTTACCCTACAGATTCAGGTTATGCGCTTGGCTGTCATATGGGCGACAAAAAAGCTTTGGAGCGTATCTGCCGTATTAGAAACATCGAAAAAAATCATAATTTTACCTTGGTTTGTCGAGATTTATCTGAATTTTCATTGTATGCGCGTATTGACAACCCTGCGTTTCGTTTAATAAAAAATAATACTCCCGGTGCTTATACTTTTATTTTTAAAGGAACGAAAGACGTACCTAAACGTTTATTGAATCCAAAAAAGAAAACCATTGGTATCAGAGTTCCTGACAACGCCATTGCTCAGGCATTGTTAGCTGAATTGGATGAACCTCTTATGTCTACCACTTTGATTCTTCCAGGAGAGGAAACCGCAGAACACGATCCTGAACACATTCGGGATATTTTAGAGCATCAGGTGGATTTAATTATAAATGGAGGTTATCTTGGTGAAAAACCGTCAACTATCGTCGATTTTTCTGACGGTGATGGACATGTTGTACGTGTTGGTGAAGGTGATCCGGCTCCATTTGAATAAATCTTTTTCTAATTTATTCTATTGCTAATGACTAAGAAAGAATGTGAACAATAATTCAATTAAACATAATCAAGAGATAAATGAACAAGGTGAAATGCAGCAGCAAGTTTTACCATTAGCCTTGATCCGTGGCGAAGCTGTAATTAAAAAACCACAAGATTTATTTATACCACCTGATGCACTGGAAATTATCTTAGATACCTTTGAAGGACCGCTGGATTTTCTGCTTTACCTTATTCGAAAGCAAAAGTTTGATATCATGGATCTGCCTGTTGCAGCCATAACAGAGCAATACATGGTTTACGTAGACTTGATGAAAAACATCAAACTTGAACTGGCTGCTGAATATTTAGTTATGGCTGCAATACTGGCGGAAATTAAATCACGTTTATTGTTACCTAAGTTAGTTGTTGAAAATGATGAAGATGATCCCCGGGCTGAACTTGTTCGTCGTTTACAGGAATATGAAGTTTTTAAAAATGCTGCACAGGAGTTAGATCAATTACCAAGGTTGGAGCGGGATACAATACTGACTAATGTCGCTTTAGCGGATGATTTTAAACAGGCCCGGGTTATGGCTGATGTAGATTTAGCCGAACTGCTCAGTGCTTTATCGGATGTAATGAAACGTAATGCAGCTTTTGAACATCATCATATTCAAAAAGAAGTGTTATCAACACGAGAACGCATGACTTTTATATTGCAAAAGCTTAAACAAACATCCTCAGCGCAGCCTTTTGTCGAATTCAGTCATTTGTTTGGTGCTGATGAAGGAAGGAAAGGGGTGGTAGTGACCTTTCTGGCAATATTGGAATTAATTAAAGAATCTTTAATTGAATGTATGCAAACGAAAATTTATGGTCAAATCCAAGTGCGCTTAAAAGGATAAATTAAAGTTAATGATGGTCCTTGCTATGAGAACAGAGTCCCTACTTAATAAGAGAACTGATACGAGAGCTGAAGTGTGAGTGATATAGAAAATATAAGAAAAAAAACGTTAACAGATGCTGAACTGAAGCCATTGCTTGAGGCAGCTGTTTTTGTTGCCGGTAAACCTTTGTCTGTTGCCCGCATGAAAGAAATACTATTGGCTGATTATCGACTGAGTACCAAACGTATCAAAGTTATTTTGAATCAATTAAAAGAAGATTATAATGACCGGGGCATTGAGCTGGTTGAAGTGGCTTCAGGTTATCGTTTTCAAGCCCAAACAGCTCATAATGAGCAGTTATTAGCATTGTTTAAAGAAAAAGCGCCACGTTTTTCCCGTGCTTTATTGGAAACATTAGTACTGATAGCTTACAAACAACCCATTACCCGTGGTGAGATAGAAGAAATTCGTGGTGTGGCAGTAAGTAGCTATATAATAAAAACCTTGCAGGAACGAGGCTGGGTTAAAGTGATAGGGCATAAAGAAGTACCTGGCCGACCTTCACTTTATGGTACGAATAAAGAATTTCTGGACTATTTTTCATTAACTTCCCTATCTCAGTTACCACAATTAATGGCAGTGACTGAATTGTCGGACGAGCCAAAACCATCGAATGAACCCCAGACATCGAAAGGATCAGAATTAGCGAAAATAGCAGAGTTATCAGTATCACATTAAAAATTACATGAGCCATCAAAAAAATGAAGGCTTAGCAACTGTTTAATAATTAGTTAATAGTTAATTATTTTATAGCGATTCAATATCAAAAGAGACAGAGGGCCAATGGCCCACTGACGTAAAAGAGTTAAAAAAATGTCTAAACACAAAGCAATACCCCCAGCTAAAAAAGTGAATAAAAAAGCGGCAGAAAAAGCGGTTAATAAATCGAAGAACAAAGCAGCTAAAAATGTGATGGACAGCGGTGGCAAAAAACATGCTGGCGTTAAAACAGATAAAGTATCTTCAACAAAAGTCGGTGATAAATCAGAAAAGTTACAAAAAGTACTCGCTCGGGCAGGTAAAGGGTCGCGGCGTGAAATGGAAACATATATATCGGCTGGTCGAGTTAGTGTTGATGGTAAAGTTGCTTATTTAGGCGATCGTGTTTTAGGTAATGAACAAATTCGTATTGATGGCCATCCTGTAGTTTTTATGGCTGAAGAAGATGATTTGTGTCGAGTGATTGTTTATAACAAACCAGAAGGTGAAATGTGTACCCGTAAAGATCCTGAAGGTAGACCAACGGTATTTGATCGTTTACCCCCTCTTGAAAACAGTCGTTGGATAGCTGTCGGACGTTTGGATATTAATACTTCAGGTATGCTGTTGTTCACTACAGACGGTGAATTGGCGAATCGTTTAATGCACCCATCACAAAAAGTAGAACGTGAATATGCGGTACGTGTATTTGGTGAAGTTAATGAAGCGATGTTACAAACCTTAAGAGCCGGGGTAAAATTGGAAGATGGCCCAGCGCGTTTTCAAAAAATCACTTACAAAGGTGGTGAAGGCCGAAATCATTGGTTCCATGTTGTTTTATCAGAAGGACGAAATAGAGAAGTTCGTCGATTATGGGAAAGCCAGGATGTGCAAGTCAGCCGATTGATCCGTGTCCGTTATGGCGACATGGAAATGAAACGGCAACTACCTTTAGGTGGATGGAATGAATTATCTTTAGTTGATGTTAATTATTTCCGTAAATTAGTTGACCTTGCGCCTGAAACGCAAAGTAAAGTTAAGGTTGACGAAAAAGTAATGGATAATGCTAAAAGTCGTCGAATTCGTCGTTCAGTGAAGAAGCACCAGCATCGCCATCAGCAGCAATCGACTCGCAGACGTCGTAAATAGTAAATGTTATAAGTAGCAGACATTGTAAGTAGCAGATGTTATAAGTAGCAGACATTGTAAGTAATATAAATTTGGAATGGACAGGTTTCCCCGTTTCATGTGTTTTCAGTTATTTCATTTTACTGTTTTAATAGTTTTTATATTTTTAATAAGTAAAATGATGAAAAAGTAAAAAGATATAGGATCGTCAGTGGTAGATAATTCTTCGAAAAAACCTTTTGTTCCAAATGATAATAAATCATTAGTTAGATCATATATTCAAGATGATAAATCATTGGTTGAATTATGTGACAAATTAGCAAAGTCGGCTGTAATAGCAATAGATACCGAATTTGTACGTACTCGAACTTTGTATCCAAAATTAGGTTTGTTGCAAATTAATAATGGTGAACACCTTGCGTTAATCGACCCTATTGCTATTGATGATTTATCTCCTTTTTGGGATTTATTAACCAATGGTGACATTTGCAAAGTGTTACATGCCTGCTCTGAAGATTTGGAAGTGTTTTTAACTGCAGCTCCTTCAAGTGGCAGAGAAGGTAAACCTGTTAACTTAATTGACAGTCAAATTATGATGTCTTTTTTGGGGCATGGTTTGTCGATGGGTTATGCTGCGATGGTTAATCATTATACTGGGATAGAATTAGATAAATCGGAATCTCGTACTGATTGGACTAGACGCCCGTTGACTGAACGGCAACTTACTTACGCTGAGGCCGATGTAGAATATTTATTTCAGATATATCCCCGTATTTTAGCTGAACTTGAAACCGTTGGCTGGTTAGTTGCTGCAAAGCAAGAAACACAATGTCTGGTTGAGCGAAAATTTATCCCTATTGATGAAACTCAACTTTATCGTAATATTAAAATGAGCTGGTGTTTAGGCTCCAGGCAATTAAATTTGTTGCAACACCTGGCGCTTTGGCGTTTTGATCAAGCCAAAAAACGTGATTTACCACTCGGCTTTGTAGCCAAAGACACAACAATAATGGCATTAGCAAAATATAATCCAGATAATCTTGGTGTTATGGCTAAAATTGAAGGAATTGATGTGCTTGATGTTAAACATAAAGGAAGTGCGATGCTTTATGTTTTAAAACAGGCGAATAAAGTTGCTGAAAAAGATCACCCTAGCAAAATCAATCGATTGGATGAATATCCGGGTTATAAGCAAATTTTCAAGCAAGTGAAAACTTTTATGGCTGACATTGCTCTGGAGTCTGGTTTATCGATAGAAAGTTTGGCTTCGAAAAAACAGATCAACCAATTTTTAACACAGCACTTTAAGCTCAAAGCTAATGAAAGTAGAGGTGTTGCTGATATTCTACAAGGTTGGAGATTCGAATTGTTTGGTGAAAAATTACAAAAATTTGCCCGGGAAAAGTTTTAATTTCGATGTGTTAAATTCGGTTGCTTATTTCCAAGTGGCTTGGGTATAGTCGTTTGGGAATATTCTTAAAGCATGACTTTTGGCACTGTTGTCATTTGTTCTTAAAAGTTAAATTAAATCATCTTAACTATTAAGGAATATTATGTTTATCGAAATCATTAAACACACACCAATTTGGGTTTTTGTACTATTTGTTTTTCTATTTATGCTCGGATATAAGCAAACAAAAACTAGAATAATTAATGTTAATGTCAGTTTGATATTGCCTGTTGTAATGATAGGGTTGTCGGCACATGGTATTTTAGCAAACTTTACTGCACCATTGATGGGTATTGGTTTTTGGCTAGTTGGAATTGGACTTTCTTTGTGGTTTTTCTCCAGAGCAAAGCAAGCAGGCTTTGAAAATAATAATGGTTTAGTGCAAGTGGCGGGTAGTTGGGCACCAATGTTTGTAATTATGATGATATTTATAATTAAATATGCATTGGGTGTGGCTAGTGCATTGCAACTTACTTATATTGAAAATGTTAAATTTATTATGGTTGTAAGTTTTTTATTTGGTTTTTTAAATGCATTGTCTATTTCACGAGCTTGGCAGATATTTACTGCTAAACCATTAAATCAAGCGAATGAAAATTTTCAACAAATAACTGCTTAACACCTTGGCGACAAAAATGCGTAACAGATTCATGATATGAAATATGTTTAATAGTGATTTTTATACAAAGTTCTATTGAGCATATTATTCTGTTGAGGCCCGTGATATATTGACTCTCCAGTATTTTCTCAATTAATCTACATAGGTCTCCATTATGCTGTGTGTTATATATAAAAGTCCGAAAAAAGAACAAACCTACCTTTTTGTTAAGCAACGAGATGATTTTTCCAGCGTTCCTGAAGCGTTAATGGAGACATTTGGCACTCCTGTTCTGGTTACTCTCATTAATTTAGCAACCAAAGATAAGTTGGGTATGGCCGATATTGAAAAGGTTAGAAGCAATTTAACTAAACAAGGTTATTATTTACAATTGCCGCCTCCGCAGGAAAACTTACTAAAACAGCATAAAGAACAGATGAAAGCACAAGCCGAGCAATAAAATATGGAGATATTTATGAACCGAATTAACAAGTTTTATCTTAAGAACTTTCTTTTTAATGATTTTCCTTATAATAACTTTCCTTTTAATAAATTAAGCCAAGGCTTGTTAACTCAAAGAAAAAAGCAATCACACAAACATATTAAATCAGTCATTTTGAGAACTGTCGCAGCCATGGGTGTTTTGTTTCTGGCAAGCAATTTTGTCAGCGCTGCAGGGCTTGAAACTGTTAAATCAGAACAAGTGACATCCACCTCAGGAAAGTCGTCTTTGGTTGAAGGTAAAATAAGCTTTGCTGACTATATTGTTAATATTAAAAAAGAAGCGCTGGAAAAAGGTTATAGCCAAGCGTTACTCGATAGTAGTTTTGCGCAAGTTAAATTCTATAAAAGGGCAGTGAAGGCTGACCGGAACCAGCCTGAAAAAGTTGAAACTTTAGATACCTATTTACCTAAACGGGTGACTGAATGGAAAATTAAACGTGCCAGAGAAATGTATAAAAAGCACCGTGACCTGTTAATTGACATTGGTGAAAAATACAGTGTTCAGCCTAGGTTTATTGTTGCGCTGTGGGGGCTTGAAACGAATTTTGGCCGTATTATGGGTAACTATAATATAATTTCTGCGTTATCAACTTTAGCGTATGAAGGTCGAAGAGAAGATTTCTTTAAAAAGCAATTATGGGCCGCATTAACCATTTTAGAACAAGGTCATATTACTATCGAAAGTATGAAAGGCTCTTGGGCTGGTGCGATGGGGCAGAATCAGTTTATGCCCATTTCTTTTACTTCTTATGCCGTGGATGGTGATGGCGACGGAAAAATAGATATATGGGCTAATCAGTCAGATATTTTCTCTTCGATGGCTAATTATTTAAAGAAAGAAGGTTGGAATGATGAACTTACTTGGGGCCGTCAGGTTAAATTACCAAAAGGTTTTGATACCTCGCTCGCTATCCCTAAAAATACCGGTAGTCGAAAGAAATGGCTAAAGGCCTGGAGTAAAACAGAAAAATCGTTAGAACAGTGGCAGGCGCTGGGTATCCGTCGAAGTGACGGTACTAATTTACCTCGTGTAGATATTAAGGCTGCATTGGTTTTTCCTGATGATGAAAATGGTAGGGTATATTTAGCTTATAATAATTATAAAACTCTGATGCATTGGAATTTATCTTATTATTTTGTTAGCTCAGTTGGCCTGTTGTCAGATCGAATTAAATTTCCTCCTGTGCAATAAATATCAAAACAATTTTTACCCATTCGCCAATTGTATTAAATAAATTGTTAATTAATACAATTGGTATCAATAGAAGAATATTTTTATAAATGATCAGCAACACAAGTAAAGAAACAAGCAAAGAAAACGTACCCTTTTGGGAAGCAAAAACTTTAAATGAAATGACCAGAAGTGAGTGGGAGTCATTGTGTGATGGTTGTGCAAAATGTTGCCTGCATAAATTTATCGATGATGAAAATACTGACGAATCTACCGAACTAATGCCAACAGATCACCTTAACGAAGGTGAACAAATGAATTATTCGAATATCGCTTGTACTTTGCTTAATGATAAAACTTGCCAATGCTCTAAATATCAAGAGCGTACTAAATTAGTACCGGATTGCGTTCAACTTACGCAAGAAAATCTTGATGATGTGTTTTTTATGCCACCAAGCTGTGCATATCGTCGTTTAAAAGAAGGGCGCGGGTTACCGTCCTGGCATCCGCTATTACATAATGGAAAAAAATCAGCTATGCATAAGGCTGGTATGTCGGTGCGTGGAAAGGTGATTAAGGATGATCAGGTAGATTTAGAAGATTTTGAAGATTATATTGTGCTTTGGCCACTTAAGGATCTTGATTAAACTTGTAATTCTGTTCAGGTGGGTTAGCTGCAGGCTTAACCCATCAAGAAAACCAGCCCTTAGTTAACATTCTATAGTTAACATTCTATATTTAACATATTCTGGCAAACTTACTTCTCAAATAAAAGATTGATTTAAGTTGATTAAATCAATATCAAAACAAAATATAGTATGAAAAGTCTACTATTAATGGTAAAACATTAATCTGATAAGAAAGAATATAAATTTCATTAAGTTCGAGGTGGTTATGATTATAGGGATACCTAAGGAATCACTCACAGGTGAAAACCGTGTGGCTGGCTCTCCAACATCTGTAAGTGCATTAATTAAATTAGGTTTTAGCGTCCAGGTTCAAAAAGGGGCCGGTGTTAAAGCAAGTTTTACTGATCAGGAGTTTACGCATTCTGACGCTGATATTGTTGCCAAGAAAAAGTGCTGGCAGTCAGATATTATTTTTAAAGTTAACCCTCCCACCCTCGAAGAAGTTGCTTTGATGAATGATGGTGCTTATTTGGTGAGTTTTATCGCACCAGCACAAAGCCCTGAATTACTTGAAGCATTACGAAGTAAATTTATTACCACGTTTGCAATGGAGATGGTTCCTCGTATGACTCGTTCTCAATCAATGGATGCATTGAGTTCAATGGCAAATATTGCGGGTTATCGTGCTGTTATTGAAGCAACGCATCATTTTGGTCGTTTTTTAACCGGGCAAATTACCGCCGCAGGAAAAATTCCGCCAGCTAAAGTGATGATTATAGGTGCCGGTGTTGCAGGTTTAGCTGCCATAGGCACCGCGAGTAGTTTAGGCGCTATTGTTCGTGCTTTTGATACTCGTGAGGAAGTTAAAGAACAAATTGAAAGTATGGGGGCACAATTCCTGGAACTTGACTATGAAGAAGCTGAGGATACGGGTTCTGGCGATGGTTACGCGAAGGAAATGAGTAAAGCCTTCATTGATGCTGAAATGGCATTGTTTGCTGAGCAAGCCAAAGATGTAGATATTATTATAACAACAGCGATGATCCCCGGAAAACCTGCACCCAAACTTATTACTGAGGAAATGGTCAGCTCAATGAAGCCTGGATCGATAATCGTTGATTTAGCCGCAGCTGGTGGTGGAAATTGTGATTTAACGGTTGCTGGTAAAGTAGTTAATGTCGGTGGGGTAAAAATTATCGGTTATACTGATTTGGTGTCACGTCTACCGAATCAAGCGTCACAATTGTATGCTAATAATCTGGTTAATCTCACTAAATTAGTTTGTCCTGAAAAAGACGGAACCATACAGGTAGATTTTGAAGACCAGGTTGTTCGTAACATGACCGTTGTTAAAGATGACGAAATTACCTTTCCACCACCTCCTATTCAAGTAAGTGCCGCCCCAGTTAAAGCTGCAGCGAAAAAAATTGAAATTAGGGGTACGGCTCAAGTTGAAGAACCGGTAAATCACACCAAAAAACATCTGGTAATGGGCGTAGGGATCGCACTCTTTGCTTGGGTGGCAAGTGTTGCACCGGCTGACTTTTTGTCTCATTTTACTGTGTTTGTTTTGGCCTGTGTAATAGGTTACAACGTGGTGTGGAATGTAAGTCATTCATTGCATACCCCTTTGATGAGTGTCACAAATGCAATATCGGGTATTATTGTCGTTGGTGCGCTGCTACAAATTGGAAACGATAGTATCTTAATACAGATATTAGCGGGGGTAGCGGTATTAATTGCCACTATAAATATTGTTGGTGGCTTTATGGTGACCAAACGCATGTTAAAAATGTTTAGAAAATAAGGAGCGAACTAATGGTTAATATTGCAGAAATACCACATGGGTTAATTAGCGCTGCTTATTTAGTAGCCGCATTATTATTTATATTTAGTCTGGCGGGACTGAGTAAACAGGAAACATCTGAAACCGGAAATTTATACGGTATGATCGGTATGGCAATCGCTTTGATCGCGACCATTGCTGATGAGCGGGTTTCCAACGTATTTGTTATATTTGTTGCCATGGCAATAGGGTCTTTTATTGGTTTGCGTTTAGCCAAAAAAGTAGAAATGACAGGTATGCCGGAACTAGTGGCAATACTACATAGTTTTGTTGGTTTAGCTGCTGTTCTTGTTGGTTTTAATAGTTATTTTGAAATGGGTCATAGTTTTCAGTTAAGTATTACCGATACACAGAAAATGGCGATAAACATTCATTTGGTTGAAGTTTTTTTGGGGGTGTTTATTGGTTCTGTGACCTTTACTGGCTCTATAGTTGCTTTTGCAAAGTTACGTGGGCTAATAAATTCAGCTGCATTAATGTTACCTCATCGCCATAAATTAAACTTAGCGGCAGGTATTGTTTCGTTCATTTTAATGATTAATTTCGTTCAAAGCGGCGGTTCAGATACTGCTTTATATTTGATGACTTTTATTGCTTTTGTCTTTGGTTGGCACTTAGTTGCTTCTATTGGTGGCGCTGATATGCCAGTAGTGGTTTCAATGCTTAATTCATACTCTGGCTGGGCTGCTGCTGCTGCCGGATTTATGTTAAACAATGATTTATTAATTATCACTGGGGCTTTGGTTGGTTCTTCAGGGGCTATATTGTCATACATTATGTGTAAAGCGATGAATCGCTCATTTATCAGTGTTATTGCCGGTGGTTTTGGTACTGAAGTTGTTATTAATGATGATACTGATTACGGCGATCACCTTGAAATAAATGCTGAATCTGTTGCGGATCTGCTACGGGGAGCGAAATCAGTTATTATTACACCAGGTTATGGAATGGCTGTTGCTCAAGCGCAATATCCTGTATATGAAATGACACAAGCTTTGAAAGACAAAGGAATTGACGTACGTTTTGCTATTCATCCTGTAGCTGGTCGCTTACCAGGACACATGAATGTACTGTTAGCTGAAGCGAAAGTGCCTTACGACATTGTTTTGAGTATGGATGAAATTAATGATGATTTTCCAGAAACTGATGTGGTATTGGTTATCGGTGCAAACGATACTGTAAACCCTTCAGCTGCAGAAGATCCAACAAGCCCGATAGCAGGTATGCCAGTATTGGAAGTATGGAATGCTAGAGAGGTCATTGTTTTTAAACGGTCGATGAATCCAGGCTATGCAGGTGTGCAAAATCCGTTATTCTTTAAAGACAATACCCAAATGTTATTTGGTGATGCTAAAGAATCAGTTGAGCGAATATTTAAAGCTTTATAAAACATATTATAGCTTCGAAATTGAGTAAAAAAGGTGCCTGTTAAATGGCACCTTTTTTGTGTTTTTGATTTTATTGTAAAAAAGTACCGAGAGAAAATATTGTTTTGTTGCAATTAATTTCCAAGTAGCTTGTGTATATATATGTTAATTATTCCTTAGTAAGTAGTTCGGATATGGTGTTTGTGCTATAGTCTAGCTAATTAAAACTCATCTTACCTCTATGTGAACTAGGCATTGTCATGGCCAAAAAAATTCTTAAAATTCGTGAAAAAACAATATTCGACGGGATCTTTACTAAATACGTTTTGAAATCTCTATTTTTTATTTGGTTTAAATGCGCTGGTTGGAAAGTCACTAAATCTAATCCTGAAGGTGCAGGGATCACCATAGCTGCACCGCACACTTCAAATTGGGATTTTTTCTATGCGCTTGGGGCGGCAATATTACAAGATATTAAAATTTACTTTTCTATTAAAGACAGCTGGTGCAGGCTGCCTTTTATCGGCCATTTTGTTATGTGGCTTGGGGCAATGCCAATAGATCGAACATCAAAAGGTGCTGGACAAGTTAATCAAATTAAAAACTTTGTTCAAAGCCAAAAAAATAAACGTATTTTTTTCTTATTTACGCCAGAAGGCACACGGGGAAATGTAGGGAAATGGAAAACTGGTTTTTATCATGTTGCCCAAGGTTGTGGTATTCCAATTTTTTTAGCAAAGGTTGATTATCGAATAAAAGAATCGGGTGTTTTCCATTCTTATCAAATAACTGATGATAAAGAAAATGACGTAAAGTCAATGCAAGAGTCGTATAAAAGTGTCTATGGTAAGTTTCCGGCGAAACAGTTTCCTGAGTATTTGGGGCCTCTGCCAAAGTTTTCTGATGCTGAAGCGCGCATTATGAAGGCAATGTATTCATTTAAGGGTTTTGCTACGTTAGTTGAAATAGCAGCTAAAACTAAAAAGAAAGAATTATCTGCAGCCATGCTGGATTTTTTGCTAGAAAAAGCTATTTTAGAAAAGGTAGTTTCTACTAATACTAAAAATAAAGAGCCTTCATATAAACTTACTTTTGCCGGTAAAGGTTGTCTTTTACATATGTATCCAACCCTTGCTCCTAAATAATTCATAATTGAACAGGCTATTTACTGATTGGCTTTGGCTATGTATCAGTTAAGTGTGGCTATAATAGTTATAGGATGGGTTAGCCAACGGCGTAACCCACACACTTTGTAGCACGCAACCATCTAATAATATGACTAAAAGCTAGTGCTTTATGGATTATGCCTTCGGCTAACCCATCCTGCACGCTAAAATCTTGAGTTGACAAATAAAAATAGCAAAACAAGGGGTTATGGAGTGGCTGTACTTGATTGGAACATGGCCGATGGCTTTTGTATTAGGGTTGAGTATAAGAGTGGTTTGATAAATAAAGTTCAATTTTTATATTTATTCACTTTATGAATTACTTCACATTTAGGGTTTTTATCCTAAACCTCAACTTTTATCCTAAGCCCCAATAAAATTAGCTTTAAATTTATTGAGGTTTTTTGGAATAAGACCATTGCAATAAAAATAAAGCTGCTATAATCCGCCCCCTTAAATTTAGTTTCTATGTTGGTGATGTGATGAGTGTTGATGCAATTGGTTTCTCTGCAGATTTATTAAAGGCCGTTAAAAGCTGTGGTTATAAAAATTTAACACCGATTCAGCAGCAGGCAATACCATTGATCCGCTCAGGCAATGATGTATTGGCAAGTGCTCAAACTGGCACCGGCAAAACAGCTGCGTTTAGTTTGCCTATTCTTGATGTCATCACACAGTCGCTATCGGCTAGTGAGATTAGCTCAGAAAATAGAACAGTAAAAGCGTTGATTTTAACTCCTAGCCGGGAGTTAGCTGCACAAGTTGCCAAAAACATTAGTGCCTACAGTCAATTTTTACCCTTAAAAACTGGTGTGGTTTACGGTGGTGGAAAAATGCCATCACAAACAAAGTTACTTAAAACGGGGGTTGATGTTTTAGTGGCAACACCTGGACGTTTACTCGAACATTTAGCTTTACGCCATGTCGATTTATCACATATCAAATTTTTAGTGCTGGATGAAGCTGATCGCATGTTAGATATGGGGTTTCTTGCAGATATTGATAAAATTTTATCTTCGGTTAAACAGAAACATCAAACCTTAATGTTTTCGGCGACTTTCTCAAATAAAGTCACAACCTTGGCAAATCAGATCTTAAATACGCCCAAAACAATAGGCGTAGCAAAACAGAATGCTACTTCAGGCAAGGTTAATCAATCTGTTTATTGGGTTGAAGAGGAACGAAAGCGGGAGTTGCTGTCTGAACTTATTGGCGTGAACAATTGGCGACAAGTATTAGTTTTTGCCGGTACAAAAGAAAGTGCAAATTTATTGGCAAAAGAATTAAAACTTGATGGTATCAAGGCTGCTTTATGTCATGGAGATAAATCTCAAGGCGCCAGAAATAAAGCACTTGAGAAATTTAAGGATGGTAGCGTCCGTGTTTTGGTGGCTACCGATGTTGCAGCCCGTGGCCTGGATATTCCTGATTTACCTTATGTGGTTAATTTTCACCTGCCATTTTTAGCTGAGGATTATGTACATCGTGTCGGACGAACCGGACGAGCGGGAAAATCAGGTACTGCTATTTCTTTGGTTAGCCCAAAGGATGAGCGTTTTTTAGACAATATTGAAAGATTGATTGGCAGACAATTTGAACGAATTATTGTGCCGGGTTATGAGATAGGTCGTGCCTTGCCTGAGCAATATAAAGGGGCAGAGGTCGCTCCTGTCAAAAAAAGCCGTTATAGGGCTGAGCAAGAGAGAAATCAACTTGTTGCTAAAAAAAGGAAGAATAAAGAAGCTGTTAAAAAGAAAAAAGGTAAAGCACCCGCAGAACAAAAATATAATGCAAAAATTAAAAAGAAACGTTAACAGATTTTTATAACTCATTGTGAATACCACTGAAACTTTAATAGACATTCCTTTCGATAAACGGCATCACTGTTGGTTTTGCGGTGAGCCGTCGGAAGTTAAGTTTACTTTCCCTAATGGAAATCGTGTTGTTATAGATTGTCCTCATCCGCCGTTAATGGTGCCTTGCTGTACAGAATGTTGTCAAATTGCCCGTCAAGTTACTGAAACTTCTATTTGGTCGGTTAACTATGTTGTAAAACGTCGATTAATGCGTAAATATCATAAAGATTTGGCGATAGGTCTAAACTGGACCCAGGAAGAATTGGCAAATAGTCAATTTGAAGGGGGGAATTTTGAAGGATTTCAAAGAAGTGCCTGGTTTATGTACGAAGTGGCTCAAAATAGGGTTAATTACCTTGGTTGGCCCATAAGTATTGATGGTATAGAGCTTGAGATCAGTACGGTTAAAACTTGTTTTACTTTTGATGGAGTGACTTACCCAAATGTTGACGATGCGATTAATCATTACACCGTTAATTTTGATTTAAATGAAGCTTTTTTCAAACATGTATTGTATCAATTGGGTGAACATCGTTTCAGTGAAGCGGTCAGGTTTTGCCGCTTGCAAATTGGCTCCACACCGTCTGAGCGAATGTCAGCGCTGAAAAATGCTTTTCCTGAACCTGATTCAGAAACAGAATACTGAGCACAGAATAAGTGTTTGTGTTGATGAACCTAAACAATACTCAAACTACACGGCATACTAATGTTTTGCTGGTATTTTTGTTGGTACAAGGTTTGGTCGGCTCTTTCAAACAGGCTTTTTTCATTATCTGTTTCAGTCATGAATGTATAACCTAAACTACAACTTACTTTATACTTAGCTAATAACGGATCTGTGGTGATAGCGTGATTGATACGGTTTTCGATAACGTGTAGTGATTGCTCACCAGCATCTTCAACTATGATAGCAAATTCATCACCTCCAAAACGAAACACACTGTCTGAATTTCGGATACTGCTTTGCAAGGCTTTAGCAAAATGGATTAATACGCTATCGCCAATCGGGTGACCAAATGTGTCATTAATAGCTTTGAATTTGTCAAGGTCGCAAACCAATAGTCCAACTTGCTTTTTATGGCGATTTGCATGATGCATAGCCCGTTGAAGCTGTTCGTCAAAATATCGTCTATTACCTAGTTTTGTTAAACCATCCTGCATTGCAAGTGCCATTGCTTCTTGATAAAGAACAGCATTTTTTAATGGATATACCAGGTATTGGTGTAGCTGTTGAAGAACTTTAAAGTTTGTTGCATTAATAGGTGAATTTATCGAATAACTTAATATACCGATTGATTCATTATTGATTTTTAGCTTGAACTGGCGATTGATTTTAGCTTTTCTACTACCTTCTATAGCAGCGCTTAATTTCTCACCTCTAAAATAAAGTCCTGAAAAATCGACGTATTTTGACGCTTCCATTGCAAAAATATTAAGGATGTTTTCTAACTCAAGGGTTACTTGTAATTGTTTCAATAACTGTACACCACTATTTAAATTTTCAGATGAACTGTTATCAAAAATTTTGAAAGCATTCAGTTCTGAAAATTTATTATCGAGTATGTTTAATGTTTGCATGAAAACACCTAACCTATTAATTATGTTGAGTTATACTGTTAAAGCAATATTTATGCCTAATTAAAAATATGAAATTGATTTTAATTAGTGCTTGGATAATAGCTTAGTTAAGTGCTTGATTAACTTGTTTATTAAATCAACTGTAATTGTGGGTTTGTCGTTGTCCTGTGTGGCAAATTTTTGGCGGCATTAGTTTTTTAATAAATTATTAAATAGATTTTGTTGTCGAGTTTTGTATTTTAATTAAAGATGAATACGGAAGTATCTGTCTTGTTATTATGCCTTAATTCAATGCTTGTATAAATTATATTATAAGCAGTTATTAGACAATATAGTGGTTTAACGGCATAGTAACCCATTCACATTTATATTAATTTTATTTCTATATTTATTACTATCTGATTAAGGGACATGTGTGACAAGTCATCTTGAAATTCTAGCCATTTTAACCAGTGCTGTTTTAATTGTCTGGTTATTTCGTCGTTTGAAATTACCTGCGATTTTAGCTTATCTGGTTGCTGGTATGCTCGTTGGAGAGCATGGTTTAGCTTTAGCCCATGATCAAGTTGATTACGATCATTTTGCTGAATTAGGCATTGTATTTTTGTTATTTACCTTGGGTTTAGAGTTTTCTGTTCCAAAGTTAATGGCAATGCGACATTTAGTATTGTGGGTTGGCAGTTTGCAAGTTGCAATATCATTATTGGTATTTATGTTAATAGCGATGCTTTTTGGACAATCATTAAGCTCATCATTTGTTATCGGAGGCATTTTAGCACTGTCTTCTACTGCAATTGTTATACGTCAGTTAAGTGAAACTGGCACGATGAAACGAAAATCAGGTCAGTTATCTGTCGCCGTTTTATTATTTCAAGATGTCGCGGTAGTGCCGTTATTAATCATAATACCAATGCTGGCCATGGACAGTGAATCGTCAATGATACTGGCATTACTGTTAGCTTTAATTAAGGGTGTTTTTGTTGTTAGTGTATTGTTACTGGCTGGTAAATGGATATTACCTCGATTATTCAATTTGATTGCCCAGGTTCGTACTGATGAGTTATTTGTCTTAACTACCTTATTGGTTACTTTGGTAGCATCTGCTTTAACGCAATGGTTCGGTTTATCAATGGCTTTAGGCGCATTCCTGGCAGGTATGATGTTAGGGGAAAGCCAATATAAACACCAGTTGGAAGCTGATATTCGACCTTATCGAGATATTTTATTAGGTCTGTTTTTTGTCACTGTTGGCATGAAATTAAATATAAGTATTTTATTATCATCACCAATAGTAATTATTAGCATAATGATCTTATTTATGTTGACCAAAATTCTTGTTATTACCTTTTTGGCTATTAGAGCAGGGGAATTGCCAAAAGATGCCTGGGCATCAGGAATTATGTTAGCTCAAATGGGAGAATTTGGTTTTGTACTTATCGCTTTAGCTGGCCAGGTTAAGCTGTTATCCCCAGGGGTTGCATCTATATTGCTGGGGGCAGGTGTCATTAGTATGGCAATAACACCTTATATGATTAACAACGCCCGAAACTGGTCTTTGTGGCTAAGTCGCGAAAGATTAAATAGGGAAACCCAAACCCGGCAAAAGGAGTTGCAGGAGTTACCCGAAAATAATGGCCTGAAGGATCACGTGATCATTTGTGGATTTGGTCGAGTAGGGCAAACGGTTAGTCGTTTCTTAAAACAAGAGTCAATTGACTTTGTTGCCATAGACATTGATCCGTTAAGAACGAGTAAAGCAAGAGAGGCGGGTGAAAATGTATTATTTGGTTCTTCTCGTCAAACTGAATTGTTACAAGCCGCTCATTTAGCTGAGGCTAAGTTAGTGGTTATTGCTTTTGGTGAAGATAAGCAGTCAATTGAGGTTATAAAAAAGGTAAGATCATTATCGGCAGATGTACCTATTTTGGTTAGAACACGAAATGATGATCAACTTAATCTTCTCAAAGAAGCGGGGGCTAATGAAGTTGTACCGGAAATTTTAGAAGGCAGTTTAATGTTAGTTTCTCAGGTATTGTCTTTAACAGGAGTGCCATTTTCTAAAATTATGCGCCGGGTACAAAAAGAACGAAAAAATCATTACAACCATTTGCATGGATTTTTTCAGGGGGAGCATACAGATATGAGTCCCGATGCTATGGATCGTATTGAATTTGCTCACGCAATTATGCTTAATGATGATTCTTATGGTAGAGGGAAAACCATTGAAGCTTTAAACCTGGAAAGTCGAAGGGTAAAAATTATTGCTTTACGCCGAGATGGGAAGGAAATTGAAGAGCCTGATGAAAGTACTGTATTAAAAGCACAAGACACTTTAATTGTGCGAGGAAAACCTATGGAAGTTGAACGCACTGAACGCTTTATTCTTGAAGGACCTTAAATTTGAGTTTAGTTGTATTAGCTTAGTTGTTTTGGATTAGTTATATAAGTCCAAATATGATCAAACAATTTTAAATATATAGCGTTAGCATTGGGGACGTTAGCTATAGTAATTTAGGTGTATATTTTCTAATGAATATATTTTTCATGGTAATAAACCATCAAAAAATAGTTTTTGATAACAAACATTAAGTACTATGGTTTAAAATTATTTAAAAAATTGGTGAATTTTGATGGCTATAGCTGCTTAGTGGTTATGCACTTCAAGGTTGAATCTGCCTGGTATATATATTTAAAATTAGAAATTTATATAATCTGAATTCATGGTGTTACATTTTTATGTGTTGTGGTTTTATCTAAAGGACTTTTTATACCATTCGCATTAAATAAGTGATCAATATTCAATGAGGATAAATTGCCAATAGCACAGGTTTTTTGCTCAAGGCAAAACCTAAGTACCTACATAAATGTAGGCAAGGCGCATGATTGAGCAATAGCTGGCGTGTGTGATTGAAGGCACAGGTTTTTAGTTCCAGACAAAACCTAAGTACCGACATCGACGTGCATGGATGCACTAATGCAGCAAAGGTATGGATGCCTAGGAGCTGCCATGTCGGCAACGAAGCTAGTGGTGATTTAGACCATTTGAAGAGGATCACCTATTTAGTGCGATTTGTATTAGTTCGCATAGCTGAAGAAAAATGTTTTACGAAAGAAATGACATCTTCTTTTTGCCATCCATGGCACCGCGACATACCGTTCATCCTGAACATCGTCGCTCTTTGCCATCCATGGCACCGCGACATACCGTTCATCCTGAACATCGTCGCTCTTTGCCATCCATGGCACCGCGACATACCGTTCATCCTGAACATAAAAAGTCCTGATTACTTGGTGTGATCAGGGCTTTATTTATGTTGTTTTATTGTTATCTTTTTAAAGAATCGGTCAAATGAGGACGGATATCTTTTAATATTTCTTTTAACAATTTAGGGCTACTGGCAACTATGTTACCTGATTTTTCATGGCCATGACCGCCAATGAAATCAGTGACCAATCCACCGGCTTCAATAATTAATAATTCACCTGCAGCGGTGTCCCATGGTTTCAAACCTATTTCGAAGAAACCGTCGACACGACCAGCAGCAACATAAGCTAAATCCAAAGCGGCAGAGCCAGCTCTGCGCATATCAGCTGTTTTCTTGAATAAGGTTTTAAACATATCCAGATAAGCATCTGTGTGTTGTTTATGTTTGAAAGGGAAACCTGTTGCCAATATAGAACCGGTTAAGTTGTTATGTTGTTTAACACGTATTCTAAAACCGTTAAGTTGTGCACCTTTACCACGGCTGGCGGTAAAAAGATCGCCACGAATAGGATCGTAAATTACTGCTTGATCCAATTTGCCTTTAACTTTAATGGCAATTGATACGGCAAAATGAGGAATGCCTTTTACAAAGTTTGTTGTACCGTCAAGAGGGTCGATGATCCATTGAATATCGTTATCTTTACCTGCTGTTATTCCTGATTCTTCAGCAATAATAGTATGATCAGGATAAGACTTTTGAATAGTATTAATAATTGCCTGTTCTGCACTCGTGTCAACGTTGGTAACAAAATCGTTAGTGCCTTTAGATTCAATTTCAACTTTATCAAGTTGTTCGAATGCGCGAACAATTACAGTACCCGCGGAACGTGCAGCGCGCACAGCAATATTTAGCATTGGATGCATAGTAATGACCCTATTTATTTTTCTAAAAAGAAAAAAGTTAAAAAACAGTTATGTAAAAGAACAAGGCTTGATTTCATACCGCTTATTGTTGTCTTCACAATGTAAAAAACAAAAATGCTATCGAAAATCAAGCGGCGCGCATTGTAGCAAACTAATTTATTATTAGCGATAACTAAAAAATAACAAGCTTGTTTTATCTGGGCTGTTCGCGTAAAGTTAGTAGTGATTTATTTAGGGTGAAACTATTTTTATATGGATAGGTTTAATACGCGTGGCATTAAACAATTAGCGCTTAGCCGCAAATTGTTGGTGGTTGTGCTCAGTTGTTGGTTATTTATGGGCTTTGTTTCGAATGTCCATAGTCACCAGTATGCGTTAGCCAGCGATATAGAATGTCAGCTTTGTTTGACCAGTTTTCACCACACTCCGTTTATTGTCAGTGATGGTTTAACTCTATTACCGATAGTTAAATCTTGTTTCGTAATAGTTCATAATCAAACTATATGTCTAACCAAACAACCTCTTACCATAAGTAATCGTGGTCCTCCGCTTTAATCTATTTTTTATCTTGTAGCCGTCATCACTATTTATAGGATGATAGGCATTTTCAAAATTTGTGTTGTATATCATATGAATGGTGTTGGCTATATTCACGTTACCATTTAACTGTGGCTACTTGGCCAAGACGCTATTCTTATTTGGTGTTTATTGTTGAGAATAATTACGGATGAGTTTGCCTAAGGCATGATCCATCCGGCATAACAACACAAATAGTTTATAAAAATAAATTGTAGGGTCACAATGTAATGATTTTTTCACTAAAGAACAGCTCACTTAAAAACTATTTACCTCTAAAACTTTTATTCCAAAAAAAGTCAGTCATATTTAGGCTGTTTATCTTAAATTTGTTGTTTTCAACAATTATTAGCGCGCAAGAAGTCAAAAATGGACAAGTACCGAAAAATAAGCAATCTGAGATATTAATTCAACTAAAAAATGAGTTGCAACTATTACAACAAAGTTATCAAGAAAAAATTAAACAGCTGGAAGAACGTGTAATAAAAGCAGAGCAAGCTCTGGATTTGACTCAAGATGATTTGTCAGAAACTCAGGATGACCTTGAATCGTTAGCCATAGATGTATCACAACAAGGTAATATAAGATCTGCTAATACTTTTAATCCAGGGATTGGAATGATCTTAAATGGTCGTTGGCTTAGTTATAGTGATAACTTTGAGTATAAACTTCCCGGTTTTTTCCCTACAGAAGAAAGTGGTCCGGGTGAACAGGGTTCTGGTTTAGGTGAGTCAGAGCTGAACATGAATGCGAACGTTGATGATATGTTTTACGCCAGTGTTACCCTTGCTTTTGGTGATGAAGTTGAGGTAGAGGAAGCTTATATTCAAACCATTAACTTAGATCATGGTTTAAATGTTAAGGCGGGTCGGTTTTTCTCGGGAATTGGCTATTTATCCAGTAAACATAGTCATTCTGATGATTTCGCAAATCGACCACTACCCTATGAGGCTTTTCTTGGAGGTAAATTTGGTGATGTGGGCATACAAACAACTTGGTTGGCACCGACTGATTTATTTTGGGAAACAGGCGTTGAAGTATACCGTGGAGATAGTTTTCCTGCTGCGGGGGCCAGCAACTCAGGAAATGGTGTTTGGACCGCATTCTCTCATTTAGGTGGTGATATTACTGACGCTCAGAGTTGGCGCTTTGGTTTATCATATCTACATGCAGATGTAGATAGTCGGGCAACAGAGCAGGGGGATATTTTCACCGGGACAAATAAATTATGGATTGCAGACTTTGTTTATAAGTGGTCGCCCAATGGTAATCGCGGTGAGCAAGAGTTCAAGCTGCAAGGGGAATACTTTAACGGGAATGATAAAGGCGTTTTTAGTAGTATGGGCAATGAGTTGACTGATGATGAATTTGACAGAGACCAAACCGGTTGGTATCTGGAAGGTGTTTATCGTTTTGCACGCCAATGGCGTATTGGTGTTCGAACTTCCATGCTTTCATCGGATAACATACCGACACAATTCATTGGTTCCTTACTTGATGATTTTGGCTATAGCCCAGAACAACACTCGTTAATGCTTGACTGGAGCAATAGTGAATTTAGTCGAATCCGTTTACAAGTTGATCACAATAAGCTTGATGATAAGCAAGAAAGTGTTTGGATTTTACAATATGTTGCTGCTTTTGGTGCCCATGGCGCTCATAGTTTTTAATAAGGATAATATTGATGATATTTAAATTTATAAGATTAAATAAACTTCACGTTTTTGTTGGCATTTTAGTTAGTACGTTTTTCTTATCGCTACCCGTTTTTGCCAATATTAATGTATTTACTTGTGAGCCGGAATGGAAGTCCTTAGTACAGGAACTAGGGGGGGATAAAGTGAGTGTTTTTTCTGCAACAACTGGGCTGCAAGATCCGCATCAAGTGCAAGCAAGACCGAGTTTGATCAGTAAAATGAGTAATGCTGATTTATTAGTGTGTTCGGGGGCTGATCTTGAAATAGGTTGGTTACCGTTATTATTACGCCGAGCCAGTAATTCAAATATTCAAGTGAACAAGCCAGGTTATTTTTTAGCTGCAGAACATGTGCGTTTGCTTGGTTTGCCTAAAGTGATAGACCGAAGTCAGGGAGATGTTCATGCTGCTGGAAATCCGCATGTGCACACTGATCCAAAAAATATCCGTTTAATTGCTAAAGCGTTAGTTAAACGAATGAAAGTGATTGATCCCGCGAATGCTGATTATTATCAAAAACAAGCTGATGATTTTTTAATCCGTTGGAAAAAAGCGGTAAAAAAATGGAAAATACAGGTTAAGTTACTCAAAGGTTCGAAGATCATCGTACAACATGCCAGTTGGGATTATCTGCTAGATTTTGTCAAGCTGGAGCAAGTGGCAACTATTGAAAATAAACCCGGAATACCAGTTAGTAGTGGTCATTTGCACTTGTTAGTTAAGCAGTTTAAGCACAATGCTGCTGATGTTATTATTCATGCAGCCTACCAAAATGAACGATCTTCAACATGGTTAGCTAAACGCACAGGTATTAAATCGATAACCTTACCTTTTACTGTTGGCGGTACAGCAAATGTTACTGATTTGTTCAGCTTATACGATGAAACGTTTCGTTTACTCAGCAATGCCATATTAATACCAATCGCACTAAATATGTGATCACCTTCTCATGGTCTAAATCACCACTAGCTGCGTTGCCTACATGGCAGCTCCTAGGCATCCATACCTACGCTGCATTAGTGCATCCATGCACGTCGATGTAGGTACTTAGGTTTTGCCTAGAGCAAAAAACCTGTGCTATTTGCAATTTATCCTCATTGAATATTGATCACTTATTTAATGCGAAGGGTATAACTAAATCAGGATTAACAATTAAGGAATAGTAAATGATGGATTGGCAAGTTCTAGATCTTTCTATTTTAGGGCCCGCGTTTATTGCAGGCTTATTAGTATTATCAACCCATGTACCATTGGGACGGATTGTACTTAAACGCGGAATTATTTTTATTGATTTAGCTGTTGCGCAGATTGCGGGCCTTGGTGTGATAGCCGCTGAATTACTTGGTTGGAATGACAACCCGTGGCAAGTTCAATTAGCTGCAGTGACCACTGCGGTTTTAGGTGCCTTACTTTTAAGATTAACAGAAAAATATTTTCCTAAAACTCAAGAGGCATTAATTGGTGTGATGTTCGTTTTGGCGGCAACGCTATCTTTATTATTACTGGCTAATAATCCTCATGGTGGCGAACACTTAAAAGATTTGCTTGTAGGGCAAATTCTATGGGTATCATATGAAGAACTTATCCCTCCAGCAATAATTTATAGCGTAATACTGTTCAGCTGGTTTGGTTTGCAAATAGGTGAAAAGTTTCCAAGTGCTTTTTATCTGGTTTTTGCTGTTGCTGTCACGGTTTCGGTACAATTAGTGGGTGTGTATCTGGTATTCACCAGTTTAATTATTCCGGCATTAGTCACTTCTCAGTACCATGGCGTAAAACAATTATGGATAGCTTTCGTCATTGGCGCTATTGCCTACGCAATAGGTCTAGTTGTATCTGCCTTGTTCGATTTACCTTCAGGTGCTGTGATTGTATGGAGTCTGGCGGTGACCGGTGTAATTTCATCACTCGTGTTAGCAGGGGGAAATTTTCCATTTGTGAGGAAAAATCATAAGGGTACAGACTAACTTGAAGACATTGGCGAATAGGTTGTATTCTTACCTTATAAAAAAACGCTCTAATACAGATTAAAAAGCACTATTGATTACTGAAATTTATAGTGCTTTTTAATACCGACACAGTTATTGTTCTGTGTTAATATTATCTATAGTTTTTAGCCTTCTAGACTAGTTGGTTCATAGCTTTAATACCATTCGCATTAAATAAGTGATCAATATTCAATGAGGATAAATTGCCAATAGCACAGGTTTTTTGCTCCAGGCAAAACCTAAGTACCTACATCCATGTAGGCAAGGCGCCTGATTGAGCAATAGCTGGCGTGTGTGATTGAAGGCACAGGTTTTTAGTTCCAGACAAAACCTAAGTACCGACATCGACGTGCATGGATGCACTAATGCAGCAAAGGCATGGATGCCTAGGAGCTGCCATGTCGGCAACGCAGCTAGTGGTGATTTAGACCATTTGAAGATGATCAACTATTTAGTGCAATTGGTATAACTGTGTCGATGACCGCTAAGTTAAATTAATAATGTAGATAATTAAAATGTCAGATGAAACTTTAGATCCAAAAGCTGGTTCTTTGTTAGAACAACAAAGAGAAGAACCAAAATTAGAAAATGTGCGTATCGTGTTAGTTAACACGTCAGACTGCCGTAATATTGGTTCTGCTGCACGTGCGATGAAAACTATGGGGTTAAGCCAGCTTGTTTTGGTTGATCCGAAAGAAATGCCCAATGGGCAGGCACAGGCAATGGCTGCGGGTGCTACCGATGTGCTTGCTGGTGCAAAAGTGGTTGGCACACTTGAAGAGGCAATTAATGATTGTGGTTTAGTGGTTGGTACAAGTGCTCGTTCCCGTACATTGCCTTGGCCAATGCTGGAGCCAAGAGGCTGTGGAGAGAAATTAATTGATGAAGTAAGAAACTTTCCGGTGGCACTGGTTTTTGGCCGTGAAAGTAGCGGTTTAACTAATGAAGAACTGCAACTTTGTCATTTTCATGTGCAAATACCAGCAAATCCGGAATATAGCTCATTAAATTTGGCGATGGCAGTACAAACCCTTAGTTATGAGGTACGTACCAGCTATTTGATTGCACGAGAAAAAGCTACTCAAGAAAAACCTGTACAGAAAAAAGTCGAGGAAGATGAATATCCAATTGTTGAAGAAACAGAGCGTCTGTATCAACATTTTGAAGACGCATTGTTAGCCACAGGTTTTATTGTGCCTAGCCATCCCGGATTAGTGATGACTAAGTTACGTCGTTTGTTTAACCGGGTCCGACCAGATGTAAAAGAAGTGAAAATGCTACGTGGTATGCTAGCATCAGTAGAGCGGGCGGCGAAGAAGTAATTATATTTTGAGTTAAGCTAATTTAATTAAGGAATGAATATGTTTAGTCGAATCAAAGAAGATATCGACAGTGTCTTTGATAGAGATCCAGCTGCACGCACTGTTTTTGAAGTTTTAACTAACTATCCGGGAATGCATGCTATTTGGATCCACCGACTGAGTCATAAGCTATGGAAGGCAGAATGGTTATGGCTAGCGAGAACTTTGTCAACCTTCTCCCGCTGGTTAACAGGTATTGAAATTCATCCTGGCGCTGTTGTAGGACGTCGTTTTTTTATCGACCATGGCATGGGAGTGGTTATTGGTGGTACGGCTGAAATTGGTGATGATGTTACTTTATATCAAGGAGTTACCCTTGGTGGAACTAGTTGGAAAGCAGGAAAACGACATCCCACATTAGGCAATAATGTTGTTATTGGTGCAGGAGCGCAAGTCTTAGGACCTATTTCTATAGGAAATGGTGGCAAAGTCGGCTCTAATTCTGTTGTGGTAAAAGACCTACCTGAAAATGCTACTGCAGTGGGAATTCCTGGCCGTATTGTAAATAGTAAGGAAGATAAAGAAAAATCCAACAACCACGATAACGCAGCTGCAAAATTTGGCTTTGATGCTTATGCGGTTTCAGCAGATAACCCGGATCCCGTGGCTAAAGCAATACGTAGAATGATTGACCATATGAATTTAATGGACGATAAAGTTTCATCCTTATGTAAAGAAGTTAATCAGTTGGGTGGTCAAGTCGGTCAAGAAGATTTACCTGAATTAAGAGTTGGTGAATTTGTAGAAGACGAAATAGCTGTTGCTAAGCGTAGAGAAAGTGTAGTAGAAGGTTTTGATCCGGAAATATAATATTTAGCTTGTAAACTTTTAGCCAGTAAAAAGCGCTGGTTATAACAATTTCAATCGAAGTATCCTGAAAGTTTCCCTGTTTTTCTTACAATAAGAGTAATAACACTAAAATTCCATTGACTATTATCATGAGCGAGGTAAAATGAAATACCCGAGTAATTTAGTCAAGTATTTACCTGACTAAATTACTCGGGTATACTTGACTAATATAAAGGGTTATGTAAAATTGCGCGGCGTTCAGGGCTTGGTTAGCTTTAAGGACTTTAATTTTACATTTTAAAATGTATTTTATAGTTGCACAGATAAGGCACACGATGAGATTAACTTCAAAAGGGCGTTATGCCGTCACTGCAATACTTGATGTTGCTATACACGCCGCATCAGGGCCTGTGTCGCTTGCTGATATATCAGAGCGTCAGGGTATTTCATTGTCTTATCTGGAACAGTTATTTTCCCGTTTACGTAAGCATGGCTTGGTTTGTAGTGTACGTGGTCCAGGTGGTGGTTACCGTTTAGGAAAGTGCTCAGCTGAAATTGCCGTTGCTGATGTAATTGGCGCAGTAAATGAAAGCATTAATGCAACCAAATGCCTGAATAAAGGAAACTGCCAAGGTGGTGAGGTTTGTTTAACACATACCTTGTGGGTAGATTTAAGCAATAGAATTGAAGATTTTTTAAAAAATATTTCCCTATCTGAATTAGTAGAGCAGAGGAATGTAAAAATTATATCAAAAAGGCAAGATAGCCTGTGTCAAAAAGTCGAAAAGTTTTCAACAGTTGAAACTTTAATAGCGACAAAAAATATTATTAACGACCTGCTATAGCTGGTGTGTCGATTTACCTTGGAGAGTGTTAGCTTATGAAGCTTCCTATTTATTTTGATTATTCCGCAACGACTCCTGTAGATAAGCGTGTTGCAACAAAGATGATGGAATATATGACCGCTGATGGTCATTATGGTAATCCTGCCTCACGTTCTCATAAATTTGGCTGGGAGGCTGAAGAAGCGGTTGATATTGCCCGTAATCATATTGCTGAATTAATAAATGCCGATCCTCGTGAAATCGTTATAACCTCTGGTGCTACTGAGTCAGACAACCTTGCGATTAAAGGTGTTGCTAATTTTTACAGTAAAAAAGGTAAGCATATAATTACCGCTAAAACTGAGCATAAAGCGGTTTTAGATACATGCCGTGAATTAGAACGTCAAGGTTTTGAAGTAACTTATCTTGATCCGGAAACAAACGGTTTAATTGATTTAAATAAATTAAGTGAAGCCATGCGTGATGACACAGTGTTAGTGAGCATTATGCATGTGAATAACGAAATTGGTGTGATTCAAGATATAGCTGGAATTGGCGAAATGTGTCGCGCACGCAAAATTGTCTTTCATGTAGATGCAGCGCAAAGTGCTGGTAAAATAGCCATTGATACCCAGAATTTAAAAGTTGATCTAATGTCATTTTCAGCACATAAAATTTATGGACCTAAAGGCATTGGTGCTTTGTACGTTCGCCGTAAACCACGTATTCGCTTAGAAGCGCAAATGCATGGCGGTGGTCATGAGCGCGGTTTTCGTTCTGGTACTTTAGCGACTCACCAAATTGTTGGTATGGGTGAAGCTTTCCGAATTGCCAAAGAAGAAATGGCACAAGATCATGAGCATGTAACCAAAATGCGTGACCGTTTATGGCAAGGCCTTAACTCTATGGAACAAGTTTTTGTCAATGGAGATTTTGATAAGCGTTATGCCGGTAATTTAAATGTTAGCTTCAACTTTGTTGAAGGTGAGTCATTAATTATGGCACTAAAAGATTTAGCTGTATCGTCTGGTTCTGCCTGTACATCAGCAAGCCTTGAGCCTTCTTACGTATTACGTGCATTAGGTTTAAATGACGAAATGGCGCATAGCTCAATTCGTTTTAGCTTTGGTCGTTTTACCACAGCTGAAGAAATAGATTATGCGATTGTATTAATTAAAAAATCTATTGGACACTTACGGGATATGTCGCCACTTTGGGAAATGTTTAAAGATGGTGTCGATCTAGATTCAATTGAATGGGCTGCTCACTAGAGCGCAGAGGAGAGTAATTATGGCTTACAGTGAAAAAGTTATCGATCATTATGAAAATCCACGCAACGTTGGTTCTATGGATAAAAATGATCCATCAGTAGCTACTGGTATGGTGGGTGCACCAGCTTGTGGTGATGTAATGAAGTTACAGTTAAAAATATCTGAAGACGGTATAATTGAAGATGCTAAGTTTAAAACCTATGGTTGCGGCTCAGCTATTGCTTCAAGCTCATTAGTAACTGAGTGGGTTAAAGGTAAATCAATTGAAGAAGCTGGTCAGATAAAAAATACTGCCATTGCTGAAGAATTGGCGTTACCACCCGTTAAAATTCATTGCTCTATATTAGCTGAAGATGCAATTAAAGCTGCGATTGCAGATTATCGTAGCAAACAAAGTTAGAGGTGGATTAGTATGTCAGTCACCATGACACCAGCCGCAACTGAGCGGGTTAAGTCATTTATGGACAATCGCGGCAAAGGCATTGGTTTGCGTTTAGGTATTAAAACCACTGGTTGTTCAGGTTTGGCTTATGTACTTGAGTTTGTAGATGACTTGAAAGAAGATGACCAAGTATTTTCCATTGATGATGTGAATATTATTATCGACGGTAAGAGCTTAGTTTATCTTGACGGAATTGAACTTGATTTCGTTAAAGAAGGCTTGAACGAAGGCTTTAAATTTACTAACCCTAATGCTAAAGGCGAATGTGGTTGCGGTGAGAGTTTTAATGTATAAAAAGGCTATTGCTGCGGCTGGTTTTAGCTGTGTAATATTGTAAAAGCCTGCTCTTGTATAAGAGCGGTTAAGGGCTTTGTGTATCATTTGCGAAGAACAGTTGTGATGAAAAGTTGCGAAGAAAAGTTGCGAAGAAAAGTTGCGAAGAAAAGTTGCGAAGAAAAGTTGCGAAGAAAAGTAGTGAAGAATCGTCTGTGAATTATTTTCAATTATTTGGATTAGACACAAGTTTTAATGTCGATACCAAAAATTTATCTGAAACGTATCAAAAGTTGCAAAAAGCGGTTCATCCGGATCGCTTTGTACGCGCATCCAGTCAGGAACAATTAATTGCTGTGCAAAGATCGGCAATGATTAATGATGCCTACCAAATGCTTAAAAAACCGCTGAAGCGTGCAGAATACATGCTGGAAATTCGCGATACCGTTATGCCGAATGAACAAGCATCATTTTCTGATAATAGTTTTTTAATGCGTCAAATGGAATTGCGTGAAATGCTGGAAGAAGTAAAATACGCCGATGACATTAATGCCGCTATATTTGAAGCAACCCAAACCCTGGATCAGGAATATGAGTTATTATTTAGCTCGATGCAAATTCAGTTGGGTGAAAATACCCGGGAAGCGAACTTATCAGCGTGTAACAATTTACGTAAATTGAAATTTTATCAAAAACTTCATATTGAACTGGATCGTCTTGAAGAACAATTGCTTGATGATTAAATGTTTGGTGATTGAAGGCTTAATAAGTAAGACTTTAATAAGTAAGACTTTAATAAGCAAGAGTTTAATAAGTAAGAACTTAATAAGTAAATAGTTTGATGAGCAATCGTTTGAATGCTCATAATTTTTCCGCCGAGACAAAAAGAATAAAGTTATGGCCTTATTGCAAATTGCAGAACCTGGACAAAGTACCGTTCCCCATGAGCACAGACTAGCTGCTGGTATTGATTTAGGTACAACCAATTCCCTTGTTGCCAGTGTTAAAAGTGGCACACCTCAAACGTTAGCAGACGAAAATGGTAAAGATATTTTACCTTCAGTTGTCAGCTATCAGGAAAACAATGAAACGCTTGTTGGTTATGCTGCTAAAGCGCACTCAATTATCGATCCTGAAAATACCATTGTTTCAGCTAAACGTTTAATTGGTCGTTCGTTAACAGATATTCGAGCAAAATATCCTGCGTTACCCTATGTTTTCAGTGGTGATGAAGCTCATCCTGAAATTCAAACTCGCCAAGGCGATGTTAACCCTGTGCAAGTTTCAGCAGAAATACTGAAAAGCCTGGTTGAACGAGCAACCAGTACGTTAGGTGGTGAATTAACCGGTGTGGTAATTACTGTTCCTGCTTACTTTGATGATGCACAACGTCATAGTACTAAAGACGCAGCTAAACTTGCAGGTGTTAATGTTTTACGCTTACTCAATGAACCGACGGCAGCAGCTGTGGCTTATGGTTTGGATAGCGGTCAGGAAGGCATTATTGCTGTTTATGATCTGGGTGGTGGTACGTTTGATATCTCAATATTACGTCTTAATAAAGGTGTTTTTGAAGTTATGGCTACTGGTGGCGATTCAGCCTTGGGTGGCGATGATTTTGATGCAGTTTTAGTTGACTATTTAATTGAAAAATCTGATCTACAACGTCCTTTGTCAACTTCAATGGAACGTCAATTACTTCAGCAAGCTTGCTTAGTTAAAGAAGAATTAAGCACTAATGAAGAAAGTCCTGTGTCTTTGACTCTGGAAGATGAAACTAACTGGTCGATAAGTATAAATCGTGAAACGTTTGACGGTTTGATTTCAACATTTGTTGCAAAAACACTCCGGGCTTGCCGTCGGGCATTAAAAGATGCAGAAATTACCGCTAATGAAGTCATTGAAGTGGTAATGGTTGGGGGCTCTACCCGTGTGCCCTTGATAAGAAGTGAAGTTGAGAAATACTTCAAACGAATCCCGTTAACTTCGATAGATCCTGACAAAGTAGTAGCTATTGGTGCGGCAATACAAGCAGATATTTTAGCGGGCAATAAACCTGACAGTGATATGTTGTTGCTCGATGTTATTCCATTGTCTTTAGGTTTAGAAACAATGGGTGGCCTGGTCGAAAAAGTTATCGCTCGCAACACCACTATTCCGGTTGAGAAAGCCCAGGAATTTACCACCTTTAAAGATGGTCAAACAGCGATGGCTGTGCACGTTTTACAAGGTGAACGTGAACTGGTCGATGATTGTCGTTCATTAGCCCGTTTTGAATTACGTGGAATACCTGCAATGACCGCAGGTGCTGCGCATATCAGAGTAACTTTTAAAGTTGATGCCGATGGTTTGCTTGAAGTTTCAGCCATGGAAAAATCAACAGGTGTTGAAGCCTGCATAGAAGTTAAACCTTCATTTGGCCTGGATGAAGATAAAATAGCGTCAATGTTAAAGGCATCAATGCAAAATGCAAAAGTTGATATTGAGGCGCGAATGGTTAAAGAGCAACAAGTTGATGCATCAAGAGTTATTGAATCTGTTCAATCAGCTTTAGCTGCCGATAGCCATTTATTAACAGAAGCAGAAATAGCTGCAATTAACACCGCGATAAATGAGCTTGCAAAAATCACTCAATCAGCTGTTGCTGATGATATTGAAGCCGCAATTGAAAAATTAAATAATAGCACCGCCGTTTTTGCTGAACTTAGAATGGACGCTTCCATTCGTACAGCATTATCTGGTCATTCGGTCGACGAGATTTAAATAGGATACAGAAAAATGCCAAAAATTATATTTCTTCCACACGAAGTATTATGTCCCGATGGGGCTGTTGTAGAAGCTGAAACCGGTAAGAGTGTACTTAATGTAGCTCTTGAAAATGATATTGACATTGAACATGCTTGTGAAAAAGTATGCGCTTGCACCACCTGTCATATTATTGTTCGGGAAGGGTTTGACTCACTTGCAGAAAGTGATGAACTCGAAGACGATTTACTTGATAAAGCCTGGGGTTTAGAGCCCGATTCCCGTTTAGGCTGTCAGGCAATTGTTGCCGATGAAGATTTGGTTGTTGAGATCCCTAAATATACGATAAATATGGTTTCTGAGACTCACTAATAGATTTATTTAATTATCAGGGTAATAACATTAAGGTGTTATTACCCTTTTTTACGTCTGGCTTTTACCTTATGCAACTAACCCTATCGTAGTGAACAGAGACTTTTTAATCGAACATTTTTTTAAATGTGGCTTCTACTTTGGCATGCGCGTTTCTGCGAACGAAAGTGCCGTGAGCGCTTAATAGTTGATAGAAATCGTGCCTCAACAAGCGTTCAAATTCATTTCTTATCTCGCTTTGATTTTTAACCGTTAACTTCATCCACATCTTCGCGGTAAGCACTTCTCGGTTTAAGCCAATTAAGGGCAATATGCGTCGAGCCATCCACTTAGTGTGAGGGTACTGTCAAGTTGCCGATATATTGAAGAAAATCCGATAATTCTAATATGAAAGATACTAATATTTATTTCGGTTATCGCTATTCATCCCAGATCATTAGCCACGCAGGCTGGCTCTACCACAGAATTACGCTTAGCTTTCGGGATATTGAAGAGCTGCTACCCGCACTTGTGATCACATTCAGTTATGAAACAATAAGAAATTGGTGCGGAAAATTCGGTCAAAGATATTGCAACACGTTAAAGAAAAACCGAGAAAATTTGGGGATACTCGGTTTCTTGATGAAGTGTTCATTAAGATCAATGGTGTTCTGCATTATTTATGGCGAGCTGTCGATTAAGTGGCTCATAAAGCTCACCGTCTACTAAATGTCTACCGTTCATTTAACTAAAATATAGTTACGTCCATCGTGGCAGGTTAATTTCTAACCAACAAACTTTATATTATAAACCTCAATAAAAACGGGCTATTGAAGGTCTGTTGATAGGTAACGTACCTATACCCAAACTACTTGGAAATGCAGGATTCAGCAAGTCGATAAACGGCTATATTCAAGGCATTAAATTTTATAAATGGTTTTTCCCTTTTGAGATTTAATAACGCAGGAGATAGCCGTTTATCGCCTTGCCCGAAGGGAGCTAAGCTAGAACACCAGTGCTGCGTTGCAACACTTTACAAGGGAACAACCATTATATGCATGTTGCGCCTTGCTCTGATGTCCTAGCTTAGCTCTGAACCTGCATTTCCAAGTAGCTTGGGTATATATTTAGATTAAATTGGAAATGATATAAATATAAGGTCTTATCCAGTAGTTTTGATAATAACCAAGTAAGGTATTAATAAGTCACTCGATAATATAAATCTAATAATATTTAAAATATAAATTCAAGACACTAATTATTAACAGGAGAATACTATGGCAGCAGCACAAAACTTTAGAGTTGCAGCAAAAAACCACACTAAAATAGATTTTACCGCAGGGGACGAAAAAATGGACTATGGCGGAGTTTACAATAAGGAAAATATTAAACAACGGACGACGACAACCAGTGTATTTTTTACGCGTGGTAATAACGATGCGTCTGCAGGAACTCAAGGGAGTCTTAAATATACGGCGACCGATGGGTCCGGAGCCTCCATCACCTTTAAATGGAATATTCCATGGGGCTTCGGAGATTGTGACGGTGACCGGCGATATTAAATTGGAGAAATCATCTTTGAGTGGAGACGAAGTTTTGCTCAATCTTGTGACTATAGAGATTAAGGACGATGAATCGCTACTCTAAGAAAAAATATTTAAATGGAAGCAGAGAACATGGCGTCAGGGGTTTTATTTGAAAATTTATTGCCTCACCAATAAAGTGTAGATTAATGTGAACAATGTCAAAGTGTTAACCTATAATGTCATGATGCTCCCGGAGCTTATTATGAAACATGCACAAATTGAGCGTTCAAAGCTTATACCAGCAGAAATAGCAAAGTCAGGAGAATATGATGTTGTCATCTTTAACGAAGGTTTTGATAGTGAAGCTCGTGATATTATTGTAAGAGGTATGAAAAAAGTTGGATATCCCTACGCAACAAATGTGATCGACAAGCCAATGGCTCTATCTAATGGCGGTGTTTTTGTCGTGAGTCGACATTCATTCGAGGCTATAGGTGAGCTGATATATTCTGATTCATGTGGGGATGATTCTCTGGCTGCAAAAGGTGCCCGCCTTGTTAAATTTGCCAAAAACGGGCAAAACATCTATCTTGCCGCCACGCATTTACAAGCGGATCGTGGCGCGAAGCAGCGCAAGGTTAGAGAAGGCCAGTTGCAATCCTTATCAGCTGTTTTGAGCGATTTCACAACGGATAGTCGCGCAGATGGAGGTCTTGTCCTCATCGCGGGTGATTTCAATATTTGCTCTGTTAATGATGCTGACGAATTAGCTGCGGCTCAAATTACTCTCAGAGCGGAGTTCGTTGGGAAACGCCCTGCCGGATTCACTTCATCTCCTGATGAAAATCAATTGTGTAAATATCGATACCCGAAGGCGCCTAATGAGTGGCTTGATTACATTCTCGTGAGCCGCCGGGGTGTTGGTGTTACAACAGGTAATCTAAAGATTCACAAATTTAAATCGGCTTATAATTTTGCTGGCACTTCATTCTTAGATTTATCTGATCATTACGGTTTGTCTGCAGATATTACTATGCGCACCGATCTTGGGACTGGAGATTTTGATCCTAAGGAGGAACCGCTGATCTAACGGATAAATTCAGATAAGATAATCAATACACACACGATAAATCATCATCATTTACATGGCTTGTTAAAACATAAAGGCAGTCTTAAAGCTACTGCGATATGACTTAATATTTATCACCATTTAATATATAGGTAAGTTACCTATAGACTAAATGGTTTTATTTAAAGAAAATTCTATCAAAATAAAAAAGGATAAAAAATGGATTTTCCATATTTTAAAGGACTACCTGTATATAATTCTGATGCTATGGCGCAAATTATTAGTTGTTGCAAGGGGATAGAAATGAAAGTGCTATCTTCACTTCCATGCATTGCATGTGAGATTATTGATGTATTAGATTTTGAATTTGGATTTGCTTATATTTATAAACACGGAGGGAAAAAAATATATATGTCTAATTGTCGAGAAAAGTTGCCTATGGAAATTCAGAATGAAACACCAGAGATTTTATTTAGAAGATTAGAAAAATTGATAGCTGGAAGTGGACACATTGAGATACCATCCCCGTGGGGTGTTTTTGCTTCATTACGAAAGTTTTTATAGAAGAATATATTGAATCAAGTAAAAACTCTGATACTTTACAAAAACAGTTACAGAAAAATTTTGGTTTAACTGTTAAATCAATCTACAATGTTAAGAAGAAAGTTTACTCTATTTAAGTTCCGTATAAAATGAAGGTTATCTACAAATTATAAGGTACGTAATAACACCTTTATGTCGGTGACAAAATTAACTATGTCACTTCAGTTTCTCTATATTCTCCAACTTGGAAGAGATCCACATTTGGAAATAGCTAAAGAAATCAAAGGTGAAATTAACGTTATCTTTAAAAAGTTCAACCGTAAACTGCGTTTCTAGTTAAAAGTAATTTTGTCCTAAATGAATATCCCATAAATTTGGTTTCACAAAACCACTAGCACGTTCTAAGCCTCCATTTAAAAACAACAATATCAATGTGTTATCTAATTTTCTTTGGCTACCAATAGCACTGGGAAATATATTTCTTTAACTCACCAGCCTACCTAGTTATAAATTACAAACCAGTATGATATTGACTATCTGTTGACTCAGGCACCATAGTGTTAAGTGTTTGCACCACATTTGATTGACCTTTTAGCAGTTGTTCAAACTGATTAATTAATGCCTCTTTGTCAGGTGATTGTTTGTCACCGGCACCAATGTTGGTTAAATCAATTAAAAAGCCATCGAATAAATCTGAAAGATCGTTAATGATCTCCATATTTAAAAACTGATCCTGATTATAAATACTCGGATAGCCTGCTTTTTGTTTATCTATGGCAAACGACACACCTTTAAGATTGGTAATGCTGGTTGATTTGTCGCATGAAAGCATACAACCATTATCTATTCGCGGTTTATCACAACCAACACTTTGTTGGAAAAAACATTGTCTGCTGGTCATTAACAAGATCGGATGATAAATACTGTAAAACAGTTTAAAGTTTTCCGGACGGGCAATATTTCTCATTTGCTGTTTATTTATTTCATTAGAAATAAATGCACCACTACAATCGAAATCTTCTTTTAATGCCATTAGGGCGTAGGAATTGGTGGTATTTAAAAATGGCCCTGCTATCCATTTAATTCCCAATTCATAGGCTTTATAAGCGATGCCTGTATTGTTTGTGACGATCAATTTTGGTTTCACTTGCTCCAAAATATTGACAGCAACATCATAATCTTTACCTATTAACACGGCAGGAAACCAAGGAATTAAACGAGGGTTTTCTGTGAGGAAATCAATATATTTTGTACAACCACGTTTAAAGGCGTCAGGTAGTTTAAAGTAAATATCTGCATCAGTTATTTCTGCTAAACCGAGATCTGTTTCATCACTGATTAATATCGATAACTTAGCGGTAGTTTCGGCCTCATTTTCGCCATTTACCGTAAGTTTGGGATGTCGTGCCAGCGGTGGTAATTCAACTGCTGGTAATATCGGTTTAGAATTATTCAATAAAAGCGTTATTTGTTTTCTCAACGAAGTTAACTCTTTAAAAGGGATACTTAATCCTTCTGCCAAGTCGTCGATTGATAATGCTTGAAGATTGAATTGTGCATTGTTCAAGCTTTTAAAGCGTTTTTCAATTGCACTTTTATCAATACTGAAGCTATCGCTTTTTGCCAATAAACTTACTGATTTTACTGTAAAACTTTTCTTCTTAGTCATTGTTTTATTAAAAGCTTGCTCTACCGAATTGTCTTCAGTGGTAATTGTTATGGTTAATGGAGAATTTAGTTCGCCAGAAAAGTTTAATGTCAGGGGTATTTTATCAATACTTAAGTGTTTTATCTTTTCGTTTACTGTGGCATTTATCTGGTTTTTAACATTATGAAGGTCTTGTTCAACCTCATGAATTTGCACTACTGAAATGGCATTACTTTTATCAATAGCATGGTCTGTTGAATTATCACGCGGATTATCAATAAACATTGATTGATTTAAGTCGCCTCTTAAAAAAGCATTGGAGAAATCACGATTAAATACTTTATAAAGCCGTTCTCCATCTTCAAGTAACTCTCCTGTTTCGACAAAACCATCAATTTGTTTACGGAAACTGTCAACAACCGTGTGTACGTAATTTGCGCCCTTAATACGGCCTTCTATTTTGAACGAATGAACACCCGCCTCGATCAAAGCAGGCAGATCAAAAAATGCAGAGTTATCTTTTATATTTAACGGAAAATTATTACCGGTAGGGGTTGTTTCATATTCTTCACGGCAAGCCTGGCTACAACGACCACGATTGCCTGAATTACCCACACTGGCTGAGGTTGAATAACATAAACCAGAGAAAGCGACGCAGAGCGAGCCATGTACAAACACTTCTGTTAACGTATCATGCTCGCGCCCAACTGCGGTCATTGCGGTAATTTCCCGTAAATTTAATTCTCTTGATAAATTAACTCTTGAAGCTCCCAACTTTTTTAAGAAAGGGATCTGTCCCACATTATGCGTTGTCATTTGAGTTGATGCATGAATATCCAGCGTTGGAAAATGCTTTTTAATCAGGTTAAACATGCCGATGTCCTGCACAATAACCGCGTCTAATGTGGTATTAACAAGCTTACTTAACAACTTGGCAAGCGTCTTAAATTCTCGTTCTAAAATAACAATATTTAAGGTGAGGAAAATTTGGCATTGATACTGGTGTGCAAGTCGAATAATACCAACAAGTTCATCAAATGAAATATTAGCTGCGCGGTTACGTGCATTAAAGGTATCTAAGCCGCAATATACTGCATCGGCACCTGCAATAATTGCCGCTTTAATTGCATCGACATCACCACCGGGGGCTAATAATTCAATTTTTTGATCCATTTATTTATACAACTTTTTGTCAGTTAAAATTTTAAAGGGGGTATTTTACCCGTATCTTTACCCGATGAATATCGTTAAAGTAGATTATTAGCTCGATCCTGCATTTTCAGGCCGTTTATCAGCCCGTTTAGAGGTATAATCTTTACAAAACATCGATGAATTAAACCATGACAACGCCCATACTTTATTCTTTGAGAAATTGCCCTTACGCTATGCGAGCCAGAATAGCGATATTTAAAGCAAGGCAACAAGTCCAATTGCGTGATGTGATATTAAGCAATAAACCAGCACAAATGATAGCTGTATCACCCAAAGGGACCGTGCCTGTTTTAGTGGTTGAGCAAACCACTGTTATTGATGAAAGTTTAGATATCATGCTGTGGGCATTAGGAAAAAGTGATCATGATGATCTATTGCAAAGTCATGATCCTAGCGCCTTAGTAAACATGCTTAAGTTAATTGCTAGGTTTGATAATGAATTTAAAGTTTGTTTAGAAAAATACAAATGTGCCAAACGTTATCATGAAGATACGATCACAGAATGTCGACAAGCATGTGAAGTGTATGTACAAAGTTTAGAGCAACGTTTAAGCGAGCACGACTTTATTTTTTCAGCAAAGGAAAGTTTGGTAGACCTCGCGCTGTTATCTTTTATTCGACAATTTGCCAGGGTAGAGCGGCAATGGTACTTGCAATCGCCTTATCCTAAACTTAGGCAGTGGCTCAATAACTATCTTCAAAGCCCAATGTTCACAAAAGTAATGTCTAAATACCCTTTGTGGCATGAGAATCATGAAGCTGTCTTTTTTGGTGGAGGTTAGTCGTTTTAACTTTATTAACATCAATATGGTTTCTGAAAATCATCAAGTGATTACTTACTATTTTATTAAAAAGGTAATAACATGAGAGTGTTATTGCCCTTTTTTGTTTTTAGTGAAATGTTAATACAAAAAGGTTAAAATTGTCATTCGTAACTAACTTAAGTAGCTAACCAGAGCAACTAACCAGAGTCACTATCTGTAAAGTTTGTCGTCCGAGCCTGAGCGCTCATTACAATAGATCATAATATGCATTCCCCAGAAAATTGTTTTACCTCTTTTACACAATCAATTGACGAATATACTTTACCCCAGAAGTTTACCTTTCCTTTTTATTATGACCCTCATCCTTTGTGTTTATTAGCGGTGAGCGAATTGCAACATCATCTTGAAACCCAAACACAATGGCAACATAATTTTGGTTTGGTAGGCACTTGTGAACCGAGTCATGCTGAATCGGCTGTTGGCAAGATGTTTGGCATTTTACTGGTGCAAAATGCCCAGGGTGAAATAGGCTATTTATCTGCTTTTTCTGGAAAAGTTGCGGCTCAGAATCATCTCCCCAAATTTGTACCCCCTGTGTTTGATATGTTTGCTCAAGATGGTTTTTTGGTAGAAGGGCAATTAGTCATTAATCAGATAAACGCTCAGATTGAACATTTAGAGAGAAATCCTGAAATTTCAGAATTTAGTCTGCTATTAGCCGCAGAAGAAAATGCAGCTAATGTGAAAATTGAAGCGCATAGAAATCACATAATTTCAGGCCGAAAAGACAGGAAAGCGCAAAGAGTTTCGGCGGAAATAACACTCAGCCCTGCTGATTTTTTACAATTAAAAACAAAACTCAGTAACGAGAGCATTGGCGATAAAAACCAGTTAAGAGATTTAAAAATTTATTGGGATGACAAGATAACGCTAGCAAAACAAAGGTTAAATAAGTTAACCGATGAAATTACTTTGTTGAAAAATAAACGCAAAACGTTATCCAACAATTTGCAGCAAAAGTTATTCAAACAATATCAATTTTTAAATATTAAAGGTGATAAGAAAAGCTTAGGCGATATTTTCAGTGATACAGTTCATCCTGCACCACCAGCAGGTTCTGGCGAATGTGCCGCACCTAAATTGCTACATTATGCTTTTAAATGGCAAATGAAACCTCTGGCTTTAGCAGAATTCTGGTGGGGGGAACCGCCTAAATCAGAAATTCGGCAACACAAAAATTTTTATGCTGCATGTCAGGGTAAATGCCAACCAATTCTGGGACATATGCTGGAGGGGATATCCATGGATGAAAATCCATTATTGAATAACCCTGCAAAAGGAAAAACTATCGATATTGTTTATCAGGATGAAGATATGTTGGTGATCAATAAACCAGCCGAGTTTTTATCCGTACCTGGAAAAAATATCTCAGATTCTGTCTATCTGCGAATCAAAGAACTATTTCCTAAAGCAACTGGTCCATTAATTGTGCACAGACTTGACATGTCTACCTCAGGTTTAATGGTTATTGCTTTAACTAAGCGAGCGCATAAAAGCTTACAGAAACAATTTATTAATCGGACTGTAAAAAAGCGTTATGTTGCCATAATAGAAGGAGTATTAAAACCAAGTGAAGGTGTTATAAATTTGCCTCTACGGGGAGATTTTGAGGATAGGCCAAGGCAATTAGTTTGTCATCAGTATGGAAAGTTATCAGAAACAAAATGGCAGGTATTAGAGCAGAAGAATAAGCAAACCAAAGTGCATTTATACCCCAAGACAGGACGAACTCATCAACTTCGTGTTCATTGCGCACATTCACAAGGGTTTAATATGCCGATTCTAGGTGATGACATGTATGGAAGAAAGGCAGAACGCTTATATCTGCATGCGGAATTCTTAGAAATAAATCACCCTATTACTAAAAAATTGATGCAGTTTAAAGTTGAGGCTGAGTTTTGATCTTTATTGTTTAATATTGGGTATTAACTGTTCGGATATTATGTAGGGTCAACTTTGATCATATTATGCTTTATTAGTTAATTATTTGTAATATATATATATGGTTACATAGGTTATATAAATGTATAAACTACGAGATTGTAAATAAAAAATACTCCCCCTAGTATTTGCCTTAGCTATCTTCTTCTGTAAAACACTATCATTAACATGCGTATAAAGCTGTGTAGTAAGAATACTTTGATGGCCCAGTAATCGTTGTACAAAGCGAATGTCAACGCCTGATTCCAGTAACTGGCATGCTGCCGAGTGTCGATACATGTGTGGTGTTATTTTGTCTATTTTGGCCAAACTGGACATCTGTCTGATGAGTTTTCGGATGAAATGGGGAGATGCTTCTTTGCCTCTGCTATTTATTAACAAAAGGTTATGTGTTGGTTTGGTTATTTCTCTTAAAGACAGGTATGAACTTACTAGGTCTGTTAATTCTTTATTTGGTAAAAACACAAACCTTTCTATTTGTCCTTTCCCCAGTATTTTGATTTTCTTTTCACTTAAAAAAATATGATTAATTTTTACGTTAACTAACTCGCTAACTCTCATTCCTGTAGAAAAAAATAATTCTACAGCCAGTAGGCAGGTTAATTTGTTCACTTGTTTTGGTGTGGAAATTAAGCTTCTATACCCGTGGTCATTCAAGATGCGGGAATTTGAGGTGAATTTGAAAGTTTATCTAAAAGGCGCTTGATTGAGCAATAGCGGGCTATTGGGATTGAAAGCAACGTAGTAGATAATCTTTTAAAACGCTTCAAAACCTGCATTTTGAATGATTACGGGTATAAGTGTTGATAAATGATAACTGTCTTCTTTGGTCAGGTTTAAATTTGCCCTTGCAGATTTAAGCATCTTTCTTAAATTGCTTTTAGGAATATTTCTCGGTAGCTGTTTTGGTGTTTTTATGCTTATGTCAGCTTTATGAAAAGGATTAATATCAATAATGTCTTCACGTTCTAACCATCTGAACATTGACTTTAAACAGGCAATTCTGCGTTTTACTGTGCGTACGCTCAGCTCCATTTGGTGTAATTGCATTACGTAGTTTTGAAGTTGTTTTTTATCAAAACATTCTATTTCCTGGGTTTTGGTTAATTCATTGAAGGTGGTTAAATCTTGTTCATAAGCTTTGATGGTGTGAGGGGATAGTTGTTTATTATGTTGGCAGTGAAATAAGAATAGCTCGCAAACTTTATTGGTCAGCATTTATTGTTCTCAAAATTCAATTCAATTTAGTGAAGAGAAAAGAATAGTCGAAAATAAATGACTTATATTCGTATCGCACTATTTATTACAATTTCATTAATAAAATTTTTAACCGGATTGTTTTTATAAAGTTTTTGGATTGATTTTGGAGATAATAGTAAAGCCCGACGTTATTTTACATCGGGCTTTTTCTTATCTGAAGGTTAACTATTTAAACGTTAACTATTTAAACGTTAAGTGTTCAACTTAAATTAGCTTAGAATATTATTTAGCATTTATTTAAGGATTCCACTCCACATTTAAAGTCATGCCGCTTGCTGCTGTGTAACCGTAAATGCCAATATTCCATGTATCAGCTGTTGGGTTGGTAAATGAACAGCTTTCTGTGTTACCACTCTCCCACGAACGACAGTCATATGTAGATGTTGTTGGGTTAGCACCACGTCTAATGTACAAATCTGCATCGCCAGTTCCGCCACTTAAATTAAAATTAAGTGTTTTCATACCTGCCGGGATATCAAGGGTATAATATGTCCATGCCTTTCTACCAACGCTGATGTCTGATGCTGAGCCACTTCCACCTGTTCCACCAGAATCTTCAGTATAGTTACCCGTTAAGCTAACACCTGAGAAGGTTGAGTAAGCACTCATCATTACGTGATAAGTACCCGTTTGTACGTTTGAAATTGAACAACTTTCACTATTACCATTTTTATACGGACGACAATCGTAACTGCTGGTTGTTGGCGCAGAGCCAAACTTCACATATAAATCTGCATCACCTGAACCACCAGACATTGTAAAGCTTAAGTCGGTTGCTCCAGCCGGTACTTCCATCGTAAAGCTTAGTTCAGAACCAGAGCTTGCTTCAAGGCCTGTTTTAGCTACACCATTTTCAAGTGTATCTGTACCTCCACCTCCACCAGTACCCGGACAAGTACCAACACCCACAGCACACCATGCTGTTTCTATTGCTGTTGCTTCTGTAGAACCATAAAGATCTGATGCAGCTTGAGACGTTGCTGTTCTTGCACCAGCAAAGTCAGTACTTGAATTCATGTAAGTAGTTAATGCACGGTAAAAAATCTGCTCTGCTTTTGCTAAACCAATGCTAGGTACAACAGCACTTGATTTTCCACGAGGATGTGTGCCGCCATCAACTACCAGTACAAATGCCAGGTTAGCGATACCAGAGTTACCATGAACCCCACCGTAGTCATTTGAGCTGGAAGGATTGCTAGTGAAACTAATACGGTCAGGGTACCAATCGGTTGAATAACCATCTTGTGTTGGATTATTCATGTAACGTAATGCACCGCCCTGAACCATTACTTCTTCACCTAGCCCCCAATCTGGCTGAGTGTTACCTAACATATAAGACTCTGATGCAACGCCAAGGATGTCTGACCATGCTTCATTTAATGCACCTGATGCATTTTGATAAACTAAACCAGCAGTTCTTTCTGTTACACCGTGTTGTAATTCGTGACCGATAACGTCATGTGCCAAAGTTAAATCTTTTAGCTGTGTGCCGTCACCATCGCCATACCACATTTGGCCATTGTACCAAAATGCATTACCGTAGTTATTGCCAACATGAACACTAGACTCTACAGTCATATCGCTGTTATCGATACTGTTGCGACCAAATCGAACATTATAAAAATCGTATACCGAAGAAGCACCGTCATGCGCACGTTGTGCCGAGCTATCGCCACAACTTTGGGTATTGGTACACATTAATGTACCTGGTTGAGTTGACGGACCTACATTTGAACTTGCGTTATTGAAGTTATAGGTTTTCCAGCTTTTAGCCTGATGCATTTGTGGATGGCGAGTTAATAATGTGTTTGAATCAGTGGCATAGAATAAAATATCATCACCGAAATCATTGTTGCCATTGTTCCAGGTTACTTGAATTTTCCAGGCTAATTTTGTTTCATCTGTCAATGGCAGATAGATATACGACAATTCAGGTTTGCCTTGAATATCACCCAATTTGCTGGCAAGTTTTTTTGCACGCTTGCGGCTTTGCCTGTTAGCTTTACGTGTATTAACACGGTCTTGGGATTCAGGGTTAATGGCTAATTTACCTGAAACAGCGTAAATGTTAGTTAACTTTTCGCCTGTGGCGCTTTCACCAGTGACTTTATCAGTATGCATAACCATACTGGTACCATAAACTTCCAGACCATTAATGGTTTGACTCATCCGGCGATGGCCTTTACCTAATTTATCAGTCCATTCACGCTTTATTTTAAATTCTTCATTACCATTGGAGCGATAACCAGCCTGTTCCCTCATCATTTTCTTTAACGCTGAAACATGACTTCCCCGAGCTACTTCACCTAGTTTACCTTTAACAAATGCTGGTCGGCCAGTCTCAGTTCTATTTTTAATTTTAACATCATTACCCATTGCCATAACTGATGTTGTTGTTGTTAAAGCAAGGGTGATGGCCGCAGCCATTGGTTTTGAAATATTCATTACTACTTCCTACTACTATTTTATAAATGATTATATTTTTTTCTTCTATTTATTTGGGAGTTAATAGGTCCGTCTTTTATTGACTATTTGGTCAACCTGCCAATACCTGTCTTCTGAAGGCTCATTCATATTTACAGGTGACAACGGGTTTTAATAGTCAAAAACCGACAATTTTTAGTACAAATCAGACCAATTTAAATGACGGTGATTATTTTGTTTTGTATAAAAACACACATGAGAATTTTTAAGTTATTGGTTGGTAGCCCTTTATTTCCTTGTGGTTGGTTTTTGTAGGATTGTTTTATTTTTGTTTGGGATTTTTTATTTTGGGTATAAAATTATTGTAACGAAAGTTTAATAAGATGAATTAGACGTTGGTAAGGATTAATAAGGAAGATTAGTTAGCGTTTTTGTTTTGAATAAAACCGACCAATTGGTTATATTTTGACCGGGGTGTGGACGTTGGCATTTCTTGCTTTTTGTTATGTTTTATATTCCAGTCTTATGTTTCAGTCTTACACCCTTTGAGTAAATTGGCTGACAAGCGTATTTAATATTAAAGATATTTTTAAGTTCATTTAATGGGTTACGCTTCTGGATAATTAATCCTGTCGAACTTGGTATAGTTACTACTTATATCTAGTATAAAAAACAATATCTCTTTAAATATCCAGCAGTACTAAAATTACATACAAAATCAAATTGTTAGGTAAGGAATGAAGCTATGGGGTAATTTAAACCTGTTGAGGCGGTGGCTATTAATGTTGTTAGCGATGACGAAGGTAGGATCAAAAAACAAAAACTTTTATTGGTTACTGCATCTGATATTGAAAATACTATGCAACGTTACGGGTATAACCAAGAGTGTAGAGATATTATTAGCAGTGAACATTTATTATTCGAAGGTTTATTGAGTCGTTTACCTTCTTCTTATCGTGAATATTCAGACTTTTTAGCAGATAAACCATTTTGATTTAAGGGTAAAGATCGTTATTCCGGCTTATCCGATTTTAGAGAAGTGTGTGCTATTTTATCTAAAAATGGCATTGAAATAGGTAATATTGCTGAACGCGAATTTTTTGTTGAAGTTTATCGGTTTTTAGCCACACGTCATTCATTGAATAGTATTAACTGGGATAACTATCTCAATGATTCTATTTTCCATCTAGTGTTTGCACAACCGGGTATGATTGATCCTGAGACTACACAAAAATATGTTGATGCAACCACTGCTGATGCAAGAACGCAAATTGCACTTGATTATATGGGAAGAACCAATCCCCACGATGGCAACCAGCAATTAAAAAAAACCTAGTTTGAAAATGATGAAGGTGAAATTGAGTTTCTTGACGGCTCTCAACATAAATATCCTCAATGCCAGCCTATTTTCGATAAAACAACCCAAAGTTGCTTTTCTTTTTGTACTTATTGTTTCCGTCATGCACAAGTGCGTGGCGATGAAGATATGTTTATTCAAAAAGATATTAAACAAATTCATGATTATGTTCGAAAACATACAGAAATAAAAAACTTCCCTCACACTGGTGGTGAGGCGGCTATATGCCAGCAAGCCGTTTAGCGCAGTAAGTTATGCCTTTAATTGAAGATCCAAGTATGTTGTATGTTAAAAATGTCGTTTAGCAACACGTTCTTTAACATTTCAGCCAGGAATGTTCTTGAGCGAAAAATACAATTCTATGTTGGAACTTTTTGATGTTATGCGTGACAACGGTATTCGACTTGCTTGGATGGCTCATTTATCAAGACCCGTGAATTGTTAAATCCAAGTACCATTGCCGCAATTCGTCCCCTGCAAAATTACGGTGTTGTTATTCGTTCGCAAAGTCCGATCATGCATCACATAAGCCTATTTAACCTGAATTCGGGATAATGAGTACTTGATAGCCACGTAAAATCAATAGGTTAATAGATGAGAAGAATGTAATCCATACTATTGTGATATTTGATACTCAATCAATGCTTCATTTTTTCGATTATCAAGGCAAAACATTGATTAATAGCTGGCTATTTATCATTGTTTTAACGCAGAAAATCGGAAAAAAGGAAGTGTTGAGCAAGTGCTGCTTATCCCGAATTCAGGTTATTTACAAACGATAAAGGTGAAGTTGACGTTGAAAAACGGCCAGGAACTGGATCGATTTAGCCGAAGTTTTTGGAATGGTGTCTGTGGGTTTTCATTCAATGTATTTCGCGCGTCCAACCGGGGAACATCATTATTACGGGGCACCCGTGGCTAAAATAGAAGAGATATTTAATTTAGTTTATCGCTCACTGGCATTAATTAACCGTCCGTGCCGTCACATTTTAATTTCACTTTCAGAAGGGAAAATTGCAGTTTTGGGTATATCATTTATTAATGGCGAAAAGTGTTTTGCTTTGCAATTTACTGAAGCACGTAATATGAAGTGGATGGACCGGATTTTTCACGCAAAATATAATGAAACTGAAAATAAAATTGATTGCCTGGAACCGCTGGATACCGAGAAATACTTTTTTGAGGATGAATTAGTAGAAATTGAAGAGCAACTAGCAGAGGCTCTACAAAAGTATTTGGGTTGATTTATAGCTAGTGTCCGTCCAGAAACGGGGTCGTAGCGAGGGCGATCCAATGGTGCAAGATGAACATTACTAGATATGGGCGTTTAGTCATTCTAAATAACCCTATCTAGTGGTGTTCAAATTGTGCCAGTGGGACGTCCACAGTTAACATCCGTTTCTGGACGGACACTAGTATTGTTTTTTTATTTATATTTTAGTAACATTCTGTTTCAATTACACAGTTTAGTAACCTCACAACGTTGGAAGTTAATAATGCTACGATTTTTATTTATACTCATTTCAATATCTTTATTATCAACAAATTTAAATGCAAAAGAAGCCTCTATTCCACTTAAATTCTTTAATCAAATGCCTATGGTTGAACAACCAAGCATTTCTCCTGACGGTGAGAATATTGCGGTTATTTTAAATCAGGAAGATTTAACCCAAGTCGCGATATTTCCATTTGATGGTAAAACTAAAATGCAGCTTTTATTGCAATTAGGTGGTGAAAAGTACCGAATAGAAAGTATTGCCTGGGCAAATAACGAACGGATTTTAGTGACGGTTTCACAACCTTTACGTATAGATGATTGGGGCAACTTACGAGTTAGGTCAAGTCATATTTATTCGGCTAAAATAGATGGAAGTGATGTTTTTGAACTGAGAAAAAAATCACGTAAAGACAAAGTTTCCACTTTTTATTTGAAAAGTCCCCGCTTAAAAAGTTTGCTTGAAGATGAACCAAATCATGTTCTGGTAACAATGAATGATGAACGTGATAATCATTACTCTTCTGTTTTTAAAGTAAATGTTAATACAGGTGAATTTGAGAAACATATAGCTAACACTAACCGCATTTTTCATTGGGGGGTTAATAAATCTGGTGAAGTTTTATTAGGTCTTGGCTCAGATAAAAATCAGAAAGTAAACAAAAAATATATATACGTTCGCAAAAATATTGATGCAGACTGGAAGATGGTTAAGACTTACGAAGCATATAAAACAGAAACTTTTGAGGTTGTTGTATATGAGCCGGAAAAAAACAGTATTATTGTAATATCTGATTATAAACTGAATAAAGCTGCTTTATGGCGATTTGATATTGCCAGCGGGGAATATGAACTGTTGGGAGAAGCACCCGGTACTTTAGACGTTACTGGAGCTATAACTCGTTTAGAAGGTAAAAAACGCTCTGTAGTTGGTTTTGAATACAATGACAATTTTATCAAGCGAGTTTACTTTGATGAAAATAACACTAAATTTGCCCAACAAATCACTTCAATTTTTAGTAAAAGCAATTTACAAGCGAGTCTTTATGATTGGGACCGCAATAAACAGCGTTATATAATTTCTGCTGTTAGCGATACCGCACCAGGCAGGTTTTATATTTATGATAAGAAAATTAACAAAATTAAACCCTGGTATACGCAGTTTCCTGATTTAGATAGCGCCCAGTTAGCAAAAGTACAACCTTTTGACTTTGAAGCCCGTGATGGTATGAAGCTACATGGTTATTTAACCCTACCTAATAACGTGAAAAATCCTCCGGTAGTTTTATTTCCTCATGGTGGTCCGTTTGCCAGAGATAGTCAGTATTTTAATCCCTATGTTCAAATGTTTGCCAGTAGAGGTTATGCAGTCTTACAAGTAAATTTCAGAGGCTCAACAGGATACGGAAATAAATACTACACTGCCGGGTACCATCAGTGGGGTAAAAAAATGCAGACAGATTTAATGGATGCTATGGCTTGGTTGAAAGATACCAAGCAAGCTGATACTGATAATGCCTGTATTGTAGGTGCTAGTTATGGTGGTTATGCCGCATTAGCGGCTGGATATCAAACGCCTGACAAATTTAAATGTATTGTTAGCATTGCAGGAGCAGCTAATATGAAAACAACTCTAAATGATTGGAGACGCAGGGGTTATAAAAATTATATAAAAAATGCAGTGACAGATGATGAAAATGAGCTTAAAGATCTTTCGCCAGTAAATCATGCAAGTGAATTTAAAGCGCCTGTGCTATTAATTCACGGTAAGGTAGATATAAGTGTTAATTATTCTCAGTCTAAAGATATGCATGATGCATTAGAAGATGCCGGTAAGAAAGTTGATATCAAATTATTTAAATTTGGTACTCATCATTTAGATGATGCTGTTAATCGTAAAAATGCGATGGAATTAATTTCTACATTTTTGGAAAAACATTTAGATTAACTTTGAATTTTATGTAATAAGTTCGACAAGATATTAATGTTTACTTCAATGAAAAGACAATAAATTTTAAGTTTATTGTCTTTTTTTATGTTTGCTACTTATTGATAACTTCAACTAATACCAATTGGTATAATATCGTAAAAAAATACAAGTCTGCTTTAAGTTGATTTTCCTAAACCAATATTACCTTTAGTCATATAATTTAGTAAGTTTATTGAGTTGCTGTCGTTAGAAGAAAGCAAGCCTTTGACGACCCCTTGTTGATCATCAATTGAACGCTCTTGCCCAAGTTTTTGCTTACCTTCTATATTGGTAATAACTATTTTGCACGCCACTATGCCTTTTTTTAATTTCTCACGAACCTCTTCGGTAACAATATTTCGTTTAACAAGTAGTGACGGCTCATATTTATTGACGGTTTGTTCCACAATATCCAAAGTTTGCTCTGGATCCAGTACTTCAACGTAACCGTAAACATGGACAGTGGCATAGTTCCAGGTGGGCACAGCCGGCCCTGTTGCGTACCATGAAGGTGAAATATAGGCGTGAGGGCCATTAAATATAATAAGCACTTTTTTACCTTCAAGACTTTTCCAATGACTATTTGAACGGGCAAAATGACAGTATAAAGCTCCGTTGTTTCCTTCTTTTTGATTGAGTAAAAATGGCAGATGGGTGGCATCAAGTGATTCAGACACGATAACACCAAAACTAAATTCATCTATAAATTGATGACTTTCTTCAATTAGTTGCATTTTCATATTTGTAGGTGTGTACATAATTATATCTTACTCATTTTAAGTTGCAGGGCAATTTTTACTTCAGGCCACTCTTGTTCAGTAATGCTGAATAATGCGGTATTGCGTATTGTGCCATCGCGTAAAATTCGAAGGTTTCTTAAAACACCTTCGAAACTTGCGCCGATACGTTCAATGGCGTTTCTTGATTGCCAATTTTCTTCATGGGTTCTCAACTCAACTCTAATAGCACCCAATTTTTCAAAAGCATGCGTTAGCAGTAATAACTTTGCTTGAGTATTAACGTGGCTTCGCTGAAAATCAGGTGAAATAAAGGTATGGCCAATTTCAATATTTCTATCAGCGGCCCTAATAGAACAATATCGTGTAGAGCCGATGATGTTATCGGTTGAATTATCGACAATAACGAATGGGATATGTTGATCACGGGCATGTTCAAGTAAAGATTTTTTTATCCACTGCTTTGTGGTTTCTAACGACAGACAATAGTTGGGCGTAACCCATTGCCAAAGTTCAGGATAATTTCCTGCTTGATAAAAACCATCGGCATCATCTAAAGACAAAGGTCTAAGAGATATGTCGTCAGACTTTAATTTAACAGGCTTTGGTTTAAATTGTGGGCGTTGGTTATTCATGTTTTAAATTTCATAGCAATAAAGTTTGTATTATTCTTTACAAATTCTGGTATAAAGTTAACAACCAGTTTTTATATTTTTGCTATACCAGAGTTGTAATGCCAGAGTTGTAATGCCAGAGTTGCGATGCCAGTAATCTAATACCAGTAATGCTATGTCAGTTTTGATTGTCTGGTTTTTTAAATCTATCGGGTGGGAGAATATTGTGAAAACATTATCATTAGTAATTGACCCAAAAATCAAACCAATATTTCTGCGTATTGCCAGTGCAATCAGGCAGGCGATTAAATCAGGTCAATTAAAAGCGAATGAATCTTTACCTTCAGCTAGAAAATTAGCTGAGCAGTTAAGCACAAATAGACATACTAATATGGCAGCTTATCAGGAATTGATTGCTCAGGGTTGGGTCGAGTCTTTCGAACGTAAAGGGTATCGTGTTGCTTCGTGTTTACCTGTTGAGTCAAGTTTGAATTTATCTCTTGCCAAAAAGGATGCACCACAGAAGTTTCAATGGCAAATCAACGCTAAAGTCCCGGTTGTAGTCCCAACAAAATTAGCGCATGAATATAAATATAATTTTACCGGTGGTATCCCTGATATTTCTGTTTTTCCTTTTAAAGAATTCAAGTCTTATTTGGCAGATAGTTTGTCACGGCCAGATCTACAGGATTTAAGTTACGGGAATATTGAAGGTAATAATAATTTTATTCAACAAGTAAAAGTATACTTACGCAGAATTCGTTCTATCACGAATAAAGAGATTATTGCTGTTAATGGTTCACAAGAAGCTTTGTATATTATCTCTCAGTTATTACTTAAACCAGGTGATAAAGTGCTGGTGGAATCTTTGGGTTATAAGCCCGCCTGGAATGCGTTTAAATCTACCGGAGCAACTTTAATTGGGATTAAGCAGCATCAGAAGGGGATTGATGTAGAGCATTTAATTCAACTTATTAAAACACAAAAAATTAGGTTAATTTACTTAACACCGTTGCATCAATACCCTACAACGGTCACTTTGCCTATAAATGAACGAATAGCAATATATGCACTTGCTGCTAAGCATAATATTGTCATTGTGGAAGACGATTATGATCATGAATTTCATTACGACAGTCAACCACTAGCTCCTATGGCTGCAGATGATCCATTAGGATTAGTTATCTATTTATCAACCTTTTCCAAGATCATGTTCCCAGGTTGTAGGATCGGTTTTATTGCGGTAGATAAATCTCTCGCACCCTCCATTATCAATTACCGAAGTATTATGAATCACAAACCTAATGTATTGATGCAAGATGCTATTGCTCGGTGGATGCAAGATGGTGCTTTTGAACGTCATTTAAGAAAAATGACTAAATTGTACCAACAACGCAGAGATTATTTACTTGTACTTTTAAATAAATATAAAGACCAGGGGATAGCATTAGATTATTACTTGCCCGCTGGAGGAATGGCATTATGGTTAGATGTAAAAAACGAGGCACATAAATTGGAATGTTATTGCAAAGAACATGATGTTTTTGTTTTAGCAGAATCACATTTTCATTTGGAACTCAGTAATGATCAAGACAGATTCATACGTTTGGGATTTGCCTCAATGGATAATGAAAAGGTACGTGATGGCTTGAAAATCATGTTTAAATATTTATCAGAGAAAACGCCATTAAACAGCTAAGTTACTGTAAAGTCTGTGGTAAATTAAGAGTATTGCCATTTAAAATATGTTGTCCTTGTAGGAACAAGGTTTTCAGACGGTTGAAGCTGTAACAAAATATTAATTGATATTTTTTATAGCTGAATTCTTTACATCAATTTAATCGCATCTATACTTTAACTATTGAGTGGTTATTTTATGTACGGATCCGGTTTGTTTCGTACAATCTGATTTTTTCATTAATTTCATTTGTTAAACCGCTAAATTATAACAAAGCTTTTGTAAAAGCATTCTCCAAAGAAATAATTATCTCTCGATTACGGTGTAATTTTTCTTCCATTAGGAAGTGGGTTGCTGTGGTGTAACGTATATATATACCCGTAATCATTCAAAATGCAGGTTTTGAAGCGTTTTAAAAGTCCATCTACTGCGTTGCTTTCAATCCCAATAGCCAGCTATTGCTCAATCAAGCGCCTTTTAGATAAACGTTTAAATTCACCTCAAATTCCAGCATTTCGAATGACCACGGGTATAAGGAATAATTATGAGGGTATTTACAAAAAGACAATTTGTATTGTTTACCTTAGTAATATTGTTTTGTAGTAATAGTTATTCATTTTCATCTATAGAGAAGGTCGGTTCAAATTTATCTCAATTAACTGTTTCAACTAAACAACCAACAGATTTTAATGACAGAACTTTAGAAAGCTTTGTTGAAAAATATCAATTAGCTATTGAAGAAATTGAATCTCAAGATGGTGCCTATGGGAGTAGGTTAACTCAAGAGCTGATAAATCTTGGCAGTATTTATCAAAAATATAGTGAACTGCGTTATCCTACTTACGTGCATCCATGCACTAATCATTGAATATTGATCATTTATTCAATGCGAATGGTATTGGCTATGTCCCGGTTAAGTGTTGCTATAATAATTGTAGGATGGGTTAGCCAACGGCGTAACCCATCATTTTGTATAACGCAACCACCTGATAATAATGATAAAAGATGTCATTTTGATGGGTTACGCCTGCGGCTTACCCATCCTACGCGCTGAAATCTTGAGCTGACAAATAAACATCAATAAAACAATGAATTACGGGTGTAGCAACACTTAACCGATACATAGCCAATGGTATTAGTTGGTGCCGCCTCATCATTTTTTCATCAAGTACATAGTTGATAAAAATAATTTCCAGACACCACAACACTTATTAGGATATATTATTTAGAATACTGTCAGATATTCTTTTGGCTCTTATGGTTTAGTTTTAAAATACCTATAACAAGATAAAGGAGGAAACTTTTGCTAGTAGTCTCAGCGGAGCTGGGGGTGGTACTATCTAATAATTTGACTGTCTATACCCGTTACCTTTCAAAATGCGGGAATTTGAGGTGAATTAAAAAGCATAGTTACAAGACGCTGATTCGCCGGATAAGTTATTCTTATTTAAGATTCAGCAACGCAGTAAATATGTTTTTTAAACGAATCAAAACCTGCATTTTGAATGGTGATGGGTATATAATTTATCTATGTTTTAGCAACAAATTTTAGACCGTTCTGTGGTAAAAGAGAATATTAGATTGTTCAATCTGACCTAGTCTAAAATCATTTTATAAAATTTTTCTGATCAGCTCTAACTTAATCTTGCAACGATAAAAATGTACGAATTTGGTTTTCTTTTTCCATAACATCTTTAAAACCAAGTTTTATTAATTGATTGCAATAACTCTTTTCAAAAAGTAAGTAGCTGATAATACTCGACTCTGATTCTTTGTTGATACCTGCAACCCCTAGTAATAACCGAATTGACAAGGGAAGGTCTTCATAGTGTTCGAGCGCCATTGCATTAAAGTCATGGCTAGGATTGAGCAATAGATTATCAATTTTCTTTAAACCGTCAGTATTTCTTTTTGCCTCATCAGGAATTAATGACAAGGTGTCATTTATTCGGTTCACTCTTTCTATATCACTGTGTAATGTGTCAGAAAAAACACTATCAAGCAGGTGTCCTGCAATGGTTGCAGAGGTTGGGGGGTGAGGGTTGTTTTCCATGGCATGAATTGGCTCTTTTGGTTGTTCTACACCAATCACGAATAAACGTTTCGCACCTAAATGAATAGCAGGGCTTAATGGAGATAATTGATGGACTGAGCCATCACCGAAATTTTCATTGCGAATTTTTACCGACGGAAAAACTAAAGGTATAGCGGCTGAAGCCATTAAATGTTCACTGTTAATCTGGCTCGGTTCTCCTCTACGTTTAGCTCTGTACCAGGGTGATATGTTTTTTTCGGATTGATAAAAACTTATAGAATCGCCACTGGAATAACTTGAGGCAGTGATTGATACTGAAGATAAATAGCCTCGTTGAATATTGTTTTCAATACGTTTAAAATCTATTACTGAGTTTAGTAAATTTCTCAGAGGAGCATTGTTTAATAAACTTCTTGCGGTTTTATTGGCGTAATCTGCTTGAAAACCGGCAACAAATCCTCTGGTTATATAACCAAATACGCGTATGGGATCACTATGATAAATCTTTGAGGTATTTAAATTTTTCCACATCCATTCAAGTTTTTTAACTCCCAGATGAAAGCAAGAGGAGTAACAGGCCAGAGCGGCGGCATTGATAGCCCCGGCAGAAGTTCCGCAGATAATAGGAAAAGGGATGCCGTGATTACGAGGTACAAATTGAGCTATTGCCCTAAGAACACCTACCTGATAAGCAGCACGTGCCCCACCTCCGGTTAGTACCAGTGCATTTTTGGTCTCTTTATAGGTTCTTTTTTTCGGCATAGAAGAAAGTTGTAAATATTATTAATTGATAATTAAAGTGTAATCACTTTTTCTTATACTTTCTATATTCTTAGCTTTTTTTTAATTTAAGGTTGCAGTAAGTCGATATTTTCTTTTGTAAATGATAAAAAATGGCAGGTTTTGGTGGTTTGTTTAAACTCTGAAGGCAGAAAGCTGAATGTGAACTTGGTTGTGTAGACCAGTATATTAATTATTGGTATTAGCAATAAAATCAGGAAAGAAAGATAAAAAAAAGCCAGCATAAAGCTGGCTAATTTATATGACATAAGAATTATTAACGAGTAAAAAAATCAATTACTGCATAGCTTACGCAAGATAAACTTATACTTGAAAATATTATTTATCTACTAACGCGTTTGTTAGCAGCGTCTAACAATAGTTGTGATCCATTTTGAATAAGCGCCAGATTGGCAGAAACAACTTTCCTTGGTAATTTACTAATCATCAAAGTACCTGTTTGCACTGAACCTTTCGAAACTGCGAATTCCAATAAGTTTTTACCATTACATTTAATACCCTTGAATATAGAACGAATTTTTAATTTATTCGTTTTTAAAAATGAACGCATGCGTTTTTTGTCATCTGCAGCCACATACTCACATAAGCTCTGAGCGATGTTAGCAGCTTGTGCCTGAGGCGTTGTTACAACAGACGTCATAGTTAAAACAGTAATAGTAGAAGCTAATAATAATTTTTTCATTTTAATAACCTTAATCAGTAAATTAGTTAATGAAAGGAAAAAAGCACAGGATGTTCCTTAAATTAGGTGACTCCGCTGTCGTAGGCGAACTCATTTATTTAAAAATAAACTTGTAACCCTTAGACCGGTGGTTTTGCGTAACACGTTTTCACGTGTGTTGCCTTTTCTTTGTCACGCCCAGTATCACTAAATACAGGACAAAATGCAACTTAAACTGTTATTACCTCGCATCCAGTTTAGTGTTTTTTATATTTTTATATTTTTATATTATTTAACAATGGCTTAAGGTTTTATCTTTGATAAGTAAAATTAGCTGCAACATGTGAAACTTTTAAGTAATAGTTTGCTTTAGTTAGGTATATGTTTATAGACAGACATTAAAGGGGCAGAGCCCCTTTAAATTTTTATAACAAAGAATTAAGTATTTTGAATGTATAAGTTTTTTAAAACAACATTTCAGGGACGTGATCAGGTATTACTAATTCCCCTTCAGTGAGTTTAACTATATCGTCTATAGAAACTCCTGGTGCACGTTCCAATAAATGAAACTTACCTTCTTTAATTTCCATAAATGCCAAATCGGTTAAAACTTTTTTAATACAGCCTTTACCAGTAAGAGGCAAAGTGCATTGGTTTAACAATTTAGATACGCCATGTTTAGAAGCGTGAGTCATAGTTACAATTATATTATCGGCACCTGCCACTAAATCCATTGCTCCGCCCATGCCTTTGATCAGTTTGCCCGGGATCATATATGAAGCAATATTACCCATGCTATCAACTTCAAATGCTCCCAATACAGTTAAATCAACATGACCGCCACGGATCATGGCAAAAGACTCTGCTGAATCAAATATTGATGCGCCTGTTGCCATTGTTACTGTTTGCTTGCCAGCATTGATCAAGTCAGCGTCAATTTCATCTTCTGTAGGAAATTGTCCCATGCCAAGCAAACCATTTTCTGATTGCAACATTACTTCAATATCTTCAGGTACGTAGTTTGCGACTAGTGTTGGAATACCAATGCCTAAATTAACGTAATAACCGTCTTTTAATTCTTGCGCAACGCGTTGTGCTATTTGTTCACGTGATAAAGCCATTATACTCTCCTAAGCTGAATGAGCTGGTCGAACGGTGCGTTGCTCGATGCGTTTTTCAAATGAGCCTAAAATAAGGCGGTTAACATAAATACCTGGTGTATGGATCTGATCCGGGTCTAATTCACCAACTTCAACTATTTCTTCAACTTCAACAACGGTAATTTTACCTGCTGTGGCAGCTAACGGATTGAAATTACGGGCGGTCTTTCTGAAGACCAAATTGCCATACCGATCTGCTTTCCATGCTTTTACAATAGCAAAATCGCCAGTAATAGCAGGTTCTAAAATATATTTACGTCCGTTAAATTCACGTTCTTCCTTACCTTCTGCAACGGGAGTTCCATAACCAGTTGCGGTATAGAATGCAGGGATGCCAGCACCGCCAGCACGCATTTTTTCAGCAAGTGTACCTTGAGGTGTTAATTCAACCTCTAGTTCTCCAGCCATCATTTGACGTTCAAATTCTGCATTTTCTCCAACATAAGACGCAACAATTTTCTTGATTTGACGGTCAGGTAATAAGATCCCTAGTCCAAAGTCATCAACGCCGCAATTATTAGAAACGACAGTTAAACCTTTAGTACCTTTACGTTTGATTTCACTAATTAAGTTTTCTGGAATACCGCAAAGGCCGAAACCACCTGCAATAACAGTCATATTATCTTCTAGACCTGCCATGGCTTCTTCGTAGCTTGACACTACTTTGTCAAATCCTGCCATTATTTGCTCCTATAATTTTTACGGTTAATATCAATTTGTTATGGTCATAATTATTGTGAATTTAAGCTTCGTACTCTATTAGCGCTGTGCACGATATGCGTTTGAAACTTTTGAAATTGGTGCTTTGCCCAATATATCACTGATAAACCAGCCAGCTTTGAGTAATTTATCAAAATTTATGCCTGTGTTTATACCTAACCCGTTAAGTAAATAAACTACATCTTCAGTTGCTACGTTACCAGATGCGCCCTTAGCATACGGGCAACCACCCAATCCAGCAATGGCACTATCGACTACCGTAATTCCAGATTGAAGTGCGGTGTAAATGTTAGTTAACGCTTGTCCGTAGGTATCATGAAAGTGTACGGCCAGGTTATCCGTTGGTATACGTGCACTTACCGCCTGTAACATCTTTTGTACGCTGGCCGCAGTACCTACGCCAATGGTATCGCCAAGAGATATTTCATAACATCCCATGTTGAACAATTTTTCAGCCACTGTTGCCACTTGCTCTGGATCAATTAAACCATCGTAGGGGCAACCAACAACACAAGAGACATAACCTCGTACTCGAATGTTGGCATTTTTAGCTGCCGTCATAATAGGTTCAAAGCGTGCTAAACTTTCCTCAATCGAACAATTAATATTCTTCTGACTAAAAGATTCAGACGCTGCACCAAATATTGCAACTTCGTTGGCATTTACTGCTATAGCTCCTTCAAAGCCTCGCATGTTAGGGGTAAGTGCGGCATAAGTGACATTTTTAGCACGTGTTATTCCGTTAAAAACATCCGCTGACGTTGCCATTTGCGGCACCCATTTAGGGGAAACAAAACTACCACTTTCAATGTAGCTGACACCCGCTTCAGAAAGCTGATTAATTAACGTAATTTTGTCTTGAGCGCTTATAGGCGTTTTTTCGTTTTGCAGGCCATCCCTCGGGCCTACTTCAACAATTTTTACTTTTGCTGGCATCTGATTAGTCGTTAAAGACTCGGCTGTCATAACTATTCTTCCTCTGCTGTCAATGATAATAGTTCGGCGCCACCGTCAACCATTTCACCTTCTTTAAAGAATATCGCATCAACAATACCTTTATTTGGCGCTCTGATGGTATGTTCCATTTTCATTGCTTCCATGATGACTAATGGTTGATCTTTTTCGACAAGATCACCCGCGGTTATTAATATACTAACCATAGTGCCATTCATGGGCGCAACTAATCCACCATGAGCATCGTCAGACGTGCTGTCACCACAATCAGGCAAAATATGAATAAAATTAAAAACGCCATTTTGACGATATAAACTTATTCTGTTATCACAGTGAACAATAGTGGCATGACTACGATAACCATCAATACTAACTTGTAACAAATCTCCAGTTATATTTCCCTGGCAATCAAGGGTAATTTCAACAGCTCCTTCACTTGCAATTGAGATCAAATAGTAACTGCTCACGCCTTGGCGTTTTTGTTCAACAACGACTTGATATTCAATGTCATTATGCGACAAAGTGAATGGATGAATAGATGCTTCATTTAAACGCCAGGCATTGGTATTGTTCCATGGTGAATGTGGATCATGAGTTTTAGCTGCGGCTAATTCGGCATTTTTAGCTTGTGATAAGACTAAATATAGTGCAGCCATTGGTAATTCATTGGCTAATGTCTGACTGTCATTATGAAAGATAAGGTCATGATTTTTTTCAATGAACCCGGTATCAATATCGGCTTTGGCAAAAGGTTCACAAGTGGCCAAATTATATAAGAAGTCAATATTAGTGGTAACACCATTGATGCGATACTCTGATAATGCTTTCGATAAACGTTGTAATGCTTTTTCTCGTGTTTCATCCCAAACGATTAATTTTGCAATCATTGGATCATAAAATACACTGACCTCATCACCTTGACGAACACCGGTATCTACACGAACATTTTTACTTTCTATCGGAGTTTGTAAAAACGTTAATTTGCCCGTTGCGGGTAAAAAATCGTTATTAGGATCTTCAGCATAAATTCGGGCTTCAAAAGCATGGCCGTTAATGACCAGTTCTTCTTGTGTTTTTGGGAGGATTTCACCGGCAGCGACTCTTAATTGCCACTCAACCAAATCTTGACCTGTGATCATTTCAGTTACGGGATGTTCAACCTGCAGACGGGTATTCATTTCCATAAAATAGAAAGAACCGTCAACATCCAGTAAAAATTCAACCGTACCAGCTCCCCGATAGCCAATAGCTTGGGCAGATTGGATTGCTGATTCACCCATTTTAGATCGTAAGTCCTCACTCATACTAAAAGCAGGCGCTTCTTCTATCACTTTTTGATGGCGACGTTGTACTGAACAATCACGTTCAAATAAATAAACTGCATGACCGTGGTTATCGCAAAAAACTTGAATTTCAACATGGCGTGGTTGCGTTAAGTATTTTTCAACCAACATAGTATCATCACCAAAAGATGATTTTGCTTCACGTTTTGCTGCCGCTAACCCTTCAGAAAATTCAGAACCATTCCAGACTTGGCGCATGCCTTTACCACCACCACCAGCGGTTGCTTTTAGTAATACAGGATAACCCATATCATCTGCGGCTTTTTTTAGAATAACTTCTGATTGGTCATCACCGTGATAGCCCGGTACAAGCGGAACATTAGCCTTTTCCATAATATTTTTGGCAGCAGACTTTGAACCCATAGCTTCAATGGCTGCAACAGGAGGGCCAATAAAAGTGATATTTTCTTTCGCACATTGACGACAAAAATCAGCGTTTTCAGATAAGAAACCATAACCGGGATGAATAGCTTGAGCACCTGTTCTTTTCGCTGCTTCAATTACTTTATCACCTAATAAATAGCTTTCACGTGATGGTGACGGGCCTAAATAAATGGCTTCATCGGCCATGTGTACATGTAAAGATTCGGCATCGGCATCGGAATAAACAGCAACGGTTAAAATACCCATTTTTTTTGCTGTTTTGATCACACGGCAAGCAATTTCGCCACGATTGGCAATTAATATTTTAGTGAACATTTTACTAGTCATTATTCGAGCCCTTGCTTGATTCTGCTGTAAATTCTTTGTTTGCTTCTTTTTTTACATCATTTTTCACTTCGTTTTGCATTAGCTTTGCTGATTGCCAATCGGGTGAACGTTTTTCAAAAAAAGAGCCTAACCCTTCCTGACCTTCATCAGATACTCGAAGTCGAGCGATGCGCTCGCTGGTATCTTTAAGTAATTCATCATCGATATTCTGATAAGCCACATCCAGTGCAAGTTTTTTAGCATGACGCACTGCTTGCGGGCCATTGGCGAGTAGGGTGGTGATCATTTTATCAACTTCACTGTCGAGCTCTGTTAATTTAACAATTTCATCAACTAAGCCAAGTTGCTTGGCAGTCTCTGCAAAAAAACGTTCGGCCGTAATGAAATAACGTCGTGATGCTTTTAAACCTATGGCATTAACGACATAAGGGCTGATCGTTGCCGGAATAAGGCCTAATTTAACTTCACTTAAACAAAAACTGGCTTTGTTTGCTGCAATGACAATATCACAACAACTGGCTAAACCAACGGCACCACCAAAAGCAGCCCCTTGAATTTTAGCGATAGTGGGTTGTGGTAAAAAGTTAAGTACTTTTAGCATGTTGGCCAAGGCATTCGCATCTTTTAAATTATCTTCATAAGAATATGCTGCCATGCGTTTCATCCAGCCTAAATCTGCTCCAGCTGAAAAGCTTTTACCTGTTGAAGCCAACACCATAACCTGAATATCATCTCTGTTGGCTATTTCATTAAATATTTCGGTTAATCTGGCAATAATAATGTCATCAAAGGCGTTATGTTTGTCAGGGTTGTTTAGCGTAACCGTAGCTACTCCCTTAAGGTCAACTGAAAATAATACCTTGTCGATAGCACTGTCGATTATATTTGAGTCTATGTACGTTGCTGTTATATTTTTCATGGTGCACCCTACATTCTGAATATGCCGAATTTGGTTTCTTCGATGGTTTTATTCAACGAAGCTGAAATGGCTAAACCAAGCACCTGACGTGTTTCGCCTGGATCAATAATACCGTCATCCCACAAACGTGCAGAAGCATAATAAGGGTGGCCCTGCAATTCGTAATTATCAATAATTGGCTGTTTGAACGTTGCTTCTTCAGCTTCACTCCAGCTTTCACCGTTTCTTTCTTTTTTATCACGGGTTACCTGGGCCATAACACCAGCAGCTTGTTCGCCACCCATCACCGATATACGGGCATTAGGCCACATAAACAGGAAACGGGGATCATAAGCCCTGCCACACATACCATAGTTACCTGCGCCAAAACTACCACCAATTAAAACGGTAAATTTAGGAACTTTCGCGGTAGCTACCGCAGTAACCATTTTGGCACCATGTTTTGCGATACCGCCAGCTTCATATTGCTGACCAACCATAAATCCGGTGATGTTCTGTAAAAATACCAGTGGAATTTTACGTTGTGCACATAACTCAATAAAATGAGCGCCTTTTTGTGCTGATTCACCAAATAAAACCCCGTTGTTTGCAATAATGCCGACTGGATATCCGAAGATACGTGCAAATCCGCAGACTAAGGTTGTGCCATAAAGCGCCTTAAATTCATCAAATTCACTGCCATCGACCACCCGTGCTATTACTTCTCTAACATCGTATGGTTGACGGGAATCTTTAGGAATAATACCGTATATTTCATCAACATCATAAGCAGGTTCATTCACTGGTTGAATATCCATTTGCATTGGTTTAATGCGATTGAAATTTTTAACGGCATTGCGCGCCAGCTCTAAAGCATGATTATCATTTTGAGCGTAGTGATCGGTAACACCAGACGTTCGGCAATGCACATCTGCGCCACCTAAATCTTCAGCGCTAACCACTTCACCTGTAGCGGCTTTTACCAGTGGTGGACCGGCAAGAAAAATAGTACCTTGCTCTTTAACAATAATAGATTCATCGGCCATTGCCGGCACGTATGCACCACCTGCGGTACAAGAGCCCATCACTACAGCAATTTGTGGAATATTTTGTGCTGACATATTTGCCTGGTTAAAGAAAATACGTCCGAAATGTTCTTTGTCAGGGAATACGTCATCTTGATTGGGTAAATTTGCGCCGCCGGAATCAACCAAATAAATACAAGGCAGGTTATTTTCCTGGGCAATAGTTTGTGCTCGTAAATGTTTTTTAACGGTAAGAGGGTAATATGTTCCGCCTTTTACTGTAGCGTCATTGGCAACAATAATGCACTCTTGCCCGCCAACACGACCAATACCTGTGATTATTCCAGCACAAGGCACATTGTCTTTGTAAACATCAAACGCAGCAAGTTGTGATAATTCAAGAAAAGGTGATCCAGCATCAAGTAAAGCTAATACACGATCACGGGGTAACAATTTGCCACGTCCTAAATGACGTTGACGACTGCCTTCGCCGCCGCCGAGTTTTATCTCGTTGAGCTTTTCTTTCAAGTCGTTAACCTGAACTTTCATATGGGCTGCATTATCAATGAAGTCCTGGCTGCGAGGGTTTATTTTTGAGATGATTTTTGCCACAGTTACACCTGTTGTTTTAACTAATACTAATTGGATTAAATAACTTGTCATTTTAAGCAGTTTAAATTTCCAATAGCTGCGTTACTCTCAATCCCAATAGCCAGCTATTGCTCAATCGAGTGCCTTGCTCTTTTAAATTTACCCTAACTTAATTCTGTCAACTTATTCAATCCAATTGGTATAAATAAATTAGTAATATCGTTGGTAGGTTTGCCCGATGGAAACAAGCCCCGACAAAGTCGAGGTACAGTTGTTTCTATACAGATAAAAGCTAATTACTACAAGATACTATTTAGACTCGTTGAATAATTCACGACCGATCAACATACGGCGAACCTCTGAAGTACCGGCACCAATTTCATATAATTTGGCATCACGTAATAAACGTCCAACAGGAAATTCATTGATATAACCATTACCGCCCAGTATTTGAATGGCATCTAAAGACATTTTGGTCGCTAATTCCGCGCTGTATAAAATCACACCAGCGGCGTCTTTACGAGTTGTTTCTTTACGATCACAAGCTTGTGCTACAAGATAAACATATGAACGAGCTGCTGTCATTTGGGTATGCATATCAGCAATTTTGCCTTGAATTAATTGAAATTCACCAATTGACTGACCAAACTGTTTTCTGTCATGAATGTAAGGTACTACGTTATCCATACATGCCGTCATAATGCCTAACGGGCCGCCTGATAAAACTACGCGCTCGTAATCAAGGCCACTCATTAATACAGCCACACCTTTATTTAATTCACCCAGGATGTTTTCTTGGGGTACTTCACAATCAACAAAAACAAGCTCACAGGTATTAGAACCACGCATACCTAATTTATCTAATTTCTGATGACGGCTAAAACCGGGATAGTCACGTTCTATGATAAAAGCGGTGATGCCACGAGAATTGGCTTGAATATCTGTTTTTGCGTAAACTACGTAAGTATTAGCGTCAGGGCCATTAGTGATCCACATTTTGTTGCCATTTAAAATGTATTTGTCACCTTTTTTAACGGCGCTGAGCTTCATACTGACAACATCCGAACCAGCGTTAGGTTCACTCATTGCCAATGCGCCAATATGTTCACCTGAACATAATTTAGGTAAATATTTTTCTTTTTGTGCCTGATTGCCATTACGATTGATTTGATTTACACAAAGGTTTGAGTGTGCGCCATAACTTAATCCAACAGAGGCAGATGCACGGCTGATTTCTTCCATCGCAATAACATGTTCAAGATAACCTAAACCACTGCCACCAAATTCTTCAGGCACTGTCATGCCTAATAAACCCATGTCGCCAAATTTACGCCATAAATCATTTGGAAACTCGTTGTCGATATCTATCTGTGCTGCACGGGGGGCAATTTCGTTACGGGCGAAGGCATTGACTTGATCACGGATCATGTCGGCTGTTTCGCCTAAATTAAAGTTTAAAGAAGAATAACGGGAAATCATGGTGTAAACCCTTAATTAATTATTTATCAGGTAATTGTTAGCAAAAGTGTTTTAAGCAAAATTTGCTATGTAATTGTTCATTTTGTTGGTTGGCTATTATCCAATCTAAATTTTTCATTGGTTTTATTGTTGAGTAGACTCGACTTCTGCCAATGTATTTAAACAGTTCTGTTCCAGATCATCGAGTTCAATCAGTACTGCTTTTATGTCATCAAGCTGCTGATTTAAATCGTTTCTTTTTTGTGCGATAAGATTCATCATTGTTTCTAACTGTGTTCCACTGGTTTTATCAGCATCATAAAGATCAAATAATCGACCAGTTTCAGCTAAAGAAAAACCTAGACGTTTACCACGCAGAATTAATTTTAGTCTAACCCTGTCTCTTTGGTTATAAATTCGTGTTTGTCCTTTACGGCCGGGAGATAAAAGTGTCTGGTCTTCGTAAAAACGTATGCTACGGGTTGTAATGTCAAATTCTTTAGATAAATCACTAATAGAATAAGTTACTTGTGTTGCTTTTTTCATTTAAAGTTCTGAACTGATTATTATACTATCAACTTTACATTAAGTTTACGTGAACGTAAAGGTGAGGTTTGACTTGTATTACCAGTTATTATGTTTCATCTGTATATAAGACATTACAGTTTTCCATGATTGACAGGTTAGTTAATTGTTTTTAAAAAGAGTAAAACTTTCATAAATCATATAGAGTGAAGCGCATTTCATTATGACAATAATAATGTTAACTGAATTTTTATTAGTGCTTTTGGTGCTAAAGTTTACGTTGGCGTAAACGTCAAATTAAGTTAATCTGTTACATATTCAATTAATTTTTTCGTTTATTTACTTGGAGACCTAAATGTCTGCTCTCGATTCTATCGTCATCGTATCTGCCATAAGAACCCCTATGGGTGGTTTTATGGGGTGTTTATCAAATGTAATTTCACCTGATCTTGGGGCTACAGCAATTCGTGGCGCACTAGCAAGTGCTAACTTAGCTGGTGATCAAGTTGATGAGGTGATTATGGGGTGTGTTTTACCTGCTGGTCTGAAACAAGCGCCTGCCCGTCAAGCAGCTATTAAAGCTGATCTGGCTTTATCTACTGTTTGTACCACGATCAATAAGGTGTGTGGTTCAGGTATGAAAGCAGTAATGCAAGCACACGACTCATTAATGGTTGGTTCTATTGATGTTGCTATTGCAGGTGGTATGGAAAGCATGAGTAATGCGCCTTACCTTTTACCTAAAGGTCGCGCGGGAATGCGTATGGGTCATGGTCAAGTGCTGGACCATATGATGTTGGACGGTCTTGAAAATGCTTATGATGGTATTTCTATGGGGTGTTTCGCACAAGACACGGCTGACGATATTGGTTTTACCCGTGAAGATATGGATGCTTTTGCTATTCAGTCATTAGAGCGTGCCAACGCTGCTATTAATTCTGGTGCGTTTAGTAACGAAGTAACCCCGGTAACAGTAAAAAATCGTCGAGGTGATGTGGTTGTTGAAATAGATGAACAACCGGGCAATGCACGTCCTGAAAAAATCCCTTCACTTCGTGCTGCATTTAAAAAAGACGGTACTATTACTGCAGCAAATTCCAGCTCTATTTCTGATGGTGCTGCTGCGTTGGTAATGATGAAACTATCTGAAGCACAAAAACGTGGTTTAACACCTCTTTGTAAAATTGTAGGTCATGCAAGCCATGCCCAAAAACCAGCTGAGTTTACCGTTGCACCTGTTGGCGCAATGACTAAAGTTCTGGAAAAAGCAGGTTGGGATGCTAAAGACGTAGATCTATTTGAAATTAACGAAGCTTTTGCCATGGTTACAATGCTGGCAATAAAAAATATGGATCTGGAAATCAGCAAAGTCAATATAAACGGTGGTGCTTGCGCATTGGGTCATCCTTTAGGAGCAAGTGGAGCACGCATTATGGTGACATTGATTCATGCTCTCAAAAATAAGGGGCTATCTAAAGGTGTTGCTTCTTTATGCATTGGTGGTGGTGAAGCGACGGCTATCGCTGTCGAAATGCTTTAAGACATACTTTAGCCAGTCTTTTAAAGTGCTATAACTTAAAGAAGTTATTAATTGTAAAAATAAATTTTGATGCTGCTCAATATGTTTTCTTGAAAAAAGGTGACTATTATTATTGAGCAGCTTTTCTATTTTTTCTTTAATGAAAGTTTAAATTATTATGATTGTAAATATTTGGATAGTAATTATTTAGATGGTATTAGGTAAGTTACTTAACAATATATTTAATTCAATAATACTTCAGAACTATAAATAAAAAAGGATCGTAAGTGAATTTTAACTTAACTGAAGATCAGCAAATGTTTGCCGATACAGCAAAACAGTTTGCTGATGCTGAATTTGCACCGCATGCGGCAAAGTGGGATCAAGAGCATATTTTTCCGAAAGAAGTTATTGCCAAAGCAGGTGAACTTGGTTTTTGTGGTTTGTACTCACCAGAAGAGGTGGGAGGATTAGCATTAAGTCGTCTTGATTCCTCTATTATCTTTGAACAACTCGCGATGGGGTGTACCGCCACAACAGCTATGATGACCATTCATAATATGGCAGCATGGATGATTGCAACGTGGGGAACCGCTCCTGTAAAAGACACTTGGTGTCCTTCCTTGGTAAAAGGTGAAAAACTGGCTTCATATTGTTTAACTGAGCCTGGTTCTGGCTCTGATGCTGCCTCATTAAGCACTACGGCAAAAAAAGACGGTGATCATTATATTGTTAATGGTTCAAAAGCTTTTATTTCCGGTGCAGGTGAAACTGATATTTTAGTAGTTATGGTTCGCACAGGTGGAGATGGCGCTAAAGGTATTTCCGCATTAGCTATTCCGGCAGATCTTGAAGGTATTATTTACGGTAAGGCAGAAGAAAAATTAGGTTGGAATGCGCAACCTACACGTCAAATAACTTTCGATAACGTTAAGGTTCCAGTTGAGAGTCTACTGGGCAAAGAAGGTGAAGGATTTGCAATTGCAATGAAAGGCCTTGATGGCGGTCGTATAAATATAGCCACTTGTTCCATTGGTACAGCACAACAAGCGTTAAATTCAGCCATGGCATACATGAAGGAACGTAAGCAATTTGGAAAACCAATTGCTGCATTCCAAGGTTTACAATTCAAATTGGCTGACATGGCAACTGAATTAGTCGCTGCTCGTCAACTTGTGCGTTTGGCTGCATTTAAGCTAGATAATAATGATCCGGAAAAAACAGCTTATTGTGCAATGGCAAAACGTTTTGCAACTGATATTGGCTTTCAGGTCTGTGATGCTGCACTGCAAATACACGGTGGTTATGGTTATATCAAAGAATATCCTTTAGAACGTCATTTTCGTGACGTACGGGTTCATCAAATTCTAGAAGGCACTAATGAAATTATGCGTGTTATTATTGCCCGCAGATTATTAACTGAAGGTGCAGGTCAGTTACTTTAATTGCTTTTTGTTAATCGAATGATCCCAAATTAATATAGAGAATAAATAATGTCAGAATTTTTAAAATTTGAAAATTTACTTATTGAAATAATTGGTCATACCGCTGTAGTGACTTTTAATAATCCTCCAGCACATACATGGACCTCGCAAAGTTTAACTGATTTACGTGATTTGGTTTTAGAATTAAACCAAAACAGCGATATTTATGCCTTAGTACTTACAGGTGGTGGAGATAAATTTTTCTCCGCTGGTGCTGATTTGAAATTATTTGCAGATGGCGACAAAAAAATTGCTGCTGACATGGCTGATATTTTTGGTAAAGCGTTTGAAACCTTGTCAAACTTCAGAGGAGTTTCAATTGCAGCGATAAATGGTTACTCCATGGGCGGGGGCTTGGAAGTTGCGCTTGCCTGTGATATTAGGATCGCTGAAGAACATGCTGTTATGGCACTGCCAGAAGCTAGTGTTGGTTTATTACCCTGCGCTGGCGGGACTCAGAATTTAGCAATACTAGTTGGTGAAGGCTGGACAAAACGTATGATTTTATGTGGAGAACGGGTCGATTCTTCAACGGCTCTTCGTATAGGTTTAGTTGAAGAAGTTGTAAGTAAAGGCGCAGGAAAAGATGCTGCAATAGCCCTTGCCGGTAAAGTTTCAAAACAAAGTCCTGTAGCGGTAGCTGCATGTAAACAACTCATTCAAAAAAATAGAGTCATGTCGATATCAGACGCTTTACCACAAGAGCGTCAGGCATTTGTCGATTTATTTGATTCTGAAGATCAAGCGGAAGGTGTGCAAGCATTTTTAGAAAAGCGTAAGCCCGTTTGGTTAAATAAATAATTGATATAAAAAAGGATCTTATTATGAATAATGTTGTTCTTTTCCAAGAATTGTTATGTGATAACGGTAAAAAGATAGCTGTTGCTACATTAAATTCAGAGCGTTCTTTAAATGCTTTAAGCGGGGATATGATTGACGTTTTATATCTTCAGTTAGAAGCTTGGCATCAAAATGATGAAATTTCTGTGGTATTTTTACAAGGTGCCGGTGAAAAGGCATTTTGCGCTGGTGGTGATGTTGTACATCTTTATAAAGAAATGCAAAGTCATGTTGGTGATTATGCACCTGAAGTGGAAAATTATTTCACCAAAGAATATAAGCTTGATTATTTAATTCATACTTTTAACAAACCTTTCATTGTGTGGGGCAACGGCATAGTGATGGGAGGCGGATTAGGTATGATGGTTGGCGCTAGTCACCGGGTTGTGACAGAGTCTTCCCGGATTGCCATGCCTGAAATAAGTATTGGTTTGTACCCTGATGTTGGTGGTACTTGGTTTTTAAATCGTATGCCAGATAATTGTGGCTTGTTTTTAGGATTGACGGGAGCATCAATAAATGCGGCAGACGCTAAATATACAGGGTTGGCTGATTATTTTATTACCAGTGATAAAAAAGAAAATTTCATAGAGCAATTAACCCAAATTAACTGGGGCGATACCATTGCTTTAAATCACGATAAATTATCAGCTCTGATGCATGATTCAGAATTGCATTCTAATGCCAAATTACCTGTTTCTCATGTCTGTGCTCAAAAAGCATTGATTGAACATGTTATGAGTCATGACAATATTACTGACACCGTAGAAGCTATTTTAAGCGTTGAAGTTGAGGACAAGTGGTTCAATAAAGCACAAAAGTCATTAAAACATGGCAGTGCTTTAAGTGGTCATATTTTTTATCGCCAAATAATTCAAGGTCAATCATTAACATTAGCGGATTGCTTTCGCATGGAACTGAATTTATCAGTTAAATGTGGTCAGTACGGGGAGTTTGTTGAAGGAATTCGCGCGTTATTGATAGACAAAGACTTTAAACCTCAATGGAAGTTTGATTCTGTGAAAGTTGTTGATGCAGAAGTTATTGATTGGTTTTTTGAGTCGAAATGGACTGGAACAGCACATCCGTTGGCATGTTTGGGTAGTTTAGAATAGATAAACCAAGCATAGATTAACTCAGCATAGAGTCAGCCCAGGCTATTTGAAAATGCCGTTTAATTAGGTCGTGAAACGATCATATTAAAGGCATTAAATTATTAGTGTTAATGAACAGTATTAAAGAACCGAATTAAATAACAATATTATTAGGAAACTATTATGGCGAATATAGCATTTATAGGTTTAGGCAATATGGGTGGTCCAATGGCCGTCAATTTAGTAAAAGCTGGACATCAGGTTTGTGTTTTTGACTTATCAGAGCAAGCAGTAGCAAGTATAGTCGAACATGGTGCCAGTACTCAAACAGATGCATCAACCTGTGTTAAAGATGCCGAATTTATAATTACTATGTTACCTGCCGGCAAGCATGTTGAAGCGGTTTATCTTGGTGAAAAAGGATTAATCAATCATATTGCTCCCGGGGCATTGGTTATTGATTCATCAACTATTGATGCTGCAACTTCACGTAAAGTTGCCGCTGTTTTGTCAGAAAAAGGTATAAACTTTATTGATGCACCTGTGTCTGGTGGAGTAGGTGGTGCAACAGCTGGCACATTAAGTTTTATGGTTGGTGGCAGCGAGACAGATTTTAACAAAGCAAAAGCTGTTTTAGATAATATGGGGAAGAATATTTTTCATGCGGGTAGTCACGGGGCAGGACAAATAGCCAAGGCTTGCAATAATATGATGTTGTCTGTTTTGATGGTCGGCACTTCTGAAGCGCTACAGCTTGGAATTGCCAATGGTTTAGATCCTGCGGTACTTTCTAATATCATGAGTAAAAGTTCAGGAAGTAACTGGACGCTTGATGTTTATAATCCTTGTCCGGGTGTGATGGAGAACGTACCATCATCAAATGATTATCAAGGTGGATTTATGGTCGATTTAATGGCGAAAGATTTAGGCCTTGCTATGGATACAGCTGTAAATAGTCAATCATCAACCCCTATGGGATCTTTAGCCCGTAGTTTATATGCAATGCATGCAGCAGCAGGTAATGGCGATAAAGATTTTTCCAGCATCTTTAATCTATTTAATAAAATGAAATAGTTAAACGTTTTAATAAAAATCAATAAACAAAGAAGAAATTTTATGAATTTACAAGGTAAAGTTATCGTTATTACAGGTGGTGGTCAAGGCTTGGGAAGAGCTATGGCTGTAGATTTAGCCGCTAGTGGTGCTAAATTAGCGTTAATAGATTTGAATGAAGAGCAATTGAAAGAATCGGTTGCCTTAGTTGAAAAAGCAGGTTCAACTGCAAAATATTATTTGGCAAATGTTTGCAATGAAAGTGAAGTTGAAACTGCATTTTCTCAAATTAACAGCGATCTTAATGGTATCGATGGTTTGATCAATAACGCGGGTATCTTACGTGATGGCATGTTTGTTAAAGCTAAAGATGGCGTTGTTAGTAAAAAAATGTCATTAGAGCAGTTTCAATCAGTTATAGATGTTAATTTAACAGGTGTATTTTTGTGTGGTCGTGAAGCTGCAGTTCATATGATTGAAAATGGCCGTAAAGGTGTGATCATCAATATGTCTTCTATTGCTCGAAATGGCAATATGGGGCAAACTAATTATTCCGCATCAAAAGCGGGTGTTGTTGCAATGACGGTAACATGGGCACGTGAACTAGGTCGGCACGGTATTCGTGTAGGTGCTATCGCCCCTGGAGTAATTCGTACGGCAATGACAGACGCAATGAAACCTGAAATGCGTGAACGTTTAGAGAAGATGAAACCTGTTGGCCGTTTAGGTGAACCTGATGAAATTGCTCATACGGTTAAATACATTTTTGAAAATGAGTTTTTTACTGGTCGTGTTGTTGAAATAGATGGTGGTCTTTGTATGTAAGCATAATTGCTTATATCAGTAAAAGATTAAGACGAGCTGTACTTGCCTTTGTTTGATCAATATACAGATGTTATCAACACATTAAGTTGATTGGACTTAAATATTAAATAGTGATCAAATGATTATGGTTAAAGCATTATTTTTAGACCGTGATGGCATTATTAATGTGGATCATGGTTATGTTCATAAAATAGAAAATTTTGAATTTGTGGATGGTATTTTTGAAATATGTACATTAGCAATGGAAAAGGGTTATCAAATATTTGTGATCACTAATCAAGCAGGTATTGCACGTGGATATTATAAAATTACAGATTTTGAATGTTTAACATCATGGATGAAAGCTGAATTTAAGAAACAAAATATTGAAATAAAAGATGTTTATTATTGCCCTCATCATCCATTAAAAGGAACTAACGAGTATAAAATGGACTGTGATTGTCGAAAACCTAAGCCAGGAATGATAGTTAAAGCAAAATATGAACATAATATCGATTTAAAACAAAGTGTTTTTATAGGTGACAAAATATCGGATATGGAAGCTGCAGCTGCAGCTGGAGTTGATAATCGAATATTAGTTAAAAGCCAGTACATTGATGATTTTGATATTAAAGTCAATCGTGTAGAGAAACTAAAGGATGCAGCCCAGTTCATTGTTTAAATTTGCATATTAATTTGTATTTATCTGTGTGAAATTGGAATACTTGAACTACCATTAATTAGCTAAATAAAATTAAATGGAATTTATTTTAAAAAAAGGTTGACCAAAAGTTAAAAGTGTCTAAAATGCGCATCCAGTTCCAAGGGGTAACCCAAAGAACTGTTTTGATAAGTTAAGTCTTCTTAGAAGGCAATAAACAGTCAACTTAACGTTTACTTTCGATTGAAATTCGAAGTTCGAAAAACTTGAAAATAAACGTTGACATCAAAACTGAGAAGCGTATCATGCGCATCTCGCTTCAGGCAAGGCTTGAAGTAACGGTGGTTAGCGAATGCGACTAACACCGGTTATCTTTTTACACTTTTAAAGTGTTGACGAGATAACGCTCTTTAACAATTAGTTATCATGCAATTTGTGTGGGCACTCACATTAATGTTGATTTTACATAGTCTTCTCTTTCGGGAGAGACAGAAAAATTACTTAATGATGATGTTCATACAAAAAAGTATAATTTGATTGGCTTATTTATAAGTGAATTGAAATGTACGTTTTATGTAGTTACTACTTTAACTTCGGCTTAGCTTAAGTAAAAGAAGTAACACGACAGAATTCATTGAGCAGTATCACTTGTTGATACACAAACGATTTATAATTGAAGAGTTTGATCATGGCTCAGATTGAACGCTGGCGGCAGGCTTAACACATGCAAGTCGAGCGGTAACAGAGATAGCTTGCTATCTGCTGACGAGCGGCGGACGGGTGAGTAATGCTTGGGAATATGCCATATGGTGGGGGACAACAGTTGGAAACGACTGCTAATACCGCATAACGTCTACGGACCAAAGGGGGGGATTCATTCG
>JABSOI010000138.1 GCA_013216015.1 Alteromonadaceae bacterium | reverse complement strand
GGTTTTGTCTGGAACTAAAAACCTGTGCCGACATGGCAGCTCTTAGGCATCCATGCCTTCGCTGCATTAGTGCATCCGTGCACGTCGATGTAGGTACTTAGGTTTTGCCTGGAGCAAAAAAACTGTGCTATTGGCAATTTATCCTCGATATCTGCTCTTGCGTTATCCTACTTACGTGCATCCATGCACTAATCATTGAATATCGATCACTTATTTAATGCGAATGGTATAATAATAATCCTTTCATTTATCTTTCAGAGTTGTATACTTATCAAACAAGTGATTACGGTTGTAATCTTAAGTCTATAATTTGAATTAATACCAATTGGTATAAGTAGGAAGGATCTAATGAAATATTTTTTACCTTTATGGTTGTTGCTCATCTTGGGATGCCAAAACCCTACAGTTCACGTAGTTCAAAAAGGTTATTCAGATACAAATATCGCTAAGCTTATCTCAGAAATTGAGTTATTAGGTTTTAACGTTAAAAAAAGTGATATTAATATACCAAGTGATTTTTCTGACAGTTCAATCGCGATGAATCCCAGTTTTACTGATTTTACTCTACTGCAAAAGTTAAATAGAGTACTGACTACATTAGGTTACTCAAGTGCTACTGAGTATCGTTTTGCTGAAGGTCAACATTTTTATAACAAGGGTAATTTAGGTTTATATCTTAGAGAGCCGAGTATTTCCCCAGAGCCTAATGTTCCCCCATACTTACGCACACAATTCTGTAAATATGCTGATGGGACCCTGCAACTTTCAAAACAGGGTGTTTTTAATCTGGAATATGAAAACCCGGTTGCGAGGGATGACCTTTTGGTTTTTTCAGGTACCTGGTCTTTTAATGCTAATAAATTAACGCTTAATTCTAAAGAATACGATAACCAGATATTTACCATGAACAAAGAAAAGAAATCGACTCATATGGGATTAAAACTTGCGGATGTATTCAAACCTGAAAATAAGAACCATGCTTTTATGCCTTTTAATTGCGAATATTTAATAATTTATATGGAATAATCGTATTTTTAATAAAGAAAGTCATTTTTTTAACTATATAATCTAACAATTCCTCTTTGCTGCTAGTAAATACACTGTTTGTTAGTATAATGTGCGTGCAAAATTTTGTTTGTGATTTATCATGTCTAAAATATTGCAAATACTAATCAATCCAAACTGTATAATTTTTTGTTCAACTCGGCTTAATATTACCTGTTTTCACTGCGTGTGTTTTCAGTACATATATTTAAATAGCTAATCTTGGTTGTAGAGTGAATAAATAATTGTACAGATTGGTTAACATCCGAAAAGAATAAGGAATTAAATAGTGACTCCAATTACAAAATCATTTGAGTTTGGTCAACATAAAGTAACACTTGAAACTGGCGTTATTGCCCGTCAAGCAACTGCAGCTGTAATGGCTAGTATGGATGATACCTGTGTACTGGTATCTGTTGTAGGTAAAAAAGAAGCAAAACCAGGGCAAGATTTTTTCCCATTAACGGTTAATTACCAAGAAAGAACTTACGCTGCAGGTAAAATACCTGGTGGTTTCTTCAAACGTGAAGGTCGTCCTTCAGAAGAAGAAACTTTAATTGCGCGTTTAATCGATCGCCCAATCCGCCCGTTATTTCCAGAAGGGTTTACTAATGAAGTACAAGTTATCATTACGGTAGTTTCAGCAAACCCTGAGATTGCACCTGATATCATTTCTTTATTAGGTACTTCTGCAGCATTAGCTATTTCAGGCATGCCATTTAGCGGACCAGTTGGTGCAGCGCGTGTTGGTTATGTTGAAGGCCAGTATGTACTTAACCCATTACAATCTGAATTAGAGAACAGTCAGTTAGATTTAGTGGTAGCAGGTACAAAAAATGCTGTATTAATGGTTGAATCCCAAGCCGATATTTTATCTGAAGAAGTTATGCTTGGTGCGGTAATGTATGGTCATGAGCAAATGCAAACGGCTATAACTGTTATCAATGAATTGGCTGCTGAAGTAAACAATGCTTCCTGGGATTGGACTGCACCTGAAAAAAATACTGATTTAGAAGCGAAAATTGCTGAGCTTGCTACTGAAAAAGTTAACGAAGCTTATCAAATTACTGAAAAAGCTGAACGTTATGAGAAAATTTCTGAAATAAGAACAGCAGTTCTTGAGCAGCTTACCCAAGCAAACGAAGAACTTGATGTTCAAGATGCTAAAGATTTATTCCATGACCTTGAGAAAACAGTTGTTCGTGGCCGTATTACTAATGGTGAACCTCGTATTGATGGTCGTGATCCTGAAATGATACGTGCTATTGATGTTATGACGGGCGTATTGCCACGTACTCATGGTTCAGCGGTATTTACCCGTGGTGAAACACAATCATTAGTAACGGCTACTTTAGGTACGCAACGTGATGCACAACGTCTTGACACTATTATGGGTGAAAAAACTGATGCATTTATGCTTCATTATAACTTCCCTCCATACTGTGTTGGTGAAACTGGTTTTGTTGGTTCACCTAAACGTCGTGAAATTGGTCATGGCCGTTTAGCGAAACGCGGTATGCTGGCTGTTATGCCTTCTGCTGAAGAATTTCCGTATGCTGTTCGTGTAGTATCTGAGATTACTGAATCAAATGGTTCAAGCTCAATGGCTTCTGTGTGTGGTGCTTCTTTAGCACTAATGGATGCTGGTGTACCGATTAAAGCTTCTGTTGCTGGTATTGCAATGGGCTTAGTGAAAGAAGGCGAAAAGTTCGTTGTACTTTCAGATATCTTAGGTGATGAGGATCATCTAGGTGATATGGATTTCAAAGTTGCTGGTACTACTGGTGGTATTACAGCTTTGCAAATGGATATTAAGATTGAAGGTATCACACAAGAAATTATGCAAATTGCTTTGAATCAGGCAAAAGCTGCTCGTGTTCATATCTTAAGTGTTATGGATCAAGCTATTGATGGTGCTCGTGAAGAAATATCTGAATTTGCTCCACGTATTCACATTATCAAAGTAAGCACAGATAAAATTCGTGACATTATTGGTAAAGGTGGCGCAACTATTCGTCAACTTACTGAAGAAACTGGTACCACAATTGAAATTGATGACGACGGTACAGTTAAAATTGCCGCGACTAATGGTGATCAGGCTAAAGATGCAATTGCACGTATTCAAGCATTAACTGCTGAAATTGAAGTAGGAACGCTTTACACAGGTACTGTTGTTCGTATCGTTGATTTTGGCGCATTTGTTAATGTTTTACCTGGTAAAGATGGTTTAGTACATATTTCTCAAATATCTGAAGAGCGCGTAAATAATGTAAGTGACGCGCTTAAGGAAGGTCAGGAAGTTAAAGTTAAAGTACTGGAAGTAGACCGTCAAGGCCGTGTACGTTTGAGTATTAAAGAAGCAATTGAAAAGCCGGCAACAGATACTGCAGAAGCAGCACCTGAAGCGAGCGAATAGAAATAAATTTCTATTTTAAAAAAAGGGAGCCTAATGGCTCCCTTTTTTATTTACTTTTTTATACTATTTAGTATTATTATTGGTTTAATATTTTTGACAACATTTGAAAGGGTTGTATTTTCTGTGAAGCAATTTTATAAGCTTGTTATCGTGGGTGTTTTTTTTCTTCTACAAGGCTGTACATCATTAGAGTCTATTGAAAGTAGAAAAGTGATGTCTGGTCAGTTAATTATTGCTGAACCATTGCCTGTTAATTATAAAAGTGAAATAGCATTAGCTCGATTAAGTGAAGTTATTCAACGAGCTGAAATAACGGATGAACAAAGAGCGCAACTTTTTTATGACCGAGGTGTAATTTATGACAGCGTTGGTTTACGCTCTCTAGCCAGATTAGATTTCATTCGAGCCATCAGATTAAAAGCAGATATGGTTGATGCATATAATTTTTTAGGTATTCACTATACTCAATTACAAGAATTTAATCAGGCATATGAATCTTTTGATTCAGCCCTTGATTTAGCATCAACGCATGAATATGCCTATTTAAACCGTGGCATTGCACTTTATTATGGTGGGCGTCCGAAACTTGCTGTTGAAGATTTTAAAGCTTTTCATTTAAAACAGAAAAATGATCCTTATCGAGTTTTATGGTTGTACTTGGCAGAGCATGAGCTAAATGATTTAAATGCAAAGTTAGCTTTAAAAGAAAGAGCTAATAATATTAATGATAAAATATGGGCGAAACAAATCATCCGCTTGTATTTAGGTGAAATTTCGCAAGTTGAATTTATTTCTCAGTTAACTCAAAATGTAAAATCACAAAAACAACTTACAGAACGATTGTGTGAAGCATATTTTTACTTAGGCAAATATCATCAAGCAAATCATCGGACAGGCGAGGCCAGTAACTTTTTTAAATTAGCGTTAAGCACGAATGTTTATGAATTTGTGGAACATCGATACGCAAAACTTGAATTAGAGTTAATGCGCGATAAAGTTGTTGGTCAAGTTAGGTTAAAATAGCCAGTTTTATAAGTCAGTGAGTACAATCTGTTAATAAGTACAATCAGCCATTAAAATTTGAAGCAATAAATGAAACTAAGAATCTTTATTATAATGAGCTTGACGGTATTATTACCGTCAAGCTCATTTTTTTTAGATAAATATTTGGATGAAATAATTACTTCTGGTGACTTTAGTGCCAGGCAGTTGCAATTAGCTGTAAAATTAGAATTAAACTCCGCATTGATAATACAACGTCAAACGGCAATACAAGGTAGTGATTTATGGAAACGGCTATCACAAAAGTTAGCAAAAAATGATGGAAAGATAGCTTTTGAATTAGCTGCCTTTTACCACAAGGTTAATAGGCAGCAGGTAAATAACCAGCAAGTCAAAGATAATTATATTGAAGAAGACTTGCAACAAAACATAATTACCTGGTATCAGCAGGCAATCCGCTTGAATTACCAGCCCGCCTATATTGAATTTGCTAAATATTATTTTAATGCGGGTAAGCTAGAAATAGCTTCAGAAATTCTGAAACCACTATTGGAAAACAACCAGGCGCTAAACTTAAGTATTGAAATTGCAGTAAGTCAGGGGGATATTGATTTTGTTGATAAACATTTCGATCAACTCAAAAAGTTTGCCGATAACAATCAATCAGAACCACAGAAAAACAGTAAAAAAATTGTCAATTTATTAGAGAGATACCAAGTAAGCGCACAACAAAGAGAAAACCAAGAAACAAAATTTAATTCTTGTAATGTCAGTGTGCAATTATTTGCTACTAACTTCTATGATTTAACCTACATTGAAAAACAAGTTACTGAATTTGCCTCACATCCGTTAAATCAATATTTATGTTTTCCACCTATCAGGTATGTCAAACTTTCTCAGCTTGAATGTAGTCATTTTGCTGATGAGCGAATTCAATGTAGGGAATCTCAATGGAAAAATCTGGCTGGTAGTATTCAAAGTCGATATTTAGGTATATTGTTACCCAGAGGAGGGGCGAATGTAAATAATGGTATTTTATATCTGGATCGGCAAGATACCGTACAAGTTTTGGCACATGAATTATCTCACCTGCTTGGTTTTATTGATGAATATCCTTTGCCTGTTAACCATAGTGTCTGTGTTGCGCCACAAAAGAGAATGTTTTCGCATAATATCGTGGTTTTGAATTCGGTTTATCAAGGTAAACGAAAAGAGATCCGGCCGAAAATACTTAAACAAGTCCCTTGGTTTGCGTTAATAAAAGATACTACGCCAATCTTACTGAAGGTTAAACAGGGCTGGCGATTGGGTACTCCAGAATCATTCGCTGGTAATGTTGGTCTATATTTGTCAGAAACATGTGATAACCAAAAAGTACAAGCCTTTAAACCTTTATATCAACATACTCAATTGCGTTATTTTGAACAATACTTTCCTGTTGAATATGTTACACAATTAAATGAAAATTTGACAAAATTTTTAATGCCAAGTTTTCATTATAATATAGCTTTGTCACTATTAGTTGAAGGTGAAGAGCTTGAAGGTGAAGAGCTTGAAGGTGAAGCACGAAAATTAAATTTAGAACAAGCACAGTCATTGCTGAAACAGGCTGCAATAACAGAACGTAATGCGTTCAGACATTAAAAAATATCAAAGGCTGAATTTTAGTTCAATTTACAAACTTTATTAACTGACGGCTGTTCTGAAATTGGGGAGTAATGCTGACTGTCCAATGACACGAGATGAGACTCTACAAGATATAGGCGTTTATTTATGCTAAATAATTGTATCTTGTGGTGCACAGACCGTGTCAGTGGGACGTCCTCAGTAGATTTTGTTTTCGGGATGGACACTAACTATCTTTAAAAATGAGTTTATTAGTTTATTAGTTTATTAGTTTATTGATTTTTATTCTTATTTAATGTGGGTGACCGCCTGGCCTGTGCTATGGGCCACATACTGTTATTATTACTCAATCCATGTGTATCAGTTTTTTTAAATTTCATTTTGCTTAAATCATGTCCTAAATTTACAGGGGGTCTTTCTCTTTTAGTTGTAAACCACGAAAATAATTTCATTCTGCTTCATCCTTTTTATTTTAAGTTATTCCATTAATAAAATGTATAGTCAGTATTTTTTTCCTCCTTATTATTTATAGTTCAAATTAGATAAATAAGACAGGTAAGGATAAAAAAACAAGCCGTCATTTACTCGTATCGAATATTTTTAAAATTATAAGTAAATAGACCCATAATAAATTGATGGAACGGGTTGTGATTTAAGTTATAATTGAGAGATTATTATTAACTATATATGTCAATAACCTATAATGAACTGTTTTGAATTATCAACATTTCGTCAACAATTTCCTTTGTTAAGTATTCAAGTTCATCAAAAACCACTTATCTATTTTGATAATGCAGCGACAACTCAAAAGCCACAGAGTGTAATTGATACTTACCAGCAATATTATTCTTCTTACAATGCGAATGTGCATCGGGCATCTCATGCTTTAAGCGCCAGTGCAACAGAAGCATTTGAATTGGCACGGTTGAAAGTTAAACGTTTTATCAATAGTAAAAGCATTGAAGAAATTATTTGGACTAAAGGTACAACAGAAGGCTTTAATTTAATTGCTCAGACATGGGGCATAAGCCAACTTCAATCCGGAGATGTCATTGTTTTAAGTTATAGTGAACATCATGCCAATATAGTGCCTTGGCAAATGCTGGCGAAGAAAACAGGCGCGGTTATTAAAATACTTCCATTAACCAGCGAAGGCAAAATAGATGAAAATTCATTAGATAAAGTGATCACAACTGCGACGCGTATTGTAAGTGTTGCACACGTTTCTAATGTTTTAGGCCGTATTAATCCAATCAAAAAGATTATTGAACGAGCAAAAGCGGTTGGTGCAATAACTATTATTGACGGAGCGCAAGCCATTGCACATCAACGTATAGATGTTCAGGCGTTAGGTTGTGATTTTTATTTGTTTTCGGCTCATAAAATGTTCGGACCAACGGGAATAGGGGTTTTGTATGGACGAAAAGAATTATTAAATAGTATGCCACCTTATCAGGGAGGCGGTGAAATGATAAAAAAGGTTAGTTTTTTTGAAGAAACAACCTTTAACGATTTACCTTTTAAGTTTGAACCAGGCACTCCCAATATAGCGGGCGTTCTTTCTTTTTCAACAGCGATAGATTTTTTACAGCAGCATTTGGGTGATGAAATGCTGAACTATGAAAATCAGTTACTTGACTATTGTTTTAAGCGATTGTCTGAAATAAAGGCGTTGAAATTTGTTATTTCAGGAAAACCTGATATCCCACTATTTTCTTTTACAGTTTTGGGGCATCATAATCATGATATTGCGGCGGCATTAGATAGTTTTGGTATTGCTGTACGCAGTGGGCATCATTGCGCAATGCCGTTAATGAGCTACTTAAAAATAAGCGGTTGCTTGCGCGTTTCATTAACAGCTTATAATACCGTTGAAGAAGTTGATTTTTTTGTGGAAAGTTTGGATGAAATTTTAACTGATGATTACTCAGACAAAGTGCATGAGCAAGCTATGGATGTTAATAACGAGCTTGGACAAGCTGAAAATAATATTATCTCTTTATTTAAAAAGGTTAAAGGCTGGGATGGTAAACATCGTGAGATCATGATGTTAGGTAAAACACTTATCAGATTACCGAAAGAGAAAAGAACTGATCAAAGTTTAATTTCAGGCTGCGAAAGTTTAGCTTGGTTAACTTGTTACAAAGATACAAATAGACAATATATTTTTAGTGCAGACAGTGACGCAAAAGTTATCAGGGGTTTATTGGTAATAATTTTGGCCGCTTTTGATCATAAAACTGCGGAACAAATCATTGATTTTGACACAGATGCTTATTTTCAAGACTTAGGGCTGATGCAGCACTTAAGCCCGTCAAGAGGTAATGGTGTCTATGCTATTGTTGCAAAAATACGGGCAATGGTTGATTTACTTGGTTGAAAGTAAGTGTTGATTCGATAAAGGGAGGCTCAACGTAATATTTGAGCCATTATAGGTTTATATAAGCCTTTAAGTTTTAAGCTTATGTTTGTGCAATAATTTTTTTATGGCACGACCAACCGCAAAAAAAGCAAAACTTGCGGTAACATGAGTTGTAGCACCAAATCCGCCACTACAATCTAATCGCATCGCACCATCTTGACTTTGTTTAGCAAAACAAACTCCACCCGATGAGTCAGGGTAAAGTAATTGTTCTGTTGAAAATACCGCATCAATTGAAAATTTGCGTTTAAGGTTTCGAGAAAAATTATATTCACGTCTTAAATTATTTCTCACTTTAGCGAGCAGGGGATCTTGATAGGTTTGACTGAGATCCGCAATTTCAATTTTTGTAGGGTCAATTTGTCCGCCAGCCCCACCAATGGTAATTATCGGTAATTTATTTCGTTTACAATGCGCAATAATTGCTGTTTTTATTCTGACAGAATCAATAGCATCAATAACATAATCAAAATCTTTAGATAATAGCTCTTGCAAGTTTTCATCAGTAACGAAATCTTCAATCTGATGAACTTTGCAATCAGGATTAATTTGTAAAATTCTCGCCGCCATGACTTCTACTTTACTCAGGCCTACGGTATCAGTTAAAGCATGTATCTGACGATTAATATTAGTAGTACAAATATCATCGAGATCAATCAGGGTAATATGACCTACTCCATTTCTTGCTAATGCCTCAGCCACCCATGAGCCAACACCACCAATACCGATGACGCAAAATTGTGCATTTTGTAAAATTTGAGCACCTGTTGCACCATAAAGGCGCGCAATGCCACCAAACCTAAGTTGATAATCTGACATAAAGTTACAGCATAATTAATAATTTACGCATTATACCCAAAAAAATTAATGCTGTAAGCAGCAAACTCTCAAACAATTATGGCGCTTTTGGGGTTTATTTACTGATTTTTTGATTTTTTGATGTTTTGCATGTAGCGATATTTATTTAATATATTTTCGAAATTCACAATAATAATAAACATGATTATCAATGGCATAGGCATATAGAGCAAAGTGGTTAATGGTGCGTTTACAGCTGAAAATGGCACAAGTGAAGTAAGAATGAGTAAAATAGCTGAACTTACTCGACTTATAAACTTTAATATTACAATAAAAATATTCATTAAATGGCTCCTTTAGTATTTTTTTAGTGCTGGGTTGATGTCAATGTGAATGTTAATCAAACATTGAAACTATAATAACCCTTGTGAAATCAATTTAATGGTGGCATATTTGACATTATTAATGGTAAAAAAGACTTGTTTGATTGGTGAATAAAATGAAGATAAACATATTAGCAACAAATAAATGCATGGTTTCCGGTGTTTATGGGGTATTAGATGTATTTTCCACCGCAAATTATTGTCTGACACAACGATATGGGCGGGGCATTAAAGCTAATATAGATTGTCAGATAGTGACCATTGATAACAAACCTGTAGTTGGTTACAACGGTATTCGAATAATGCCCACTCAAACAGTTAATTTGAATGAAGCCCCCGATGTGGTTATTGTTTCATCGTCTGTTAAAGTTGTTATTGATTGCTGTGGGGACGATATTTCGGTTGAAAATAAGACACAGGTTAAGCAATGGTTAGAGCATTGTCATAACAAGGGCAGTTTGCTCACTAGCTCATGTACTGGTAGTTTTGTGCTTGCTGATTGTGGTTTTTTAGATGGTAAAAAGGCGACTACTCATTGGCGAAGTGCTGAGTTGTTTCGTCGAAATTTTCCGTTTGTTCGATTAGAGACCGAACAGTTGGTTGTTGATAATGGCGATGTAATTTGTGCCGGTGGTTCAATGGCTTATATCGATCTTTCACTTTATATCGTAGAAAAATACTTTGGCAAAGAAGTTGTTTCTGATTGTGCTAAATTACTTGTATTTGATCCTGTCCGTGAAAAGCAATCACCTTATATGTCTTTTGAAGCACAGAAAGATCATGAGGATCAAGCTGTTTTAAAGGCACAAGAGTGGCTTGAATCAAATTTCAAACAAGAAGTTTCTTTAGAAAACTTAGCTGAACATGTTGGTTTAACTTCACGTACATTTAAGCGAAGATTCAAGCTGGCAACTAATGAAAACCCGATTAATTATCTACAACGCATCCGTGTAGAGCAAGCAAAAAATAAACTGGAAAAAACAACCGAACCAGTTAATAAAATAATTTGGTCTGTTGGTTATGAAGATATAAGTAGTTTCAGACAGTTATTCAAACGTTTTACTGGTTTAACACCAAAGGATTACCGTCAAAAATTTGCTTAATACCAATCCACTAAATAAGTGATCATCTTCAAACGGTCTAAATCACCACTAGCTGTGTTGCCGACATGGATGTCGGTACTTAGGTTTTGTCTGGAACTAAAAACCTGTGCCGACATGGATGTCGGTACTTAGG
>JABSOI010000137.1 GCA_013216015.1 Alteromonadaceae bacterium | reverse complement strand
AGCTGATGAGGCTAATGATAGCCAAAATAAAGCGGCATAATTAAAGTAAATCATTGCAACTATATTGACAGCTTCCGTTTCTTCGTTCTTTTTAATTTTATATATTATTTTTCCGTATAGATGTGAAAAAAAGCGCTCTTCTCGAATTGCGGGTACATAGGAGAAAGAAACAGATTGCATCAATCGTATTGCAGAGCGTCTAAATCCACTTTCTTTTTGTTTGATTTCAGGAGTGTTTGCGTACCGTTTATCATTTTTATTCTGTCTTGAATCTATAATTATTTCATCACCACTTGCCTTATCAATAAATCGGTATTCAAAATTCCTATAACCATCTCGATCATAAAATTTGGTAATTGATAATTTGCGTTTGTTGATATTGAAATATACTTTTATCTCAATGACCTTTTGAGTTAATTCATTTTTAAATACATTGAAGTCTGTTTCAAAATTAAATGCATGAGCATTATCTATTTCTGAATTAAAGAATAAATTTAATGCCCTCAGGACATTGGACTTCCCTGAGTCGTTTGAACCAGAAAAAATATTTAAGTCAGATATATTTAATATTTCAGCTTTATCATTTTGTTTTGTTCCAAAAAATGATCTGAAATTTTTAATTTGAACTTTTTCAATAATTTTCATTAATGTTCTACTTATCTTTTAACTTATGGCTTTATTATAAAAACGATCAAATTCAAAAAGATAACATTAAGACTATATTTACGTAAGTCATTATATTTTCATTAGAATTATGGAGTTAGATTAACATAGAACAAATATTATGAATAATGATTTAATATTGTTGTGATACAGGACGATTGTCGATGATATATCCATTTCTGACATGTATTGCTATGCAAAATATAGCGAGTGCTACAAAATTCTATACCATTGGTGGATTTGCAATGTACTTTTCTAATAGAGATACGTTAAGAACAAAGCATGAATGGAACAGTAAAGTATTTGATGATTTTTTAAAAGCCTAGCCAGCAAAAAATCAACAGTTTGATGAAGCATATAATAGAGACGTTACAACCCACTTAAATTAAGGGTTACAATGTAACCTTTATTGGTTAGTCATCTGTAGTAGCTCATATCTGATCTGACACTTTTCAATTTTGGATTTGACCTAACCGTACAGTTGATTAGGTCAGCAAAGAGCAATGAAGCAGACTTTAGGATTAACGAGTTGCTAACTTCCGCTAAGCGCACTGAGTTGCCATTGTTTTCTTGCGGTTTTGTGAAGATCCACAAATGCCTGTTTTTATTGTCAACATAGCTAGGTAGAGGCTCTCAAACGAGCAACTTGCGTTGGACTGTAACCTCGTCTTAGCATGTCAACTTCGGACAATAATGCTGTAAACGCTTGTCCTGGTCCTTCGGTGACATAATGACTGCCTTTAGCTGTAATAATGGTGTTCTTTGATATCTTATCAATAGCAGATGTAGCGACGTAATCACCAGTGCTAAAGCGACCACTAGGGTCTTCAACAATGTAGCCCCAAAGCAATTGTCCTACGAGGTTATCAGCACTATCGATAATTTTTATGATGTACCAATCCCGAACAATCGTTTGCATTGTCTGTCCTTGTTCAATTAGCAATGTATTAAAAGTAGCTCTTAACGAAAGCAGCAATAAATTCTACGTGATACTTTTCAATAAACACTTCTAGTTCAGCATTAAATTGTGCATTGCGATGTGTTGGTGTTAGTAAAATAAAACGAGGAATCCCGAAATCACTTGTCGCACACTCGATATTGATAATTTCTATTTGAATATCATATTTGATTGCTAACGTATTTAGCTCACGTAATAGTCTGTTTGATGTAAAGACGTATCGATCTTGCAAAGTAGAAAACTCAGCATGTATCAATAATGAGTTGTATGTAGCTTCAGCGTAGTTCTGTAAGTGTTTTGCAAGCTGCATGAGTAACTAAAAATAATGTTTATGCAATTCTTTTAATGTATCAATATCAACAATACGCGGTAGCACTGCATCGGTACCACACGCAGGACAACGGGCTGTATTGCCGTTATCAATAAATCGAACTACATCACTACCATCGAAAGTTTTAAGGCAGTAAAAGCAAGCACACTTCGTATTTTGTATCGTTAATTTATTATTTATTGATAGGTCATGCATTTGTTCAACCGTCATCTTGAGCTCCTTAATAGTATCTGCTGTTCTTTTTCTTCTGCATATTTAATAAGTGCGTTATAACCCACTACACCTTGTTCTAACAGTATTTCTTCTGCTGTCATGCCACCAAAATAATTGAGCTTTTGATACATAAACCAGTTTGTCGCATCATCTTGATCTGAAAACCATACGGCGATTCGTTTCATTAATTGGAGCTGAAACTGATTTTTTATGTAAAGTTCTGTCGACGTAGCACTCATTATTTATCCATTTTTTAATCATTTTGAACTAAAAAATATAGCAGGATACTGTATTTTTGTACAGTATGCTTATCCTGTTTGAACGGAAATTCAGGAATGGTGTAACTACGCGCTACGCTTGTTGAATCGGAAAAATCGACAACAAAGTTAAATTGTCACTTTTTAAGATTTTCGCTGAAGAGCTGTGACATGGTCACCTTATAATACGTATGCCTTTTTCTTTCATTAACTCAACATGATCTCTTAAGTTTAAAAAGAAATTTGGGTTATGAACCCCCAGGGATAATGTTTTAATGCCCGCTTTTTTACACATGCGTTTAAGCTTGAATAGCTTTGCCAAGAGTTGCTCGGTGCTAAAACGCACGCCAGTTTCCATCGCATACAATTCTTTCAGGTTAAATTCGTAATCTGCTGTTGCTGCATCGTAGTGAAGGTAGCCGTATGCTTCAAATTTGCTTCGATAAGCCATAAGGGTGTCGTTTGCACGGCCCTTTTCTTTACTTTCAAGCTTAAAGAGTAACAATTGTCTGATCACATTTTCTTCTGCGACGCGAAAAATCCTTGGATGCTCGAAGTTAGCATGTCTTTTTTCAACAATAATTTCATCGTTATCGTCATAGTCTAAAATGCCCGAGAATTCTAATGCAGCTACGATAAGCGCGGCATGACGGTGAGAAAGACTGGTTAGTTTGTTGCTAAGTATTTTTTCAAAAATGAAATCTTTATGCCCAGCAGGGATCACATTTTGAACCGCTAAAGACAGTTGGTCGCGATGATAATCGAGGACAGTTTCAATTGATTGAATTAAGGTTTTGTGAGAGCCCACTTCTTTTGGATAAAAATAAATATCGGAATGCATATCTGTTCCTTAAAAAAGAAACGTCTCTCGCTGCGATCTTAATAAAGAACAAACAGAATGAATTTAAGTGTTAGATGCTGAATTTTTGACAATTCTTTAGCTATAGCGAGAGAGCAAGGTCGACACAAGACACATGTAAATATTGCATGAAGCAAGCATTGAGTCAACCAGAACAATATATCAGGAAAGCTCGTTGTGACTAAGTCACAACATCAAGATCTTCTTTCATTGTCTCTAATAAGGCTAAAACTTGTTTCTCGCCATTTTGTTTAGCCAAAAAACGCTTTGGACTATAATTTTGAAGTTGCGTGTTTTGAGTTGTAAGCCAAGCCAAAGTTTCTAATGGCTTATCAAGGGTTTCAGGAAAACAACTTAATACCTTTAGATGTACCTGCCTGTATTTACTTAACATATGAAATATTTCCAACTCAGCATCCTCTCTATCTTTTCGACTTTTAACAAGCATTGCTTCATATTCCATGTCGATAAGGCGCTTGATATATTCTCGTTTATTTAACTTGTTATATTTTGCTAAGTCAGACAGCTGACATGACCGATCGTAATCTAGTTCGATCGCATCTGTTGTTCGTGTAAGATAGTTTTTGTTTTTGTTACGACTCTTACTTTTACGATAAGCCGCTTTCATGCTTTTAATCTGCTTGTCGGTAAGGTATTTTTCTATCCATTTGTTCAGCTCTTCTCTGTCATCATAAGGCAGTGCACTTAATTCCTCTTCTGCGCGGTGATGCTCAGGACCCTCTATAAAAGCAAACTCTTTAATTAATTTAGTTTGTATCCAGTTCAAAAAATGTTGGTTTTGGCCTTTCATAACGACTCCTAATGCAAGTGTGACTTAGTCACACATTGGTAAATTATTCACCTGTGACTAAGTCACAACTGCTATTGTTTAATGCTTTTAGCATTTTTGCTAATGCTGTTTTACGCTTTAAAGTTGCGCCTTGCCGTTCGATTGCAGCTTCTAAATAAATTTTTGGACCCACAAGGTGCACTTCTTCTTCTGCGCGTGTAATAGCGGTATACAGCCAGTTTCGATCTATCATCGTTGAACTATTTATTGGCACAATAACACGCTTAAATTGACTGCCTTGCGCTTTATGTAAGCTCATCGCATAAGCAGGCTTGATTGACTCTAATAGTGTTTGCGTCAACTCAACTACACCTTTGCCTTCATCTTCATCTTTACCTACACCTGCATCTTTATCTTTACCTTCATCTTCATCTGAATCGTCAAGCAGTACTTCGCCGAAGTGGTGCCCATTCGCGAGTGACACCAATTTGCCTAAGGTGCCGTTTTGAATGCCTGCGTCCATATTGTTTTTCGTGAAAATAACCGGATCATTAAGTTTGATTGGCAGTGTTGAAAACTGTCCAAACAATTCAAATGTCAAATTTTCTGCATCGGGGTTTAATGCTTGCTGGCAGACTTCATTCAGTTTTTCGATGCCACCAAAATTGTTGCGCTTTTTATCATAAATCGCAGCAGTGATGCGACTTTCATCAGGATTTTGTTGGTACAGTTCAACGCACTTCGCTTCAATTTCTGATGCTTTGACCCAGTGAAAATGCACATTGCCCATGCTAAGCTCAGGCGGAATAATACCTTTCGCGACATATTGCGAGTACTCGGGAATACCTGTGCTGCATTCTTGACGTTGAACAATATTTAATGTCGCAACTGTGACGATACCACTGTTGATAATGTCATTGAGAATGAGACCAAAACCAATGGGTGGCAGCTGATTCGAATCGCCTACAAATAGTATGCGTGTGTCAGGATGTAGATGGTTAATGAGGCGAAACATATTGTCGACGTCTATCATCGAAGATTCATCTAACACCAGAACCGCAGGCTTAATTAACATTTTTTGATTTGGCATGATTGGTGATTCACGTAATAAGCGCGCTATCGTTGTGCTGAGATAGTTTGTTGATTCGTTCATGCGCTTCGCTGCACGTCCGCTGAGCGCTGCGCAATGCACTGGTATGCCTAATACTTTATAACCCGCTAAAATGCACTTAAGCACAGTCGTTTTGCCCGTGCCCCCACCGCCATTCACCACCATTACAGGGTTGCGCAAGGCACGATATATTGCCCGAATTTGACCCAGGGCTAATTTAAACTTCACGCTTTTAAGCGCTGCTCTGAATGCCGTTTTCAATTTAGGGCGCTGATAGCTAGTCAATGTATCTGTTGTGGCTAAATGCGTAATACGCAGTGCTATCGCTTTTTCTTTGATGTACGTCGCAGTTGACTGATACGTTTTATGCTCAGTGTCGTAGATGAACGTTTTTTTTGCATTCGCTTGTTTGATGAGACGAAATGCTTGTGATGCTAATTGCTCACTATTGAGCAATTTTTCTAATTTCGGTTTGATGTCTTTGCGCAAAGCAACGGTGTGACCTTTATTTTCATGGCGACGCAGCGCTGTTTCAAAGGCGGATATCAGGCGTTTTGAATCAGTGCTCGACACAGCAAAATTCTTTCTAGCAATCCGATCAACCACATCGAATTTCATGCCGAACGTGGACAGCAGATAAGGATTTTCTTTGATTAGCTCAATGCATTTTTCGTCGTGGTATTTTAACAAGCGCTGTTGAATATGTAATGGAATACCGATTTCAGTGAACCATTGAGCATGTTTGAGATTCTTGTATTTCTTAAACCCTTTGAACAAAGATTTGATTTTTTTAGGCGATAAGAACTTTGAAAAAGCAGCTTCATTTTCATCGTGTAAATGCTTGTAGATATCACCTTCAACGTTTATCCAAATTTCACGTGCCGTGTCTTCTGTGATCCCGTTGAAGTCTTTCTCTTGACCGATGAACAGAGCAAACGTTTCAGGGGAATCCGGCAATGTACATTCCAGTTTTTCGGGATCAGTAAAATGCGTCTCATATATTTTATAATACGCTGTTTTGTCAATAGTCCGCTTCTTAGGCTTACCTTCAACAGTCCAATGCTGACCAACAACCGGGGCAACTTGCAGCTTGTTTGTTTTTGTTTTGATGTAGACAATACGCTTTGCTGATTTGATGCGATGACTGCCTTCTTGCAAAGGCACACCTGAAAATGAGGCATGTCTTTCATCAAGCTGATAAACTCTAGTGACACGGATTGACTGCGTAATAAATTCTCTCATAAAATGATGTTCACTTCGTTCATCGCCTGTATAGATTCACGATGACATTCATTCTCTAGCGCGGCTTTCTCTAACCCTTGCTCAGCGTTCTTTAATTGCGATTCTAGCCGTCTATTTTCATTTTCCAAGTCCATGACCTCTTTTTCAAGCTCACCGATTCTTGTGGCGTTGTAAGCGTTATTACGCGCATCTTGATCGAATGGTATCGGATTTGTTTTATCTAACTTGCCACCAGGTATCTGTTTTGTTGAAATGGTGTCAACAACGGGCAGTGGCAGCAAACCTGCTTCTCTGAGTTTTTTGACAATTGTCTTTTCAAAGGCAAAAAACAAGGTTCTTACAGCTTCATTGCCATCTTTTTTAAGCACTTTATCGCCAAAGTCAGCCGCTTTACGCACCGTCTGTTTTTGTAACGTTTGCGTTTTTAAATTAATGAAAGACAAGAAGTAATCCAGTGAGTGCGATTCGAGATCACTCCACTTTTCAAATTTAGCGATGCTTGCTTGCTTCTGTGCTTGACTCATACTGACGACTCTTGTTTGATGCGGCTGATAGTTGTGCGTGATACGCTGTATTGTCGTGCTTGCTCACTGATTGATGACTTATTGGCTAATAAAACTTTTCTTATTTTCGCTCTGTCTTCATCAGGAATTTGTTTTGTACGCCCCATGTGCTTACCCGCAAGCGCAGCAGCTGCACGACCCTCGCTGGTACGTGAAACAATAAGGTCACGTTCTAATTCCGCGAAAACACCGATGAGCGACACTGTAGCTTTGGCAAACGGGCTACCATTGGCTGTATCAATGACACCGTCTAGTGTTTTTAGTGTCGCTCCTTTTTCGTGGATAGCATCAATCGTTGTAAGTATTGATTTTAACGACCTTCCGAGGCGATCTAATTTGGTGACTGTGACTATGTCACGCTCGCGTATGTAATCGAGCATCAGCGTTAACTGTTGTTCATTTTCATCTGAAACGCCGCTTTGCTTACCGTGAAAAATTTTTTCGCAACCAACGGCTGCTAGAGCGTCTAGTTGAAGCTTAAGATCTTGTTCAATGGTGCTAACACGTGCAAAACCGACAGTTGCCATTTGTATTCCTAAGTGAATTAAAGTTAAAACTTAAGTGCATCGTGGTAAGGCATGCACTTAAGTTAGCAATTAAGCTTAAGTGCATGCACTAAACGAGATATTTGTATTTAGTGCATGCTGACTGACTAACTATAGTCAGATCGAGTCTGATCGGAAGGGGTAAATTAAAAAATATTTACAAACCGAGTTTAAGCCGTGTCAGACTGTGCTATTTCGGACGATTGAGCTCGACAATAAGTTGTTTAACTTTTAATTCGAGATTGGCACATTTCTCTTGCTCTTGAGCGTACTGTATTTGAAGATCGGCATATTTGGCTGCTAGGTCTTTTTGTGAGTCAAGCACTTCAGATTCAACAGCTCTATCAAAGTATTCGTGTAAGTTTTTCTGCTCTGCTGCGAACAACTCTTTATCGCGTTGTTTTACTAATTCTTCAAGATCACCTTTACTCAATCGCTGACCAACGCCAAGTTTGTCACATCGACTAGTCCATAAACGAACCAATCGGGCATTTTCATCGCCAATAAATTTAACCAGTAAAGGCTCTCGGTCTTCTCGAATGTTTGAACGCTTAATCCCTAAGCCATCAGCAATTTGTGACGGCACCACTTTACGCTCTTTGATTTTGAGCTTTTCTAGTTCTTTAGGTTCGGTTTGTTTAATAAGGGTCTCAATCTCACCGATTCTTTTAGTAATCGCGAGATAGAGTTTTGTAATTTGATCTCTTGATTGTGCCCAGCTGGGTATTATCGGTGCGTCAGCATCTTTTTTAGTGAAATTATTCAGTGAAAAACGATCCATGATTATGACTCCATCTCGTCAAGCATTTCTTCTGCTCGTTTTAGCGTTTGTTTGGAAGCGTCAATGGCGCTGCTTTTAACATTGTCACCCATCAGGTTTGTGAAATTTGCGATCATATTTTGATGTGATACGGCGATACGGGTTATTGAGTCTTTGTTTGAATCTTTCGATGAAACAAAATTGATACACCCGCTACACAGCTCAAAGCAGCCATTTTTCAAAACCGGTGTTTGAGTTTTCTTATCAATACATTTAGCTAAGTGCTTCATATCCTTGCGCACCAAGCAATAACCATATTCGTGAGCTACAATGCTTTCAAATTCTTCAGCTAGGCTATCAACAAAATCGTCGATTTCTACTTCTGTTAAAATGGTAACGTCCATGGACTTACTGATGTAATAAGCCACCTTGCCGTGCAGGTCGCGCTTAAAGTCATCATCCATTGCTGCTTGGACATTTTCAGTGGCCAGTTTAGTCAATATTTCTTTCAAGTACTCTTTTTCAATTTGGTCACGTACTTCATCGGAAAGCTTGCCAAACACATAGTGGGTAGTGAAGTAACTGCCGTAGCTATGGCGGAAATGGCGACGTATAGCCTCAAACACATTACCCTCAAAACGTCGTAGGGCAAATTCAGCCCAGGTATGACGAAAGCGGTGCGGGTGAATGGAATCACAATGCTCCTCGAATTCAGGGTGTTTTTGAATAAATGTATTGTAGTTGACATTCAAGCGGTGTCTCAAAGAGCTTTTAGTTGCACTCCTACGGCTACTCCTAAAATTTATATGATTATTAAAATCTTTTGGAAAGAAATATCGGCCAAAGAGGGGGAGTTTAGCTTTATCAGTTCTTTTTCGTTTAACTATATAGCTTAGGCCACACAATGTATCAGCAACCTCTGCGAGCAATCCTGACATTTCACGCACCTCTATGATGCCGTGGTTGGTTTTTATTAATTCAGAATCAAAAACCCAAGTGCCATCTGCTTCCTGTTTATAATCATCTGCACAAATAGATGCGAGTTCAGATAATCTAACACCGCTCAAACAAAGAAATATAACAATGCACGCATCATGAACATTATTACAGTGTTTGCTTATCGATGCCTCATTCTGAAATGGGAACTCAATAGCACTGCCTGTAAAGTGTCGATTTAGAATGCTTGTAATCCCTTCGGCTTTTTCTCGAAGATCTAAATGAATGCCTTTGCCTGCGTTCATTTTTAGAATTTTATCAAAGCTTCCGCTTTCAATAGCTGAAGTCGGAAAGGGGTTTGACGAACGCTGATGTTCAAAATAATCCCTTAAGAAAAGAGTTTTCTTATCTTTTAATACTAATATGGCATCATGCAATAGTGTCATTGCGACTGGTAATGGAATAGAAGTCCAACTGTCTCCCTTAACCCAATCATGGTATGAAACATCATATGATTTTAGCTTCATTTCAACAGAGATTTTCAAAAAGTGCTTAGGGAAATCAAAGCAAATTCCATCAGAAAGTTCACCTTTCAATTTTAAGTTCCTGCTTCGCTGTAATATTAAACAAACATTTTCAAGTGCTCCTCGATTAAGAGGTTCTATTTCACTCTTGTTATCAGTCCATTCAATTTTGTTCTCTAATGTAGCCAGTATGAGCTCTTTAACATGAGACTCTGTCCAGCGTGATAGAGGTAACAATGGATAATGCTCACTAGCCCAAACACCAATGCGTAATAAAGAGTTTTTCCAGTGTGCTGATGTACCTCTTCTGGCACTTAGCGTTTGCAATTCAGTGTGATTCCATCCACCACAGAGAGACACAAAGCATTCTTTAATCCAGAACTGATACATTGGTGTTAATGATGAGTGATATAAGTCAACTTTATAATCTTCATCATTGACAATATCGCGCAATGTAAATACATTCTCAGTTAGTCGATTGACGAGAGGAGTTACATCATTTAATGGCTCGATATCATGTAGTTGTGTCCTTGCATTTGATATTTGATTTAAACTCATAATATTCTCCATTAAATTAAATCGCTAAATGAAAAGGTAAGATTTTTTGACATGGCTTTGCCTGCCACTTGAATGTCTTTAGAAAAACGGTCAAGTACAGCTTGCAAATAGACTTTTTCGCCAATTGCTCTTTTGGCTTTGGCTTGTGAATCTGGATCATCCATGAGCATCCGAGGTAAATGCTGCTCAATATGTAACATCTTCAATATAATTAATGCAGCTGTTAACTCATTTTCCACAAAAATGGTCTTGTCATCAGTTATGATTTCGCTGGTTAAGCCAATGTCTACGTCTAGTTCATTGATTAAGCTTTTAAAGTCTTCAGACGCATTTGCACAACCCAATAATTTTTTGGCTTCTTCAAAGTCTACAATTTGAGTGTTTTTCATCAGCTCACCAATTTTGAGAGCATCTTTTTGCATCAGGTCACCCACCTGTACAGGAAATTTACGTCTTGACTCAATCACTTCTCTGGCATTCGATCTATCATGATAGGTGTTGTGTTTGGTTTTAGGGGTTTGCCCCGTTAACTGCGCTTCAACTCGGCTATCACTAAAGCCTGAATGGTCTTCCGCCCCCTTTAAGGAAACATTTATCCCACCATCCATGGCAACACGTGATTGACCAATATACGTAGGATTTAGGCTTGCTATTTTCATTGAAACAATATCCTTCCTGCATATTTTGTCTTGCTTTTCTTTGTCCTTCTTTAAATTTGAATATGCTCGTTCTTGCTTTTGAGCTAGCTTATTATTTTCAATTATTTTACTTATTACCCAAAGGAAAGGCATTGCATCTTTTTCTGTTATATCTTTAATCAGGTCAGCTCTAGTATGCGTCCCATCAGTAATCAATAAACTAAAAAACGACGTCAAAACATCGTCATTTTTTCCGAGCTGACCATATTTGAGATGCGTTTGATATAAGTAGGGAAAAGCAACACCTTGAGCCTTTTGTGCAGGGCAAACGGGTCTTAATTAACCAATTGTCAACCCAACCATAAGTACCTTCATCATATAGTCATCATCCCAACC
>JABSOI010000136.1 GCA_013216015.1 Alteromonadaceae bacterium | reverse complement strand
CGGCGAATCAGCGTCTTGTAACTATGCTTTTTAATTCACCTCAAATTCCCGCATTTTGAAAGGTAACGGGTATAGATAACAATGGAGAATTTGTCATTTTATTAAATGGAGAAGGTGGTGCTGGGTTTGGTAAGGGACTATCAATTTTTGTTCGAGGTTTATTTGGCTTCGGCGATAATACTGTTGATACATTGGGGGGCCTTGCGTGGTCAGTTTCCGGAAATAAAGGTCCTTACTCGGCTTCTGTATCATTCCCTCATAAAACAAGTGAATGTCCAAGTGGAGGCCCTAATTATTACCCACTTGTTGTTACTTGGTTGGGGACGAGGTAAAGGAATTAAAATGACAGGCGCATATGGTGACACTACATTCCGTTCTAGTGTATTAGGTGATTTTGGACGAGGTATTTATGATCTCATTCACTAATATTTTTCTATTAGCCATGATATTGATTATTGGCTATGCCTTTTACAAAGATACAAAAAATGAAATCTGGAATCTACTTTTTGATAAATTTAAAGCTGATTCAACTTTTATTAGAGATAAAGATGCAGCAAAGGTGCAAGCAGTATATTTTAAAAAGTTAGATGATCTAGAATTTGATAACTTTAATTCTATGAAATAAGTAAATGTGAAGACGGTGTTTTGATATCATCGACTATAAATCACTACTTACTAAAGCCTGTTTTTATACCTTGGGTAGAAATGCAAAAGATAGCTGAATTGGGTAACTTTTTGCACAAAGCGAAAAGCTATGAAATTAGTAGTTTAAATATTATTATCAAATTTTAAGGTAGCATAATTGTAGATGCTTAGTTTTGAATCCAAATGTATCTATAGTATCAACTGGTTTTATTGCACACTACCATGCACTATGGTTTTGAATTATTTGTGCATTAAGTGCATAAAAGTTGTTGACTTAATTATTAAGGATGATTAAGATACGCCCCGTTCTGAAGGAGTGATGTTCTTAAGGTTAGCCCTTTGTTTATAGGCACTTTCAGCTTGGCGTCTTTTTGATTTTGAACTTGAATTAGTTACTCAGTAAATTGTATGAGTTTTGCTATTTATATAGGTTCGAATCATGCAGGGCGTGTAATACAGTGGTGGCTGTAGCTCAGTTGGTAGAGCCCCGGATTGTGATTCCGGTTGTCGAGGGTTCAAATCCCTTCAGCCACCCCATTTTTACTTGTTATTAATCAGAACAAGTGAAAAGAACTAGAGTTTATGTCGGTGATTAGCGCAGCTTGGTAGCGCACTTGGTTTGGGTCCAAGGGGTCGCAAGTTCGAATCTTGCATCACCGACCACTTTCTCTATTTCAGTTAATTCAAAAATCTTTTAAGTTAATTCAAAAATCTTTCAGTTGATTCAAAAATCTTTCAGTTGATTCAAAAACATTTCAGTTAATTCAAAAATCTTTCAGTTGATTCAAAATCTTTCAGTTGATTCAAAATATTTCAGTTGATTCAAAATATTTCAGTTGATTAGAAAATCATTGGTTTGGGTGTTTTTGATCCATAAAGGTCGCAAGTTCAAATGTTGCATCACCGATCACATTCTTTATTAATGGATTTGGTATTATACCAATCGCACTAAACAGGTGATCATCTTCAAATGGTCTAAATCACCACTAGCTGCGTTGCCGACATGGCAGCTCCTAGGCATCCATGCCTTCGCTGCATTAGTGCATCCATGCACGTCGATGTCGGTATTTAGGTTTTGTCTGGAACTAAAAACCTGTGCCTTCAATCACACACGCCAGCTATTGCTCAATCAGGCGCCTTGCCTGCATGGATGTAGGTATTTAGGTTTTGCCTGGAGCAAAAAACCTGTGCTATTGGCAATTTATCCTCATTGAATATTGATCACTTATTTAATGGGAATGGTATTACATCAAACAATTTTATTTCGAAGTCTTTACAAACGGCTTTTTATTTGTTAAATAAAATAATTAAGCGGAATTTAAATTTAATGTGCGGATGGCTGGATGAATAATTATTGCTTATTTTTTAAGTGATATGTTGAACGAATATGTATTTCAAAAAGCCTGTTAGAAGGTTTTAGCCTTATAATTCGATGAATATTAATCATTTTTAAAAATAATCACTATTTAACTCGACTCTTGTGACCAGCGCCGCTATAATTTCGCGTCATTATTTTAATTTGAACATCATTTATTCAGATTTTCCGTTTTCTGCTAGCGCTTGCTAGAATGGACAACAATAAAAAAACATTTTATGTTTTTTGGTTTAAATAAATAGATGCATTATAAAAGCGTATAAGCGCTAATTTTTGAGGTAACTAAATGCAAGTTTCAGTTGAGACTATACAAGGTTTGGAACGTCGTTTGACTATTTCTGTTCCTGCTGAATCAGTAGATGTTGAAGTTAAAAATCGTCTTCGTCAAATCGGAAAAACACAACGTATTAATGGTTTCCGTCCAGGGAAAGTACCACCTTCAGTTATTCAAAAACGATACGGTAAATCTGTACGTCAAGAAGTTGCTGGCGAAATAATGCAGCGTAATTTTGTTGAGGCAATTGTTGCTGAAAAAATTAACCCAGCTGGTCGTCCTCGATTTGTTGCTAAAAGCAACGAAGATGGTAAAGCATTAGAATTTGAAGCAACATTTGAAATTTATCCTGTAGTTGAATTGAAAGATTTAAAAGAAATATCAGTTGAACGTCCAGAAGTAGAAGTAACAGATAATGATTTAGATGAAATGTTTGTTACTTTACAAAATCAACATAAAACGTGGAAAGCAAACAAGCGTAAAACTAAGAAAGGCGATAAATTAACTATCGACTTTACTGGTCGTATTGATGGTGAAGAATTTGAAGGTGGAAAATCTGAAGGGTTCGAATTGGAACTAGGTTCAGGTCGTATGATCCCAGGTTTTGAAACAGAAATTACTGGAATGAAAGTTGGCGAAGAAAAAACCATTAAAGTAACATTCCCTGAAGATTATCATGCTGAAAATCTTAAAGGTAAAGAAGCAGAATTCGATATTGTTGTTAACACAACCGAAGGCCCTGTTTTACCAGAAATTGATGAAGAATTCGCTAAACTTTTCGGTGTTGAAGAAGGCGGCGTAGAAGCATTACGTGAAGAAGTTAGAAAAAATATGGAACGTGAATTAACTCAAGCTGTAAAAGCTAAAGTTAAAGAGCAAGTTATTGAAGGTTTGTTATCAAGTCATGATCTTGATTTACCATCAGCGTTAATTACTCAGGAAATTGATGTATTACGTCAACAGGCAATGAAACGTTTTGCTGGTCAGATGGATCCTAAAAATCTTCCTGAATTGCCAAACAATATGTTTGAAGAACAGGCGAAGCGTCGTGTGAAAGTTGGTTTATTACTTGGTGAAGTGATTAAAGTTAATGAATTAAAAGTAGATGAATCAAAAGTAAATGAATTAATTGCTTCAACTGCTTCTGCGTATGAAGATCCTCAAGAAGTCGTTGAGTATTACAGCAGTAATAATGAGCTTAAACAACAAATGCAAAACGTTGCACTGGAAGAGCAGGCAGTAGAGCTATTAGTTGAAAAAGCCACGGTAAAAAATAAGAAGACGAGCTTTCAAGATATCATGAATCCGAATGCTAAATAACATTTCTGATTGACATTGAGTTCAGCAATCGCTTAAATGGCTTGTATGGGGACATACGAGCTATTTTTTTAATACAAGCTTTTTAATAAGGATTTATCTGTTGTTTACTTCACATAACAATTCTCATAATTTCACTAGCATGACTGAAAGTGCCTTAGTGCCAATGGTGGTAGAACAAACTCCTAAAGGGGAGCGTTCATACGATATATATTCTCGATTATTAAAAGAACGTATTATCTTCTTATGTGGTCAGGTTGAAGACCACATGGCTAACTTAATTGTTGCTCAACTTTTATTTTTGGAATCTGAAAGTCCAGATAAAGATATTAATCTTTATATAAATTCGCCAGGTGGTTCAGTAACTGCAGGCCTAGCTATATATGATACTATGAAGTTTATTAAACCAAATGTTAGTACGGTATGTATTGGGCAGGCTGCAAGCATGGGGGCATTTTTGCTTTCTGGTGGTGAAAAAGGTAAGCGTTATTGTTTACCAAATGCTAGGGTAATGATTCATCAACCTTTAGGGGGTTACCAAGGGCAGGCATCTGATTTTGAAATACATGCTAAAGAAATACTATATATTAAAGATAAATTAAATCGCTTAATGGCTGACCATACTGGGCAATCGTTAAAGAAAGTTTCTCAAGATACCGATAGAGATAACTTCTTAAGTGCCGAAGATGCAGTTGAATATGGATTAGTTGATACCATTATGGATCAGAGAATAGATTAATAAAGTTGTGCGATTTTATTGTTATCTACGAAAATTATGAAATACTTAACAGTATTAATGTTTTGAAAAATGAATTAGAGGTACCGTATGACCGATATTAAAAAAGGTGACGGTGATAACGGCAAGTTATTATATTGTTCTTTCTGTGGAAAGAGTCAACATGAAGTCCGTAAACTTATCGCAGGACCATCCGTTTTTGTATGTGATGAATGTGTTGAACTTTGTAACGATATTATTCGTGAAGAAATAAAGGAAATTTCCCCGAAAGAAGACAAAGAGAGTTTACCTTCTCCTGTTGAAATACGTGGAAACCTAGATGAGTACGTCATTGGGCAAGATCATGCCAAAAAAGTTTTGGCTGTAGCTGTTTACAATCATTATAAGCGTTTACGTAATGGTGATTCACATAACGGCATTGAGTTAGGTAAAAGTAACATACTACTTATAGGCCCGACGGGAAGTGGTAAAACATTATTGGCTGAGACATTAGCTAGAATGCTTGATGTCCCCTTTACCATGGCTGATGCAACCACATTAACTGAAGCGGGTTATGTTGGCGAAGATGTTGAAAACATCATTCAAAAACTGTTACAAAAATGCGATTATGATGTTGAAAAAGCACAACGTGGCATAGTTTACGTTGATGAGATAGATAAAATTTCACGTAAGTCTGATAATCCTTCAATTACCCGTGATGTTTCTGGGGAAGGTGTTCAGCAAGCTTTATTGAAACTTATTGAAGGTACTATTGCCTCGGTTCCACCTCAAGGTGGAAGAAAGCATCCGCAGCAAGAGTTTTTGCAGGTTGATACTTCTAAAATATTATTTATCTGTGGTGGTGCATTTGCGGGTCTTGATAAGGTTATTGAGCAACGTTGCCATACAGGTACTGGTATTGGTTTTGGTGCAACAGTAAAAGGTAAGGACTCTCAGAAAACTTTAACTCAACGTTTTCAGGAAGTAGAACCTGAAGATTTAGTTAAATATGGTCTGATCCCTGAATTTATAGGTCGTTTACCAGTTGTTGCTACATTAACTGAACTTGATGAAGATGCATTAATTCAAATTCTTCAAGAGCCTAAAAATGCGTTAACGAAACAATTTATCGCCTTGTTTGATATGGAAGATGTTGAACTTGAATTCAGAAAAGATGCATTGAACGCTATCGCTCATAAAGCTATGAACAGAAAAACGGGCGCACGTGGATTACGTTCCATAGTTGAATCGGTATTGTTAGACATTATGTACGAATTACCTTCAATGGAGAATGTTTGTAAAGTAGTTGTTGATGAAACTGTCATTAAAGGTGAGTCTAAGCCGATAATTATTTATGAATCACAAGATAAAGCTGTGTCTGAAAGTTAAATGTTGATATTTGCACTATAAAGAAAGATTGGATAAAGGTGGTAGTCAATCTGATAGTTCAGAAAAAGACCTTTTAAATTGACTCAGCTGTGAAATATTTTATTAAAAAAAAGAGCTTTTTAGGCTCTTTTTTTGTTTCTCCTCTAAATCTAGCTTGAAAGTTAAATCAAAATCCCCATATAGAGTTAAAAAGAGTCAACTGATTATGCAATTAAAATGAAAAAAGAAATGTGTAGTGGTTGTCGTTCACCTCATAATAATTTCCAAGAGAGTAACCTATGACCAAAGAATTATCTGGCGTAGTTGATACCCCTGTTTTAGCCTTACGTGATGTTGTTGTATATCCACAAATGGTGATCCCATTATTTGTTGGTAGAGAAAAATCTATCCGTTGTTTAGATATAGCGATGGAAAATGATAAACAAATCTTCCTTGTCGCACAAAAAGATGCAGCAGTTGACGACCCTGGTGTTGACGACATGTATACAACGGGAACGATAGCTACTATTTTGCAAATGCTGAAATTACCTGATGGAACGGTAAAAGTTTTAGTGGAAGGTGTACAGCGAGCAAAAATTATAAAGTTCGTACAAACAGATGAGTATTTCACTGCGGATATCGAATTTCTTGAAATCAAAGCAAGTGATGAGGAACATAATGAAGTCTTGGTTCGTTCAGCAATTTCTCAATTTGAAGGTTATGTAAAACTGAATAAAAAAATCCCACCAGAAGTGCTTACTTCAGTTTCGGGGATTGATGATGCTGAACAGCTTGCCGATACCATGGCTGCACATATGCCACTAAAATTAGGTGATAAGCAAAAAGTTCTGGAAATTTGTGATGTTGCTGAACGCTTAGAATATTTAATGGCATTAATGGAAGGTGAAATAGATTTATTGCAAGTGGAGAGAAAAATTCGTACCCGCGTTAAAAAGCAAATGGAAAAAAGTCAACGTGAGTATTATTTGAATGAGCAAATGAAGGCCATTCAAAAAGAGTTAGGTGACATGGATGAAGTACCTGATGAAGGCGAAGTGTTGGCTAAACGTATTGAAGAAGCGCAAATGCCGAAAGAAGCTAAGGATAAAACCTTAACTGAATTGCAAAAATTAAAAATGATGTCACCAATGTCAGCAGAAGCTACTGTAGTTCGAAGCTATATTGAATGGATGACTAATGTCCCATGGAAGAAACGAAGTAAATTAAAGAAAAATTTGCAGCTTGCACAAGAAGTGCTGGATAAAGATCATTATGGTCTAGATAAAGTCAAAGAAAGAATTCTGGAATATTTGGCTGTTCAGCAACGTGTTACTCAGCTAAAAGGACCAATTCTTTGTTTAGTTGGACCTCCCGGGGTAGGTAAAACCTCGTTGGGCCAATCTATAGCAAAATCTACCGGACGTAAATATGTTCGTATGGCTTTGGGTGGTGTTAGAGATGAGGCTGAAATTAGAGGGCATCGTCGAACTTATATAGGTTCATTACCCGGCAAGATTATTCAGAAAATGGCAAAGTCAGGGGTTAAAAATCCGTTATTTTTGTTGGATGAAATCGATAAAATGGCTTCAGACATGCGTGGTGATCCTGCCTCAGCATTACTTGAGGTTTTAGATCCTGAACAGAATGTCAGTTTCAACGACCACTATTTGGAAGTTGATTACGATTTGTCTGATGTAATGTTTGTTGCCACTTCAAATAGTATGAACATCCCGGGACCTTTGCTTGATCGTATGGAAGTTATTCGGTTGTCAGGTTATACCGAAGATGAAAAATTAAATATTGCCAAGCGCCACTTAGTTGAAAAGCAAATTGAACGTAATGGGCTGAAGGCTAAAGAAATTAGCATTGAAGATAGTGCCATTATAGGTATTATCCGATATTACACACGTGAAGCGGGTGTACGTAGTTTAGAGCGTGAAATATCTAAGATTTGCAGAAAAACAGTTAAAGCAATCTTACTGAATAAAACTATTAAGAAAATTACCATATCAATGGATAATTTGGACGATTTCTTAGGAGTACAACGTTTTGATTATGGTAAAGCTGATGATGAAAATCGTGTAGGACTAGTTACAGGACTTGCATGGACAGAAGTTGGTGGAGAATTGTTAACTATCGAAACAGCATCGGTTCCAGGTAAAGGTAAGTTAACTTATACCGGATCTCTTGGTGATGTTATGAAAGAGTCTATTCAAGCTGCAATGACGGTTGTGAGAAGCCGACAGGAAAAACTACGTATTAATGAGGATTTCCACGAAAAACGTGATATTCATGTTCATGTACCAGAAGGTGCTACGCCAAAAGATGGACCAAGTGCCGGTGTTGGTATGTGTACTTCTTTAGTATCAAGTTTAACGGGTAACCCTGTCAAAGCCGAAGTAGCCATGACAGGTGAAATAACTTTGCGGGGTGAAGTTCTTGCTATCGGTGGTTTGAAAGAAAAGTTATTGGCGGCACACCGGGGTGGCATCAAAACAGTAATTATACCTAAAGATAATGAACGTGATTTAAAAGAAATACCGGCAAATGTTAAGGCTGATTTAGCGATACACCCAGTGAAATGGATAGATGAAGTTTTTGCCATAGCTTTAGAACACCCTGTTGAGAAATGGAAACTTGGTGGGTAAACAGCCGGAAAAGCAAAAGTTTTTGATAAAAAACATAATAAAACGCTAAAAAATGAAATTATCGCTTTTCAAACGCTGAAACTATGGTAAGTTAATGGCGCTGATGTCGCTAAACCCCACTAGGTATACGGGGTTTACTGGAGATAGAATTGTAATAACAATAATTATCTAAATATTAATTTATATAACTTGGTGCTTGATGTTCAAAAAGAAGTTTATTGTATAACTTTTTGCAGGACGCTAAAACAAATGATAGCGCTAAACAATCACAATTAAAGGGGAATACACTGTGAATAAGTCTCAACTAATCGAGAAAATTGCTGCTGGTGCTGATATTTCTAAAGCGGCTTCTGGTCGTGCTTTAGATTCATTTATTGACGCAGTTACGGAAGAATTACAAAGTGGTGGGCAAGTTGCTCTAGTTGGTTTTGGTACTTTCACAGTACGTGACCGTGCAGCTCGTACAGGCCGTAATCCACAAACAGGTGCAACAATTGAAATTGGTGCAGCTAAAGTTCCTGCATTTAAAGCAGGTAAAGCGTTAAAAGATTCATGTAATTCTTAATTGATTACGTCATCCTTTTAATGACAAAGACCACCTAAGGGTGGTTTTTTTGTTGCCTCAATGAAATTAAATTCGAATTATCTACAAATGTAACTTCAAGCAATGGGTTACATCTGATAAAATCGTGAACAAGTAGATTGCTGTCGTTTTTTATATCAGTTGCTTTATAGTCGACAGAATTGAGTGAGTGTTAATTTTCAATAATAAAATGTTTAACTAAGATTGATTTTTATATATTGAATGTAACGCAGATATTGGATATCTTTAAATACCTGAATATGGCTACTTACTTAGTACGATTGATATTATTATAAGAAAAGAGAAACAAATGTTAGAAAATATTCGAGAAGGTTCGCAGGGTTGGATTGCTAAGACAATATTAGGTCTAGTCATTTTAACTTTTGCTTTAGCTGGTATTGGTAGTTATACCAACTCCGTTGATACTTCTGTTGCAGAGGTCAATGGTGAAAATATTTCACAAAATGATTTTAATAAAGCTTATCAAGCTCAGCGTAATCGAATGGAGCAGCAGTTTGGTAATATGTTTGAAACATTATCAGCCAACCGTGATTATATGGCTAATTTCCGTAAGGGAGTTTTAGATAATTTGATTAACGAAAAGTTAATTGATCAAAATATCGAAAATTTAGCTATCAGGGTTTCAGATGAACGCTTAAAGCAAACTATCCGTGAAATGTCTGAATTTCAAGTTGATGGTGTTTTTGATAATGACCGTTATTTAGCAATAATTAACCAAGCTGGTTTTTTCCAAGCGTCAGACTTTAGAGATTACTTGCGTGTAGAAATGACTCGTCGTCAATTATCTCAAGCATTGGTTAGCAGTGAATTTAATTTGCCTTATCAAGAAGAAATGTTTGTTGGTTTACAAAATCAGAAACGTGATATTCGCTTTGCTACTATTAGTGCAGAACAATTCAAAAATGATATTAAAGTTACTGATGAAGAAATCAATGCTTATTATCAGCTAAATCAAGCACGTTTTCAAAATCAAGAAAAGGTGAAAGTAGATTATATTGCGCTTGACGTTAATTTAATTGCTAAAGATATAGTAGTAACGGATGCCGAGGTTGAAAGTTATTATCAAGATAATATTGAGAATTATCGTCAAAGTGAACAACGTAGGTTGGCTCATATTTTAGTTGAATTTGGCGATGACAAAGATTCAGCTAAGACTCAGATTGAATCAATTTTAGTTCGTGTTAATAAAGGTGAAGAATTTGCAGCACTGGCGAAAGAATTTTCTACTGATACTTTTAGTGGCGAAAACGGTGGTGATTTAGACTGGGTTGAACCTGGTGTGATGGGCGATGCTTTTGATGATAGTGCTTTTGCCTTGAAAGAAATTGGTTCGTTTAGTGAAATAGTAACTACTGATTATGGTTTTCACATCATTAAGTTAACTGACCTAAAAGCTGAGCAAACTAAGCCATTAGTTGGACTACGTGATGAATTGCACGCAAAAATTAGTCAGGAACTTGCTCAGGATAAGTTTTTTGAGCTTCAGCAAGAAATGGCTCAGTTAAGTTTTGAATTTCCCGATAGCTTGGAAGATGCAGCAACAGCAGTTAATGCTTCGGTTGAAACGTCTGCTTGGTTAAGTCGTGTTGGTAACCTTGCACCTTTTAATAACAATAAATTAATTGAAGCAGTATTTTCTGATGTCGTGTTAACAGAACAAACAAATTCAGATGTTATTGAAGTGACCGATGAACTTGCTGTTGTTATCCGTATTAATGAATATAAAGCTGCTACGGTTAAACCTTTAACTGAAGTTCAGGAACAAATAGAGGTTACTTTAGTTGCTACTAAAGCAACAGAGAAAACAAAAGCTTTGGTCGATGACTTCCTGGTTCAGTTTAAAGCAGGTACTGATTTAACTGATCAATTAGTTGAAATTAACTCTGCCTTTGTGGCAAAAGCAAGTATTTCACGTACTGGAACTGATATTGATAGAAACATCAGCAATGAGGCTTTTGAGTTACCTCATCCAAAAGATGGTATTGTTTCAGCTTCTACTTTGACATTGTCTAATGGTGATATGGTATTGCTTGAGGTACAAGCGGTGAATGAGGGAGAGAAAACTATTGATCCGAATTTGGCTCAGCAGCAAACATCTCAATTGGCACAGTCAGCTTATCAAAGTTATGTAGATGCGTTGAAAGTTGATGCTAAAATTACTCGCAGAGAACTAACTGAAGTGCCCACACAATACTAGTTTATGTAATATAAATTAAGAAGTTTATTACTCTAAAGGCTGCATATCGCAGCCTTTTTATGTTCAGGATGAACGGTATGTCACGATCACATGGATGTGAAAGAGTGACGATGTTCAGGATGAACGGTATGTCACGATCACATGGCAGCTCCAAGGCATCCATGCCTCCGCTGCATTAGTGCGTCCATGCACGTCGATGTGAAAGAGTGACGATGTTCAGGATGAACGG
>JABSOI010000135.1 GCA_013216015.1 Alteromonadaceae bacterium | reverse complement strand
ACAGGTTTTTAGTTCCAGACAAAACCTAAGTACCGACATCCATGTCGGCAACGCAGCTAGTGGTGATTTAGACCATTGAAGATGAACACTTATTTAATGAGATTGTTATTATGCCAGTATATCTGCTAGTGCCGACTTAATTTGTGGCTGATCAAAATGAAAACCATAGGATAATAATTTTTTTGGCGATACTTTCTGACTGGTAAGTAATAACTCAGCTCCCTGCCCCATTAATGCTTTTATTATAAATGCAGGTACAGTAAAAACAGTTGGTCTCTTTAATTGACTCCCAAGTGCTTTAGTAAATTCCACATTGGTCATTAGAGATGGAGAAACACAATTGATGGCTCCTTGCACTTCATTGTTGCTGATACTAAATTGGATAGCATTAATCATATCTTCAATATGTATCCACGGCATCCATTGTTCACCCGATCCTATTTTTCCCCCTAACCCCAAATAAAACGGTAAATACATCTTACTCAAGGCTCCGCCATCTTTTGCCAGAACAACGGCGGTACGCAACAAAACCACACGAGTTTGTTCTTTGAGGCTCAGAGCGATATTTTCCCATTTCAGGCAAAGGGAATGAGCAAAATCAGGATGGGTTACTTCACTTTCTTCTGTAACGGTTTGATCACCCGTATCACCATAAAAACCCACGGCAGAACCATTAATAAAACACTGGGGCTTTATCGAAGACTGCTCTACCATATCGACAAGTTGTTGAGTGATATGCCAACGACTTTGACAAATTAACTGTTTCTGTTTCTGGGTCCAGCGCTTATCGGCAATAGGCTCGCCAGCTAAATTGATAATAACATCGAAGCTATTTTCCTTTGGTAACGCTTCAATAATTTTTATATCAGAAGAAAAAGTTTTAGTACACTTTTCAGGAGAACGAGATAACACGGTAAATTGATATTGATCACCAAATGTTTTAATAAAATGCCGACCGATTAAACCACTACCACCCGTTATTAGTAACTTCATCACTTTCTCATGTTTTTATATACTTTACTAAGATTAGTTCTTTTTACGATAAATGGTGCATTTATTAATTTTTTATTAAAGAAAATAGCGGGATTAATATTAGCCGATTGGTATCTACTAATTTTAGACAAAAAAAACCGATAGACATGCTATCGGCTGTTTAGCTATGAGGAAGCTATAATTTACAAATCAATACAACAAGCGTTCACGTTGGGAACAAATGAATCTTAAAACATTAGTATGACCAATGTAAAGCACTTTATGTAATTAAATTACATTTACGTTGTTAAGTTTCATTTGTGGTCAGAAATTAGCCATGTACATTCACTTAACAGCATGATTTAGGCTGTTAAATTGCAAATATGTAATTTAACAACATAAATTAGACGTTATTTAATGTGCCTGATCCCAATTATCACCAATACCAGCTTCAGCAATCAGTGGCACACTAAGTTCTACGGCATTGTTCATTAGCTCTACTAATTTAGCTGTTGTTTGTTCAACAATGTCTTGATGAATTTCGAAAATCAACTCATCGTGCACTTGCATGGTCATTCTTATGCGATCATCATTTTGTTCAAGAAGCCACGCATCTACAGCTAACATCGCCTTTTTAATAATATCAGCTGCGGTTCCCTGCATTGGTGCATTAATTGCGGCCCGTTCAGCAGCTTTTTTACGCATCTGATTTTTTGCTTTAATATCGGGTAAATACAAACGTCTTCCGTAAAGAGTTTCAACATAACCTTGCTCGAATGCCTGCTGACGCATTTCACTCATATAAGTTAAAACACCAGGATAGCGCTCAAAATATTTATCCATATAATCTTGGGCTTGATTTCGGCCAACCCCTAATTGTTTCGATAAACCAAAAGCTGACATACCATAAATTAAACCAAAGTTAATCGCTTTAGCACTTCGACGTTGATCGGTAGTAACAGCGTCAAGCTCAACAGCAAAAATTTCTGCCGCCGTGGCCCGGTGAATATCACGTCCTTCAGCAAAAGCCCGAACTAGCCCAGGATCATCAGATAAGTGTGCCATGATGCGCAACTCAATTTGAGAATAATCTATAGCAACTATTTTATGCTCAGGTGGTGCAATAAAGGCTTGACGAATTTTACGACCTTCTTCACTTCTGATCGGGATATTTTGTAAATTTGGATCTGTAGAAGATAAGCGGCCTGTTGCTGTAACTGCCTGATGGTAAGAGGTATGTACACGATTAGTTTTACCATCTATCATCAATGGTAACTTATCAGTATAAGTAGATTTTAACTTACTCAGACCTCTATTTTCTAAAATAATTTTAGGTAACGGATAATCTAACGCCAGCTCCTGCAAAACGTCTTCCGCTGTTGAAGGTGCTCCTTTAGGGGTTTTCTTGATCACCGGAATTTTAAGGTCTTCAAACAAAATTTGTTGTAACTGCTTTGGCGAACTTAAGTTAAAAGATTTACCCGCAAGATTATGGGCCTCAATTTCAAGTTCATCAAGACGTGTCCCAATAACAATACTCTGTTGATCAAGTAAATTGCTATCTACCAATACACCATAATGTTCCATACGAGCCAACACAGGTAACAAAGGCATTTCGATTTCATTAAATACAGACAGTTGATTACTGTGTTTTTCCAGTTGAGGGAAAATAGCCTGATGCAAGCGTAAAGTTATATCGGCATCCTCAGCCGCATAATGGCCTGCTTTTTCAATTTCTATTTGGTTAAAGGTTAATTGTTTTTTACCTTTACCCGCTATATCTTCAAAATGAACGGTTTTATAAGCCAAATACTTTTCAGCCAGTGCATCCATATTATGACGAGTGGCAATGCTATTAAAACAATAAGACTCGAGCATAGTATCAAAAGCAATACCTTGTAATTCAATACCATATTTAACCAAAATATGGCTGTCATATTTTAAGTTCTGTCCTACTTTGGCTAAAGTTTTACTTTCAAGCAATGGCTTTAATTGTGCCAGCACCCAATCAAATTCAAGTTGTTGCGGCGCTTGTGGATAATCGTGCATTAATGGCACATAAGCCGCTTTGCCAATTTCTATTGCAAATGACAAACCTACCAACTCTGCTTTCATGTAATCAACACTGGTAGTCTCGGTATCAAAAGCAAAAAGTTCGGATGCTTTTAATTTTTCCAACCAAAGTTCAAAACTCTTTTTATCCAGAATAACTTCATATTCAGTATCCACTGTCTCGACAGGGATTGTCACTGAATCTTCATCACTGACATCTGGTTCAATATTCAATTCTTTATTAGAACCCGCCTTTAAATCAGCCAGTAAACGTTTTAACTCATAAGTAGTGTACAAGCTGGTCAAAGCTTCAGTATCAGCTTCAACTGGCTTTAAATCTTCTACGTTTTGTTTCAGGGCAACATCTAACTTAATGGTCGCCAATTGATAAGACAAAGGTAGAAAATCGAGAGCTTCACGCAAGTTTTCACCTATTTTACCTTTAACACTTGTGGCATTCGCCATAACTGTTTCCAACGTGCCGTGCTCCAGTAACCATTTTACGGCAGTTTTTGGACCACATTTATTTACGCCGGGAATATTATCAACTTTGTCACCCATCAAAGCTAAGTAATCAATGATTTGATCAGGTCTAACACCAAACTTTTCTTCAACACCCGCTTCATCTAATTCAACATTGGTCATGGTATTAATCAAACGTACGTGCGAATTAACCAACTGAGCCATATCTTTATCGCCCGTTGAAATAACAGTTTCAATTCCGGCATCGCTTGCTTGTTTTGCTAATGTACCAATTACGTCATCAGCTTCCACGCCTTCAATAACTAATAAAGGCAAACCCATTGCTTCTATAATTTGGTGTATCGGAGCAATTTGTGTTCGTAAATCATCAGGCATTGGTGGTCGATTTGCTTTGTAATCCGTATACAAGTCATTACGAAAAGTTTTACCTTTCGCATCAAAAATTACCACAACATTGCCATTGGGATAATCTTTGTGCAGACTTTTGATCATATTCAACACGCCGGTAATGGCACCCGTTGGTTGACCATCTTTAGTCGATAATGCTTGCAAATACGGCACATGATAAGCGCGAAATAAATAAGAAGAACCATCCACTAAAATAAGTGGTGATAATGGTGAAGTTGGTGCTGGATTTGTCATAATAATTTAGGACTTATGATGAAGGTTTGCTAAGGATGCCACAAAGCTCTTTTGCTCTCCACTTTCATAGTGAATAAAGTGCGAATAAAGTGCTATTTTTTGTATTTTTCTGTGGATAAAGTTGTTGACAAGCACACAAATATGCATGTGGATTTTCCAATCTACAAAGATCGCATAATTTACTGCTATGATTTTATTGAAAAAAATTAACGGTTAAATCCTTTTAACATGTAATACTATTTTTTTTATTTTTGTGGATAAATATTTAGCCTGACCATTGGATGTTTGTTTAAAAATCAAACAAATAATACAGAGACGTAAGAGGTTACCAGAATTTTACCGCAATACCAGACAATTATTAATCTTTTTTTTAGGGAATATTTTGCCTATAAATAACAAAATAATATAAGCCATGAGATACCTGACTTCCCGCCATTTGAGTCATAAAGCAAGTATAAATAAATAAAAAATATAATTTTTTTCAATGGTATGTAATTCGAATTTTATTATCTAAAGATTCATTGTTCATAATTTGAAAAGATGACACTATTCAAATAACAAACTATTCCGTTTTCTTTTGGTAATACCAATCAGTAAAAGTATCTTCTGCACTTTATAAATCAAAAAATAGTATTATTTCGTAGTTTGGCTATAAAACTCACTTATATATTGTCCACCATTAATTTTCACAATAACCCTTAATTTATAACTGGCACTTTTAGCGGCAATAAAACTACGTAGCTCAGTTTTACTTTGCCAGTAATACGGACTGTCTTGCATACTTAAAAGATAAGGGGTGGCTTTATTTTCTTTATTCACTAAAAACAAAGTTGCGCTATCTAACGGAAAAGTCGAATTAACTTCAGTAATACCTTTTTTATCGGCAATGTTAATTTTAAATTCTCCCGATTTCAAAATACATTTTTGATTAATAATATCGCAATGTCCTTCGGGTATTAACTGAAAAATTATTTCTTTACCTGCATGATATTCATCATAATAATCAGCTAAAATAAAACCAATTATGGCAAGAATAGGCGCTACCATAAAAGCAACTCTAGTATGTTTATTCATATTTTTTTATCTTTATAAAAAAAGTCGAATTGACTTTAAACCACTTAAAAAATAAAAGGCTCCATATGGAGCCTTGTATACCGTGCTAATCCCTTATTTTAAATCATTATCAATGATCATGTATTGCACTTACACCATGTGGGATACGGAAGTTATCCACCATTTTCTGAATATGTGCAGGCGCAGGACCTGTTATTTGAAGTACCACAAAAGCGACAACAAAGTTAACCAATGCTCCAACCGCACCAAAAGCATTAGGTGAAATACCAAAGAACCAATTTGGTTCCATGCCACCCAAGAAGGATGTTCCCGGAATAAACATGATCCCCTTATGTTGGAATACGTACAACATTGTAATACCAATACCAGAGCACATGCCCGCTATCGCTGCTGTACCACTCATTTTCCTGACAAAAATCCCCATCATTAACGCAGGGAATATTGACGATGCCGCCAATCCAAAGGCAAGCGCCACCGTTCCTGCAGCAAATCCTGGCGGGTTCAACCCCAGATAACCTGCGATAAGTATAGACACAGTCATCACTATTCGGCTGGATAATAGCTCATTTCCCTCCGATAAATTAGGCAGTAATATACCTTTCATCAAATCATGAGATATAGAGGAAGAAATCGCTAACAACAAACCCGCAGCCGTTGACAAAGCAGCAGCCAAACCACCAGCAGCAACTAACGCAATAACCCAATTTGGTAAATTTGCAATCGCAGGGTTTGCCAGTACCATAATGTCTCGGTCAACTTTAACCATTTCATTTGCATCTTTATCTGCAACATACTGAATTTTACCATCGCCATTTTTATCTTCATACTTCAATAAACCAGTTTTTTCCCAATCTTTAAACCATTGAGGACGTTCAGCATATTCGAGATTTTGACCTGCTTCAGGTTGAATTGTATTCAATAAGTTTAAACGGGCCATAGCGCCAACGGCCGGAGCAACTGTATATAACAAAGCAATAAATACCAAAGCATAACCAGCAGAAGCACGGGCCGCTTGTACGCTGGGAACAGTAAAGAAGCGCATAATGACATGGGGAAGACCTGCAGTACCGATCATTAATGATAATGTGTAGGCAAACATATTTATTGTGCCACCCATATTATCAGTGGTGTACTCTTTAAAGCCTAAATCTGTAACAACCATGTCTAACTTATCAAGTAAATAAACACCGCTGCCATCCGCCAATGTGCTACCTAAACCAAGTTGTGGAATTGGATTGCCCGTTAGTTGTAATGAAATAAATATCGCAGGAATAGTGTAAGCAAAAATCAAAACACAATATTGAGCTATTTGCGTATAAGTAATCCCTTTCATACCACCTAATACCGCATAAACCCAAACTACGCCCATGCCTATACCCAAACCTAAGTCATATTCAACTTCCATAAAACGGGAAAATGCGACCCCGACACCTTTCATTTGCCCTATGATGTAGGTCAGTGATGCGATGATTAAACAAACAACAGCAACCACACGAGCTGTTTTTGAATAATATCGGTCATAAATAAATTCAGGTACAGTGAACTTGCCGTGTTTACGCATATATGGCGCTAATAACATCGCCAGCAATACATAACCACCCGTCCACCCCATCAGGAAAACTGATCCGCCATAACCTAAGAAGGCAATTAAACCCGCCATAGAGATGAATGATGCGGCACTCATCCAGTCGGCTCCTATTGCCATACCGTTTTGCAAAGGCGATATGTTACCACCCGCGACATAAAACTCGCTGGTTGAACTTGCGCGTGCCCACCAGGCAATAGCAAAATAGAGCGCAAAAGAACCAAAAACGGCAATATAAGTATAAAGTTTTAACTCGTCCATTAAGATCCCTTTTCACAATATTTTTTGTCAAGTTTGTTCATTTTGGCTGAATACCAGAAAACTAAACCGACAAAGGCGTAAATGGAACCTTGTTGAGCAAACCAGAAACCTAGTTTGTAACCACCCAAACGATACGCATTAAGCTGTTCGACCAATAACAAGCCAAAACCAAATGAAACCACAAACCATATGGTTAAACAAATAAATATTAAACGCAGATTTTCCTGCCAATATGTTGTCTTCTTTTCCACAACATTCTCCTCACTAGATAGATTTTTTATTTTCCACTATAACAACCTGTAATTTAATAATCACTATCAATATGCGTAAATTTTACGCAAGTTTAATTTTTCATTATGTTAACTAACATTTGATTAGTGCCAGACAACAGGTAAAAGTTAAATTTTCTGTGCTATATTTTTAATTCGCTAATTTTAATTTCTCTCCAAAACAGGACAAACTATGGCGCATTGGGAACAATCGGCAACTGTAAACTTTATGAGAGAAATACTTTCCTACATGGGCAATTGTGATAGCACTTTTTCTTTACTTCATTCTATTCACAAAAGCTTAAAATCAATAATATATGCTGAAAATTTTTTTGTTGCATTACTGAACAGCACCAAACGCTATGTTACCTTCCCATATTACTGCGATGTAACAGATTCTCTTTCTTGTGAAGAATTAAATAATGTTCCGTTAGAAGATATTTTCAAGACCTTGACTTTTTATGCAATTAAAAAGAAAAAAATGGTTTGTTTAACCAAAACAGATATTAATAAATTAATTGATGAGCATGAAGTAAGCATATTAGGAACTATACCTGAACAATGGTTATGTTTTCCTCTTATATACAAAGAACTCTTCTTGGGTACTGTTGTCATTCAGTCTTATCGCACCAGTGATGAATACGACCAGGATGATGTAGCTCTTTTAAGCTTTATCAGTAATGTTATTGCTGCAGCACTGTATTTATTCAATAAAAACGGTGAATTAGCAGAAGCCTTAGCTGAAATACAAAAATGTAAAGATCATTTAGAAACAAAAATCCTTGATCGTACTGCTGAGCTTGAATGTACTTTATCATCACTGCAATTAGAAATATCAAAGAGTAAGGAACTTGAAAAACAACTGACTTACGAGGCTTTTCACGATAATTTAACGGGCCTGTATAATCGAAAATATTTTGTAGACCACCTGGAAATAATCGCTTCCCGATGTAAAAGGGAAAAAATGAAGGTCTATATTGCTTTCCTGGATTTAGATGGTTTCAAATTGATTAATGACAATCACGGTCATGTCTGTGGAGATCATATTCTAAAAGTTACCGCGCAACGGTTAAGAAGCTGCTTTCGCCGCCATGATATTTTAGCTAGGTTTGGCGGAGACGAATTTGTTGTACTGATCAGTACTGACATTACCATGGTTCATTTAAAATTATTACTCGAACGAATCATAAATTCAGTCGCCTCTCCCGTTGTTCTTGACGATAAAACAGAGGTATCCGTTGGTGTAAGTATTGGTGTTGCTTATAGTGACCAGACAAACGTAATACAAAATGAACTACTGGCTCAGGCCGATAATGCACTCTATAAAGCAAAAAAACAGGGTAAAAGCTGTTTTGTTTTTGATTCTTGATTCTTGATTCTTGATTCTTGATTCTTGATTCTTGATTAGTCAAACGTGATTTATACCGACTGGTATAATTAATGGTTATAAATTAATGGCGACAAATTAAATAAAAAAAACCAGTCGCTTTTACACGACTGGCGTAACCATCAATAGAAATTTAGACTTAGTTAAAAACTCGTCCTTCAGCCACTATGCGTCCTGGCCCATAATGGGTGAAGTTCGATGTCAGACAACAAGTTAAGATGAGCTCCAATAAACTCGCTACCCAACAAAGCGAATGATAATGGTTATCATTTAGATTGTCAACACTGTTATTTATTATTTTTTCAATTTAGCAAATGCATCAGCAAATGCATTACCCATTACCGCATTCCCAAGATCTTTTGGCTTATTTGTTTTCTTGTTCTTGTTGGCTACATTTTTTGTATTAGGTTTTATTTTTGCTCTTTTATCAAAATTACTTCCATTAGTCGACTGACCTTTATCCTTAGTCTGATTTGGCGTACTCACATCATCTAAACGCATTGTTAAACTTATACGTTTTCGGGCGATATCCACCTCAACAACTTTAACTTTAACAATGTCACCTGCTTTAACAATTTCTCTTGGATCGCTCACAAACTTGTTAGTTAAAGAGGAAATATGTACTAAACCATCTTGATGAACACCAATATCAACAAAAGCACCGAAATTAGCAACATTAGAAATAATACCTTCTAAAATCATACTTGGCTTTAAATCAGCAATAGTATTAATGCCTTCTTTAAAGGTTGCCGTTTTAAACTCAGGACGAGGATCGCGTCCGGGCTTTTCTAATTCAGCCACTATGTCTTTAATGGTAACCGCACCAAATTCTTTATTATTCGATGTTTCAACTAATGCCTGAACATCAAGCTGCTTTAACTTCTCGCTATCAGCTAATAAAGAAGATATGTCACTGTTAAGCTGAGCAATAATTCTCTCTACTACCGGATAAGTTTCAGGATGAACACCTGATTTGTCCAATGGATTATTACCGTCGCTAATCCGTAGAAAACCAGCTGCCTGTTCAAATGCTTTTGGCCCTAAACGTGGAACTTTCTTTAATTCTTTTCTATCATAAAAACGACCTTGCTGGTCTCTATAAGTAACAATATTTTTCGCCATGGTTTTGTTTAACCCTGAAACTCTGGCTAATAAAGGCGCTGAAGCACTATTGAGATCAACACCTACCGCATTTACACAATCTTCAACAACATCATCCAGGGTTTGACTTAACTTACTTTGGCTTACATCATGCTGATATTGCCCCACGCCAATTGCTTTAGGATCTATTTTTACTAATTCTGCCAAAGGGTCTTGAAGACGTCGGGCTATAGAAACAGCACCTCTGATAGAAACATCTAAATCAGGAAATTCGTTTGCGGCAAATTCTGAGGCTGAGTAAACGGAAGCTCCGGCTTCACTTACGATCATTTTTCTAGGTTTAGCGGTTTCAAAATGTTGAATAACTTCGGCCGCTAGTTTGTCACTTTCTCGTGAGCCGGTGCCATTGCCAATAGCAATGAGTTCTACTTTAAATTGCTGACAAACATTAATTAAGGTACGGACTGATTTATCCCAGTGTTTCTGGGGTGCGTGAGGAAAAATAGTCGCTGTATGAAGTAACTTGCCTGTAGCATCAACCACCGCAATTTTACAACCTGTTCTCAAGCCGGGATCTAACCCAAGAGTTATTAATGGCCCCGCAGGAGCAGCCATTAATAAATCGCCTAAATTACTGGCGAAAACTTTAATAGCCTCAATCTCAGCTTGCTCGCGCAAATTACTCAGTAATTCTGTTTCTAAACTCAGGCTTAATTTAACTTTCCATATCGTATGCACCATTTTAGTTAGAAATGCAGCTGCTGCTTGCCCGGTTAATCTCAAGGTTAAGTGCTCCATAATTAACTCTTGTGCACTCGATGTAGATTTACTGTCCTGTTGAGGATCAACATCAATATTAATGTTTAGAACTCCCTCATTACGACCACGCAACATAGCCAGTAAACGATGTGATGGAACCGATTTTAACAATTCAGAATGTTCAAAGTAATCACGAAATTTAGCTGCATCTTTTTCCTTACCTTTTATTAACTTGCTGGTAAGATGTGCTTGCTTTAATATATGTCGTCGCAGTTTTTGTAGTAAATTCGCATCTTCAGCAAAGCGCTCGGCTAAAATAAAACAAGCGCCGTCTAACACAGCTTTTACATCATTAAACCCAGCCTCGTCATTAATGAATGCCTTGGCTTCAATTTCAGGATCCAACTGCCAATTATTAAATAACTGGTTTGCCAAAGGTTCAATACCCGCTTCAATGGCTATTTTCCCTTTAGTACGACGTTTTGGTCGGTAAGGTAAATATAAATCTTCTAAACGGGTTTTGTTATCTGCTTGATTAATTTGCTTAGCAAGTTCAGGCGTTAATTTATCTTGCTGCTCAATACTGGTTAATATCACCTTACGACGATCAGCCAATTCACGCAAATAGCTTAAACGCTGATCTAAATGACGCAAATGGTTATCGTCTAGACCCTGAGTTACTTCTTTACGGTATCGGGCAATAAATGGCACGGTAGCGCCACCATCTAATAAAGTGATCGCTGAAATAATTTGCGATGTTTTAACATTAAGTTCGTTAGCGATTTGCTCGGCTATAATCGGCATTTACAATAAATCCTAATCAACAGATAAGACGGGAAATTTTGAACAGAATATACCTTTGCAAAATGCTTTTGACCAGCAAAATAGCGATTTAATACATTGAATAATCTATATGTACAAAAAATGAAGATGGTATTATACCCAAACTACTTGGAAATGCAGGTTCAGAGCTAAGCTAGTACATCAGAGCAAGGCGCAACACGCATATAATGGTTATTCCCTTATAAAGTGTTGCACAGGTTTTTAGTTCCAGACAA
>JABSOI010000134.1 GCA_013216015.1 Alteromonadaceae bacterium | reverse complement strand
GCTGATGAGGCTAATGATAGCCAAAATAAAGCGGCATAATTAAAGTAAATCATTGCAACTATATTGACAGCTTCCGGAGATGTAGCGCGATCACATGAAGACTTCAGATTACTCGAAATTAACCAAATACACTTTTCTGGCACCCACACGGTATCCCCAAATTATAAAGGGGGTTTTATAAGCCAAAAATTCAACTTTACCATTGCCGCTATTAATAAAATTGTTTTACCTGATTCAGGTAGAGAAGAATACCGAGATACTAAGGTTCCTAAATTAACTTTACGGGTAACGGCAGCGGTACTAAATCTTTTTCAGTTTCAAAAAAAGTTGATGGTAAAAATGTTCGTGCAACCATTGGGCGATTTCCAGCTAACACTATTGAATAAGCCCGTAAAAAAGCCCGTGAAAAATTATTGTTAATGGAAGACGGTATTAACCCAACCGAGCTTAAACGTGAAGCAAAAACTCAACAACTTTCAATTGAAGATTTATATTTAAACTATGAAGAAAACTTCAAAGCAAAAATAAAAGTAGGTGAACGCCGACAATAATCGTTAGACGACCTCAGCCGCATTTGGAAGCTACATGTAAAACCAAGAGTAGCCAAAACTCAAAGGAAACGATATAACCTCAGGAAAAGCCCTAAGGATTGCTGATAACTTAAAAGCAGAACTAACCGCAGGTTTATATAACAACGCTATCTCTTTATTAAAATCTTTATTTAATTTAGCCCATAGGCATGAACTGATAAAGAAAATCCTTTTTCAGGAATATCCAAATTACCATTGAACCTAAAACACGCTTTTTAAATAAACAAGAAATTGTTGCTTTGTTTGATTCTTTAACTCATGAAAAACAAATTTACCAAGACGTTGTGCAAATTCTTATTTATACAGGACAACGCAAAGGTAATGTTTACAGTATGGAATGCGAAGAACTCGACCTTGAACGTGGCGTTTGGACAATTCCGCATACCAAAACAGACCTGAATCAATCAGTATTGCAGAATATATTTCAGAAATTCCTGACGGGATCAATAATTTTGAAAACTGGCTTAACAATGATTTATTGGATTTTGCTAAAACCACCTTTAAATTTAGCAATCAAACTTTAAAAGAAAATATTCACTTTGCCCGATTACTTGATAATCGTGACTATGAATCATTTATTGCTACTTCCAAATCAGCAGATAAAAATATTGAAGACTGGAAGTTGCTACTTGAGCCAATTTTTAACATTTCTGATGTTCCCTATTTACCACAAGCATTTGCTTGTATTAATTTGGCTCTGTTCCATAATACTGTTGTCCCTCGATGAATCCCCTATTTTTAAAGGGTTAGGCGATAAATTGGTTTTTTAACGAGAATTAGTCACAGAGTCCTAGATATAAGGGTTGAGTTTAATTCCATTTGAAGGGACAACAATTATCTACAACAGAGCCATTAATTTAGGCTTAGACAATGCGGCTATTTCACTGCTACACCAATGGATTCAAAACGCTTGGTTCAAAGATGAAAGCATACGCAAGATTTTAGATGAAGCAAAAGCACTTGTTGCCGTTAAAAATTTTCAATCTGATGCAGGAATAAAGTGGCGCAAAAACTAGGTGGTCAGCGCGAGATAAAACAACATTAGCGTATGCAATAAAATCATTTAATGAGGGCAATTTTAAAAACAAAAATCAAGCTGCTGCCGTTATTACAGAAAATGTATTTTATTATGGAAAATCGGTAGGGTTTCATTTTAGTAATATCTATCAGGCTAAAGATACAATTTATGAGTGGTTGAGGAAAAATTGTTAGATTTTTCTTAGCTTGGATGCTAAAAATGTAGCAGGATAAATTGAATCAACTAGAAAGTAGTCTTTTATTATGAGTATTATTAACCACCAGTCTGATAAATCAAAACATGATGAAACAGAATATTTACTAAAATCTCCAGCTAATGCAGCACATTTAGCAAAATCAATTGAGCAATTTAAATCTAATAATGTAACTGATCGAGAAGCATTAAATGTTCGCATGAAAGGTTTAGATGAACTCACCGCTCAGGCTCAAAAACTAGATATGGGATATTAATAAAATTTTGTTATTGTCTTAGGCTCGTATTTCTGCTGACAAAATGCCACGGAACTACATTAAATAAAATACGTTAAATATTTTAAAACGTGCAGATTAATTGTTACCGCCGTCACTTTACATAAATTTACTAAAAGTCTTTAACATATAAGGTAAAGGTATGAACAAAGAAATAGATCCAAATAAAATTCCAGAACTTGATAGAAATTTCTTTTGTAATACTGAACAAACAATAATTAATCTCAAAATAGCTAACTCTCAAGAACAAATTAAAAATGGACAATACACTGAATTTAATGAAACATTTGTAGAGGACTTTTTAACTAAAGCTAAAATACGGCATGAAATTAAAGAATAAACCTTATTTAAAGGCCTATGATTTAACTGTAATTTTTATCAATTTCAGTTAAAACCTTTTCAGAAAATAACTTAAATACTTTAAACGCTTCTTGCCACGTTATTAGTTTATTACCGTAAACCATTGGCACAACATATTGATTAAAACGTGTTTCAAATAACTTGTTTTCTTCCAGCACCATCAAACCAAACATTAATTCTTTTATCGGGTTTTGAACAAACTCATGATGTTGATTACCATATCGAGCAACATCTTCAGCTATCACTTCAGCAACCAATGGAACCACTTTGTGAATATCAGCTTGATTGGCTAATTGGATATAATAAGTATCATAAATATGTCTTATCAAAGCAGGATCATCATCTCTTTGATCATTTCGTGTATAACTTGCTGTTCTTCTGAGCATTGAAATTAGCTTTTCAGCTTGTGTACTTACAATGCTTGTGAAGTTCATTGATTCAATTTCGGCTACCTCTTGCATAACTTCATTGGTTAATGATGATATTACACGTTGATTCACTTCATCATAAAGCAAGGTTTCTATTAGCTCTAATTTAATAAATGGTCTTAAACATGGAGCTTTCGAATGAGCTTGAGGGTAACGAATGTTAAATTGCTGATAACGGTATTCATCATAAATTATAGCCTTGTCTTCAATGATGAATAAATTGTTGGAATTAATAATTTCGATAACTTGATGATGTAGTTTTTTTCTGGCTTTTCTCTTTTGAGTTTTTGATATATCTGTAAGAACATTTTTAGGGATGATTTTTATATCAACATCTTCTGACATTCGATGAGTTTTAATTCCAGATTTAGCTAATGCTGTACCACCTGAGAAAACTAATGAATGTGTATCAGACGATAATTCTGATAATAATTTTAACAGTGCCACAACGTAGTAGTCTTTTTCAACAATGGCAGGATTCCCCATGCCTAGAGCATCAGAAATATCTAAAAACAAACTATTATCAATTGGCATTGATAGCTCTGTTGCTTACGACAATTTTACGTTTGAAACGATTATTGGTAATAATTTGAAAAGAAGCTGGAATTTGAAGGCTATCACCATCTATGCTTCGTTGTGAAAATTCATCAAATTTATAAGATACACCAAGTTTTTCTATCGCTTCTAATAAAACACCATCGGCTCCAGCAGGAGAAGTTGGCATTAAATTTCCAGTAATACGATTTACTCTCGCCTTGGTATAAAGACCATAACCTATACGTAATAAATCTCCTGTATCAACAAGTTTTTTTAATACTCGTCCTATTTGGTCATAGCCTGCAATATCAGTAAAATCTGCTCGCGCAAATACATACCGTTTTGAACGATTTAGTCTCGTTTTTACTTTATTGACTATAGTCATAATAGAACTCCAACACGTTTAATTAAAAGATAGCAAACATACGACATTATCTCAATGTAAACATACGACATATGAAGTAAGGTCGATTAATAAACGTTTATATTAAAATACAAATACAATCTTCTGTTTTAGCTCCGTTAAAAGTTAAATTTCACCACCGATTTTTGTCATTTACCACCTGTTTTTCAATAGCATTTGGCACTTTTCAATCATCAAAATATAATCAAGATCAAATACAGTAACTTACTCAGCCATTTAAAATATTGGTATGATTTTGCTCGTACCTACTTGGTAGCTCATTTTTATTTTTTTAATTTAAATCATACACAACGCGACATTTTAAAATTTTATAACATTATTGATCCTCTTATTTCCAATAACTTAATCAGATAAAATCACAATTATTCAAATAAAATGGGAGGAAACCGTTTAAACGGGTGGGAACCATTACATTTGAATAATTTTGCTCACGAATTAAAACGGACACCCATCTTAAATCACTTGAATTAAAACGGACACCCATCTTAAATCACTTGACCAAATATTCATTAACAAATTGATTAATAGATAGTTTAATAATATAAAGGCGGGCGCCCAAATTAAATTTAACTGAATAGCCTATAAGTTACTTCCTTCAAACTGTAAATTTATGCGTTCGAATAAATAACTATTAATTCATCTCTATTCAACCTAATTCTTATGCATTCGCATAAATTCAGTTCCACTTTCTAATTTTTATGCTACTATTTATGTGTTCGCATAAAAAGGCAATTCAAATGATTATTAAAATACAAAACATTAAACAGCTTGGTGCTGTAACTAAGCACGTAAGACAAGGTCAATCTCTTGACCAAGAAACTGCGGGATTGTTATCTGGCAATGGTTTAACGTTTATTAGTCAATTTGAGAATGGAAAAGAAACTGTTGAGATTGGCAGAGTATTCAATTTATTTGAACAGCTTGGTATTGAGGTGGAAGTTAACTTACCACCTAACCTGTCTGAAAAAGCAATTAATAGAATTAAACAATTGATAAATAAAGGATAAGTAAATGCGACAGCTAAATATTTATATTAATCAATTGAAAGTCGGTAAGTTATTCGAAGAAAGTGATATATGGTCTTTTCAATATCAACAGCGCTGGCTTAGTTTTAAAGATAATTATCCCATTTGTCCTCAAATACCACTTCAAAAAGACAAGCAAATTGATGGTTCAACAAAACGTTATATCCAGTGGTTTTTTGACAATTTATTACCTGAAGAAGGCGCAAGAACACTTTTAGCTCGGGATATAAAAGCTGATGAAGCTGATTCATTTGGGATCTTAGCGATTACCGGAGCAGAATCCGCTGGTGCAATAACATTAACAACCCAGGACAGTGACGATATTGCGGGCACTGCATTAAAACTATCTTTTGAAGAATTAAATTCTCGAATTTTAGGACTTCCCGATATTCCACTTAATAATAAAGAAAGTAAGCGAATGTCTATTGCTGGCGCACAGCACAAAATGTTGATTATTAAATCAGGAGAGGAGTTTTTGGAACCCGTAGGGGCAACTCCATCATCACACATTTTGAAACCTGAACATTCAAAACCAGAGCTGTATTGGCAAACAGTAAGAAATGAATGGTTTGTTATGAACCTAGCACGAGAAGTTGGCCTTAATGTGCCCCATACCCAAGTATGCTATTTTCCACAAGCAGCTTATATTATTGAGCGATTTGATAGAAAAAGTTCGTTTCCTGAACAATTGCGCGTACATGCGTTAGACGGATGCCAATTACTAGGCTTAAGCCGTTCTGTTAAATACATTCAAAGTGACATAGAGCAATTAAATACCTTTTCTGAAAATATGAGAGGAAAAGGTACTGCTAAACTGGCTATTTTAAATTGGGCTATTTTTAATGCAATAGTCGGCAATACTGATGCTCATCTGAAAAACCTATCTTGTTTAGTAACTCCAAATGGGTTAATGCTATCTCCAATGTATGATCTTTTAAGTACTGCAATTTATGATGATGAAGGTCGTCATTTATACGCTAAATTATCTCAATCTATGGGCAATGCAAAATTGTTAGGTGAATTAACCCGTGATGATGTTTTAACTTTTGGTGAAGGGCTTGGTTTAAATAAAGCAATAACAGAACGTCAACTAAACAAAATGTTAAGTATTATAGAAGTAAAGGCAGATGAAATTATTCTGCATGTAGAAGGATTACAAGAAATAGAGGGTAAAGCGGGTGAACTTCGAATGCTTAGAGAAATCCGTTACAAAATGATTAGCGAAATGGTCATAAGGTTAAAAAATTAAGAAGCTTCAAGTTATCAATTTTAATTATAAAGAGTACCTATTACTTGGTTTAGATAGAAACAAAAGCATCCCCAACGGTTCCCCAATAAACAACAAAACACCAAATACACCTTTCATATTAGTTGTTGAGTAAAGAGAATTACTCAGAGGCAAATTTAGCGGATCAAGTGAAAAAGCATCCTCTCTTGCCAGATAACTTTTACCATAACGAAATTCACCTAACCGTTTTTTAACATCTAGTTTAACTATCCCACAAACAATAGGGGTATCTTCTATACCATCAATAATTCAAATGCTTTAGAAATCATTTGATTATTCCTCTCGTTTTTTTCTAGCTTTACGTGATCCATTACCTTCAACCAGCTCTAGGCTTTCATCAATTGTAATCTGTAATACATCAGATAACTCTAGAAAGGAAAGCACATCAAATAAAGCGCTAGAATTCACTCCAACGCCTCGTTCAATAGTTGAGATTGTAGAACGACTGACCCTACTCGTTTGCCAAGTTCAGTTTGATCCATGTTTTCAGATCTGGTGTTCTTAACGAGCTACCCAATTGATTTTAATAAATAATTAGTACTCTTATGCATTTTATTTGCTTCATTAATAGCTTATGCCTTATATGTAACGCATTACATGTTATTTTTCAATGTTGCTATAAATTTAAAGCAATACTAGTCGAAATATAACTTTAACAGGCTTGGTTAATGATACGAGCTTGTGGCTTATTAATAGAACACTTGAATCATACCTTTTCGATAAAAAATAAATTACTGCGCTGTTTGATTCTTTAATACATGAAAAACATATTTACCATGATGTTGTACTAATCCTTATTTATACAGAACAACGCATAGGTAATGTTTACAGCATGGAATGAGAAGAACTCAACCTTGATCGTGTCAACTAAAACCGTTAAATCAGTGCTGGCGTCATACTGTTCTCAAGGACTCTTCTTTTTTATAGATCTTAAATGTTAATTTTTACTATTGCCTTATTTTTATTAGAAAATTTGTAAGTTCTGGGTGATCATTAATGGTAATTTTTTTGATAAACAAGATCACTTCATTTTAAACTTCGGCAAATAAATGCGCTTTTAGAGTGGTGTTTATAATCTTTAACCACATGATTTATACATATATGCTTAGGTTATTTTTTGTACTATTATTATGTTCACTATCACAATGGTTGGCTTGGATGCTATGAAACTTTTTAAAGAACTCCGTAGACGCAATGTTTTTAAGGTTGCCGTTTCCTATTTAGTCCTTGCATGGGTACTTATTCAAGTGACTGATATTGCAGTACCTGCTTTACACCTGCCAGAGTGGAGTAATTCTCTTGTTTTTTATTTCGGATTACTAGGATTTCCCGTTGCCTTGTTATTTGCATGGGCATTTGAATTAACGCCTTCAGGAATTAAACGAACTCATGATCTTGAGGAAGGTGAATCAAGTTCGCAAATCGTCGGCCGAAAAACAGGCTTATTTATCATTAGTATGTTAATTATTGCAGTGTCTTTATTAGTGTTAGAACAATACCAACTAATGGAGTCAAAAGTTAATAACCTTAATAATGTATCGGGGTTTTCTATTCATCCTTCTATTGCTGTTTTGCCTTTTGTGAATATGTCATCAGATCCTGAGCAGGAGTATTTTAGTGATGGAATTTCTGAAGAGCTGCTAAATTTGTTAGCTAAAATCCCTGAAATTGAAGTAGTCGGTCGAACATCAAGTTTTGCTTTTAAGGGGCTTAATCAAGATTTACGAGAAATAGGTAAAACGTTAGGAGTAAACCATTTACTTGAAGGTAGTGTGCGAAAACAAGGGCATACAATTCGGATAACGGCGCAGTTAATTCGTACCAGTGACGGTATGCATATTTGGTCTGAAAGCTATACCAGAGAGCTGAAAGATATTTTTGCATTACAAGTTGAGATTGCTGATAAAATTACCGCTAAATTACGTATTAATTTATTGGGAAATAAACAAGCGGTAGATAAAACCTTTATAAGTATAAAAGCACATAACTTTTATCTTTTGGGGTTAAATAAGTTAAATAAAGCTGAATATAAACCGTTGTTTGAGGCACGAGATTGTTTTCGTAAAGCCTATCAAAATTCACCTTCTTACATTGACGCTTATTTAGCGTATGCTCTGGCAAACGCTCGATTAGAAGACTTTGGCGGGATAGATATCAATGAAGCAAGCAGAGAAATATCAAGTACCTTAAAAAAATTAGCGATGTTAAATACTGGAGAACAATCTAAAATTAAAGCTTTTTCAGGTTTATTAGCAATGTATAACAAAGATATGGGGCAAGCCAAAAAGCTTATGGAAAGCGCATTAGAAGAATCGAGTAAAGATTTTACGATCCTTCAGCTTGTTGTTAGATATTATAAACATAGCTATAACAGAAAAAAACTTTTGTATGTATTAGAGCTATTGCAAAAACTCGATCCACTTAATTTAGTGAATTGATTTGATTTAGCTGAAGTCTATTTGAGAGTTAATCAGGACGATAAAGCAAACTTGATAATTGATAAAATGATAGTAATCGATCCTGAATTTTCAGGTGCTTATTCACTTCTAGCCAAGATTAATCGGCGGGAGGGAAAATTAGTTAATAATTATCAAAATTTAAAGTTAACATATCAAAAAGACCATGATGATCCGGAAGCAGCATCTTCTGTCGCGTATAGTTTAGCTCAATTAGGCTTTTATGATCAGGCAGAATATTATCTTTCTAAAGCTGACGAACTTGGGAAAGATAAACCATTAACAATTTCAACCCGAATATATTTATTGTGGGCGCAAGGCAAACTTAAGCTCGCGGGTGAAATGGCGTACAACTTTTTAATGTCTAAGCCAGATCATAGGCAAAACAGTGATTGGATTAGTTATAATGTTTTTGTTGATTATTTGTTACAAACACAGCAATATCAGCGCTTGTATGAATATTTGCTTAATGAATACCCGAAGCTAAAACAATTATCATTTGAGCCTGTCATGAAAGAAACTCTTGAGTTTGTTTATATCATTCACTCAGTTACCTTAAGCCAAACATTATATAAACAAGGTAAAACTGAACAGGCAAAAAAAATAGCAAATGCTATTTTACATTATGCCGAAAGTCATAAAGAAAAATATCCTCAACTCAATTATGATAATTGGTGGGCAATGCACTACGCTAATCTTAGTATGGTGCTTGATATTAATGAAAAGGCGTTTGAATTGCTGATGAAAAGAAATGAAAACGTTTCGTTGATTTTGGATTTTGTTTGGAATAGAGGTTTTCCTCGATTCAATCATTTAATAGGAGATCCAAATTTTGAGGTGTTTGTTTCGAATTTACACAATGAAATAAACAAGCAACATGATGAATTGAGCTTGATACTTGATAAAGATTGATTATTTGCCTAATAACATCCGTTCTGATCACCCTGTAACGGTTATATAGACCGAGCAGCATTATGTTCTTGATGTTTGTGCTGGGTGATGTCAAAGAAACATTTAGGCTCGCGTCTTTCCTTTCGTCTTCTTTGATGAAAAAATTATGCGTTTTGTAATTAATATCATTCAAGTAAACCAAAAGGGTCAATGAAATTAATATCACCACCCTCTGATATTTATTAGATTAGAACTGGTCTAAACCAATTCCACTGACCTTATCGATTCTGTCATACAATTTAAAGTTGTATATTAATTCCTAATTATTACCTATTTGCAAAACCTTAATTTGTTCTTTAGCGTGCTGATTCATAGGTTTTAATTTGAGTACATTTTGATAATTCAAAATTGCTTTTTCTATATTTCCCAGTGTAGCGTATGTTTCAGCGAGACTGTCAAATGTATTAGCTACTGTTGGAAAAAGGTGAACGTTCAACTTAAAGATTTCCAACGCTTTATTAATATTATTTTTAGCCATTAATTTGTATCCCCAAGAGTTCAATTCATCAACATCAAATGTAATATTGTGTTCCCTTTGAAGTTTTAGAGAAATTGAAATAGCTTTATCAAACCCAAGTTTTTTTAGTTCCTTGTGCAACATAAAAATAGATTTTGTTACACCCCAACCATTTACTTCCTTCATCTCAGGAATATAAAATCCCGCAATTTCATCGACAAACTGTATAGGAAGCCCGCCAATTAGATTTGTTAAAACTACAATGGTTAAATCATCTTCAGGATAAATAACTAACGTATTGGCATTTGCTCCACTGGCACTAACTCCGGGGTGTTTCGGGCGAGCTAAAACTTGCCATCCTAAGGCGTAGCCATTTTCTAATGAACTAAAACCTGCGGTATTACCATTTTTTAATATCGCCGGTGACCAGAGTGCTTGAAGGCTTGAGTACTCACTCAATATTTTTCTTTGCTGAAGTGCAATTGCATATTGAGCTAATTCTATTGCAGTAGAGCTCATTCCTGCGGCCGTTCTTAGAAAAGGGGCAAATTCGCCTTGTAAGTTTTCAAGTTTGCCGCTACGCCCAAATAAATATTGACGGGCTTGATTAGGTATTACAAATTGAAAATAACTAAATCCAGCTTGCTCAGTAATTGGCATATCTATTTTTCTCAGTTGATTTTCAGTTATAAAATCAACAAAAGGCTGGCCACTTAATTTATCAATAATTTTTCCTAATAGAATATAACCTGTCTGGTTATAGCTAAACCGAGTATTAGTTTCAGATTCCATTGGTAGGGTTTGAACCAAATCCCAAGCTTTTTCTGGGCTTCCATCGGCAATTAAGTCAACATAATGACCGCTCATGATGTCTGGTAAACCTGATGTATGAGCCAATAATTGCTTTACGGTTAATTCATTCCATTCTTTCGGTAAATCCGTTAAATGCTGTGAAATTTTATCTGTTACGTGCAATTTATTCTGTTCCACTAATTGCATTATAGCTACACCAGTAAAAAGCTTCGTCATCGAATTTATAGGGAATACCGTATTATCTTTAACGGCTACAGAGTCTTGTATATTTGATAGCCCGTAATGTCCCGTTTTTATAATCTTATTTTTTTTAACGATAGCTATTTGTAATCCAGGTATATTTTTTTCTACCATTGTTTTAAGTAAGAATTCATCAATATCATCCGCTTGAGCGTAAGACATAGATAGAAAGACAAATGGCGCGACTAAGAATTTTTTCAGGTTAGAATTTTTCATTATTTGTAATTGTTAATATATTATTGCTCTTCTAAAGCAAATTACAAACCAATTAGTAATACACTGATTTATAATGGTTATATTTTACCTGTAGATTTTTCAAGTCGTCAGAATGGCAATTATTTGGTTAAAAGTGAAATTATTTAAATGCTGAATAACCTAAATATTTATGCAAAATAAAGAGGGATGATATTTTTTAACAATGTTGTGCTGATGCTTTTTGTACTATAAGACTATTTAATCAATTCAATAGTCTTTTGTGCTTCCATTGCGAGACTAAATCTAAAACGTCTTTAAATATTCGTCCTGCTTTAAAGCGTTATAAGCCAAACGTACATAAACATGTAGGGTCGCGTCTTGCCTTTCCTTGCTAACAACAAATGAAAATACGTCCCTAAACCTCACCAATACACAGGGGTCGCAGCACGAGCCATTAAAATCCAATATTTACTCCAATTTAACAAAAATACCCCCCTTTCTGACAGGGCAAACGGGTCTAAATTAAACAGTTTTGTAAATTAACAGTGAATATAATTTAAACTTTAAGATTATTCTCAAT
>JABSOI010000133.1 GCA_013216015.1 Alteromonadaceae bacterium | reverse complement strand
GCTACTAACTCGTTTCCTCCCACATAATAATTACTACCGATGTCAATTTTGATTAATCCATTCCCATCATTTACTGTTGGTAGTATATTCGTAGCTTCCCAATAGGCATTACCATTCGGGTTATCTAAATTAAAACCTCTAGCCGCAATAATATAACTGCCTACGTTTAAATCAACGTCTACTATGTCAAAAAATCGGCTTTGGCCTATTAAAGGATTATTAGTTCCATTAAAGAGTGCAATTTCTGTTACTAATAAATTTGTATTAAAATCAAAAATACCTACCTCTATTTCTGTTGTAAATCCGTCTTGATTACTGTCAAAAGCCCCTAGTTCAGTTATAGTAATAGCGGATAAAACATCAAATTTAACACCTAAAATCACACCAATATCAGCACGATTACCTACCCCCCGAACAGAATCAATTGCGATAATCTCTGCATTAACGATATTAACGAAACAACTAGCAGACAACATTATTCCAACTAAAATAGCTTTTAAAAATTTAATTTTCATGACTAATTCCTTTTCATTATAAAATATACCATCAACAGAAAATCACATATTATGATTGTCCGAGATGTGCGTTACTTAAAGACTTATAAGAAATAAATAAAATGAATAGATGGTGGTTTTACATGCCCCCTCTATAATGTATGAATACATTTTACTGATGGTATTTCATTGTAATAAGTGTCGCGTACAAAAAAAATAACATTATCGCTCATTATAAATTGCAAACTTTATTCATAATGTGAATTGTTATACTTTAATTGTAGCAAGAATGAAGTGGTTACAAAGTGGATTCAATGAAATACAATCGCCCCCTGAAAAGTATCAACTGATCGATCGAAAGAAACTTTGTCAATTAGTCGACGTAAAATCAGATGATGAACTGAAGAAAAATCATTTAACTTGGGTTAAAGAAGGTTTGATTAAAAGTCAGATAGTTCGTGATGAAAAATGGACCGGTAGTCTGGCTGTAGGTGGGAAATTGTTTGCAGAAAAATATATCGAGGCGGTCGGTATAAAAGCAAAATATCGGGAAGTAAAAGTAATAGATAATTGTCATCTAGTTAAAGAGCCTAGTAGGCCTTACAAAATCGATTTATAGGTCGAAAACATAGGTCTAAGCCGTTTTAATGGCCTTTTATTGATGTTAAATACCTATTAATCAACCTTTTATGTTGGTCCGACCCCGCTAGTCCTCGTTTCTACCCCGCTAGTCCTCGTTTTCTATCTAAAACGTTGCAAAACCAAATTTACTTTTAGAAAAATTACTGACTTTATCTGAAATATTCTATGGAGCAAACGGCCCATAACCCCTTAGACCGTTAAAATTGAGTTTGATGGATGTTTAATTTTTGAGATATTTTTTGTATCTGAACTAATTTTAAAGTTGCCACGCTCACAAAAAACTTGATTAAAAAATTATTGAGCACTGAGATTAACAAAGTGCTGCTTTGCGAACATTAGTGTAAAAATTTATCAATACTTTTTCTAATACGCTATTATCTATCTTTTAATAAAATGTAACCTTACAAGGTAGCTAACCTTGCACGGTAAACATAATAAGCTGTTAGCTGCGTCAGACTACTGTAAAGACGTCAAAAAACACTTAATTCTTTAGAGCTATAAACCGATATCATGACAAGAAAAATATTAAGTTTGAAGGTGAAAAGAACAAAAGTCTCCAAACAAGTAGATGAAGTGGTCAAGAATGACTTTCATGATGACCCACAAAAGCGTTTTTTAAATGGCGTAGCCATCAATCCTTATCAGTGTATTCGCTTAGAATTAGGTTCTGGGCAACACAGCATGCGAGCGATGGATTTGTTCACGCCAATCGGAATGGGGCAGCGAGGTTTGATTGTTGCTCCACCAGGCTCCGGAAAAACGACCATTTTAAAACATATTTGCCAGGCGGTGGGGGAAGCTTATCCCGATATAAAGCTTTATGCGTTACTCATTGATGAGCGTCCTGAAGAGGTGACAGATTTTAAGCGTAGCGTGACGGCACAAGTACACGCCTCATCTACGGATGAAAGCTATGACCAACACGTTCGTGTAGCCAATAACCTTATTAACATCGCTCGCAAGGAAGCTGGCGAAGGTCACAATGTAATGATTGTCATTGATTCTCTCACAAGGCTCTCGCGAGTACATAATGCAAATCAAAAAAGCAGCGGTCGTACCATGTCGGGCGGGATTGACGCTAGAGCTCTGGAAATACCACGAAAACTGTTTGGTGCAGCTAGAAAAATTGAGAATGGTGGGTCGCTTACCATTCTAGCGACCATACTCGTTGATACCGGAAGCCGGATGGACCAGGTGATATTTGAAGAGTTCAAGGGCACGGGTAATATGGAAATCGTTTTATCACGTGAGGCAGCAAATCTACGGATTTTTCCCGCGCTGGATATTGCTAAAAGTAGCACGCGCCGTGAGGAGCTTCTTCTCAATTCGAAAGAAATCGAAAATGTAAGAGTTTTGCGAAGGGCACTTACCAGTCTTAAACCTGTAGATGGCGCTAGGAAACTTGTTGAGTTACTTGAGAAATACCCAACGAATGCTGAGCTGTTGAACCGTTAGTTGCCAAAAATTGTTTGAGAGCTTGGGAAATGAATTCAGAGCATTGTTGCGCACGAAGGAGTATAACTAACACGTGCGTCAATTAGACGTATTTTCGCTGCGCTCCAATGCCTAAATTACCCAAGCGTTGCCCCTACAAAATCCAATCCAATTTACCTATACTTCTGAAATCCCTAATGTCTGTACAGGGGTAGGAGTTAGCCTTACAAATTCAACTAAAATGACTGTCTATTTAGCTGAAGAAGACCGCACCAAACTAATTTTTTCAGAAAATGCTAAGTCCGACCTGATATTGAATAGCTAACTGACATTTCGCGTAAAAATCAACCCTTCGACTTTAAGTGGATAGTATTCATAAATAACCTTGGATCGTCAATTTTATCCAGCATTGAAATATCCGGCAAACAATCGTCATCGACATAGTCAACAAAATTTGCCGCCGAATCAAAAACTAAAATATCCAAGGCTAACCGATCCAATCCGTATAGACCTCGGTGGATCATATCAGCCGAAAAAAGTAACAAGTCGCCCGCAGCTAACTTAATCTTCTTACCTTTAGAGAGACTTTCACTACTCACTCTCCTGTTTTGTTCTAGCCGCACATCAAGTTCTTCATCACTATCCCACCGCTTATGCGTTCCTGGAATTAGCTCCATTCCTAGTTCATCAAATAAAGGAACGCGAAGATGTAATACTTGAGTGTCATGAATGACTTTTTTTTGCTCTTCAACGTCATGATCATATTGACAGTCTCGATGCCAGAAATTATTTTGCTGACTATTAAAGGGGTCGAAAAATAATTGGGTATTCATAAACGCAGGATTAGCCGGTATAACCGATTCGACAATATTCATTATTTTTTTTGAACTGATAAAATTAAAAAGCATCACCCGATCGTCGAACTTTAAGTATTTACTTCCGGTAATTAAAGAAGAATTGAAAGCTTCCTGCTGATAAAAATTTACGTTGTCCTGTTTCCATAACTCATGAAATTTTAATATTACTTTTCTAAGTGATGAAATTTCAGACGCATTAAAATAATTTCTAATTACAAAGTAACCTACATCGTCATAATTGCTATTCAATTGACTTCGATTGTCTATCATTTACTACCATAGCCTCCACTATATTATACCCGTAATCATTCAAAATGCAGGTTTTGATGCGTTTTAAAAATTTATCTACTGCGTTGCTTTCAATCCCAATAGCCAGCTATTGCTCAATCAAGCGCCTTTTAGATAAACTTTTAAATTCACCTCAAATTCCAGCATTTCGAATGACCACGGGTATATAAGAACAACATTCACTGAACCGCGGCTTTTTCTGGCAGAAGTGGCCAATAACCCAGAATGACAAATATTAACTCATCGTTAAAAAATAAATAAGTATTATCTTTATTACATGCTTCGCTGTCAGAAATAAATCTTGTTATTAATATTGGAAACGACGAGCTCATAGGATCTGAGCTTATTTTAAAGCTTTTATCCAATGCTCCTTTAATAAGAAAACGTCAGCTTTATAAAATAAAGAAGTCATTAAAATGTAGATATGATCATTAAGTTTTATGTCTTGAAAGTGGTAAAAGCGACATAAGTTGTAATTCACTTTAGCCACAAACGAGATGGAAAATTAATCTGGTGTTTATGTATACCAATGTATTAACCATATTTTAACTAATCCCAAAAACAACATTGGCTCAATATATTCTATCTCGCTAAGTGCCCTAAGCGACTCAGAGTGAAATTGTATTTGGTTATTTGACAGGAAAAAGAGCTATCTCAATCGCCAGAGATTTTAAAGGAAAACAACATAAGTTCGCAGGTGGGGGGCATGTTGTTCTAGAGGTTGTTTTTTGTGATCAGTAGGGCTAGATGAGGATATGGTAAGGGAGTACATACAAAATTGTAGTAATGAATGATATCGAAAGGGATCGCTAATTTTTGAAATTTGATGCGCCAGGCCGCTTACTTTAGGCCTTTTAGGGCGTCAGTTCATAAGTTTTTTACTTCGGTCCACCCCGAATGGCAACTGATATTAATGGAAGAAAATCTAGCAAGTTGTGTAATTCATCACTTTTAGGCATGTGATTTATACCTTTATATAATTATCCATTGTGGTGGGACTTCCATAAAATTGAGCAAATAAACACTAATCTCAAAAAAGATAAAGAAAATTATTATGGGTAAACACATCAAACTTAAGTATTGTATTCTCCCATTGGTAAGTGCGCTGTTATTAGGTCACATGTCGTCTAGGGCTATGCCGCTTGCCGAACAGGTAAAGCTTCTCCCGAACGATGGTGCTGCAAACGATTTCTTCGGCTATAGTGTTGCGCTTTCTGGCGATACCACCATAATCGGCGCTTTCAAAGACGACGATAAAATTCGTGGTGTTGATGTAGGATCAGCGTACGTATTCATTCTTAAAGGAAATACCTGGGTTGAGCAGGCTAAACTCACCGCCAAAGATGGGATGGCCGAAGATACTTTTGGCGGCAACGTTGCACTTTCTGGCGACACGGCAATTATTGGTGTTATCCGGGATGATGACGACGCAAATGGCATTGATTCAGGATCGGCTTACGTTTTCACTCGAACAGGGACCAGCTGGAATCAGCAAGCGAAGCTTACTGCCAACGACGCAACCGAGGGGGATTATCTCGGCTATAGTATAGCGATCTTCGGCAATACTGCGGTTATTGGTGCTCCTTTTGATGACGACATGGGTAAGGATTCTGGTTCAGTCTATGTTTTTACCCGTTCAGGAAACGTTTGGAGCCAGCAGGCCAAACTTACCGCCGAAGACGGTACAGCGGGAGACGTTTTTGGTATTAGCGTGGCATTCTCTGGAAATACAATCATCGTTGGAGCTGACAGAAATGAAGAGAAGGGCATTGATGCAGGTGCGGTATATGTGTTTACACTTTCTGGAAACGTCTGGCGTCAGCAGGCTAAACTTACTGCTGCAGACTCAGCAGAGGGCGACATCTTCGGCGTAAGGGTAGCGTTAGAAGGCAATACCGCCCTAATTTCTGCCAGCAGGGATGACGATGACATTATGGGCGTTAATGCTGGTTCGGCCTACATATTCACGCGTACAGGTAAAACGTGGAGCCAGCAAGTAAAACTTACTGCCCCAGATGGTGCGGCACAAGACAGATTTGGTCGCAGTGTCGCCCTTGCTGGCGATACTGCTGTGATTGGGGCCATGTTTCAAGATGACAAAGGTGAAAATTCGGGTTCAGTCTACGTATTCAAACGTTCAGGTAATACTTGGGGTTTAAAAGACCAACTCACGGCATCGGATGGAGCCGATGGTGACGTATTCGGATGGAGCGTTGCACTTTCTGGCAACACTGCAGTCATTTCTGCCAACAGAGATGACGACAATGGAGAAAACTCTGGTTCCGTTTACATATTTAATCTGGACCAAAAATAAATGATGTACTAACCAGAAAAACAGAAATCTATATTCAAACGTTGTTTTGTCCTAACTCAAATAACTATGCACCTCTTTTATTTGTCGATTTCTTCGCAAAACAATTTTTGCTTTGATATGTTTTCGCAACCATATCAATCCTTCATCTGCACTCTGGCGATTGTGCCATAACATTGAAATGGAATTCTGAGGAACATCTATTGGAGGTTGAGTTATTAAAAGACTGCCGCTGGTCAAGTGTTTATGCATTAATTCTGTGGGCAAAATGGCAATAAGATCACTTCCCATGATGATCGGGACTGCCGAAGAAAACTGATTGACTGTAAAAGCCACTCTACGAGCCAACCCCATTTGAGACAGTGCTTGAGCAGTTGGACTTGCACTACCGCCTGACATTGATATTAACAAGTGATCTGCAGCCGCGAACTTTTCTACTGTGAGTTTAGTCTTGGCCAAAGGGTGATTTTTTCGCATGACACAAACGTAACTTTTATCAAATAGGTGATCCGAGCAGATATTTTCAAGTGCTTTATTGCTTGTCCCTATAACAAGGTCGACATCGGCGTTATCCAGTAATTGCTTCGTATTAGCTATTGTATAGGGAACAGCATGAAGGTTGAGTCCAGGTGCTTCTTTTTCAAACAACAATCGCATATCAAGCCAAAGCGCATCAAGCACAATATCAGGCAAGGCTAATCTAAAGGTACGATTTGCGGTTTTAGGGTCAAAAATATCCGGTGCTATACAGCCATAGTAAGATTATGTAGCGAATCACGAATTCGAGACCACAGATTTTTGGCAAATGAGGTCGGCTGGATATTACGACCATCAGGGACAAATAACTTATCTTTCCATAAGACCCTCATTATGGAGACAGATTTTGAGACAGCAGATTGAGACATTGACAACTGTTCCGCAGCTCGCGTAATTGAATTTTCAGTCATGATCACATCAAACATAACTAACAATTTTAGTTCTTGAGGGCGCGTGGTTGTAGGTCTACCTTTAAACGATTACTTGATGAATATTTCGTTAATCAATTATAGCCTTTTTGTTTAAGTTATTATATACCCATCACCATTCAAAATGCAGGTTTTGATTCGTTTAAAAAACATATTTACTGCGTTGCTGAATCTTAAATAAGAATAACTTATCCGGCGAATCAGCGTCTTGTAACTATGCTTTTTAATTCACCTCAAATTCCCGCATTTTGAAAGGTAACGGGTATATGAGTCCAATTCATAACATTTCTGTATGAAATTAATGTCATTTCAGGATTATATTTTAAGGTTCATTTTTCATATGGTGGTGCAGTCTGTTACGTCGGTCCGACTCGAATTGCAGTCCGACCCGATAAGTTACTAACGACAGTTATCAGCGGATGCAGCATCAGCAAAACGATATATACCTTCACCAGCTAAACCGTAGGTGTTAAGTATATAAACTTCGCCGTCAAGACCCTGGGCAAATGAACCAATAGACATGTTGGTTTGTTGAATCTCCGTTGTGATATAACGTTGCTCCGTTTTCTTCACCGTAGACAAAATTCTCCCGGTACAGTAATCACCATAGATGAAATGCCCCTCCAGTGCTTTGACCTGTTGTCCCCGATAAACAAACCCGCCCGTGATAGAGCAGTCTCCTGCACTCTGGTCATATTCAGCAATTGGCAGCACCAGGTTCTGCTGATCGCAGCTACTGGCCCGAAAACAGTGTTTACCTTCCATTATTGGCCAGCCATAGTTTTTACCCGCCTTAATGATGTCCACTTCTTCATACTTATTTTGTCCTACATCGGCCAGCCAAAGCTCAGCGGTCTTTATATCGAAGCTCCAACGCCAGGGATTGCGTAAACCATAGGCATATATTTCAGGGAGAAAGGCTGCGTTACCGACAAAGGGGTTGTCTTTTGGCACAGTGTAAGTTTCACTGTCATCAACATTTATTCTCAGCATGCTGCCCAATAAGGTTTGGGTATTTTGACCATTTTTATAGCGATCACCTGCACCTCCACCATCACCAAAACCAATATAAAGATATCCATCCGGGCCAAAGGCAATGTTGCCACCATTATGGTTTGTAGCGGGCTGTTTTACCCTGATGATTTGTTGTTCGGTTTTTATCGATATTGGTAGCTTTGCTGCTTTGGTAAATCGGGAGATAACAGAATCACCGGACTTATTGCTATAGGACAGAAAGAGTTCATGGTTGCTTGAATACTCTGGATGAAAGGCTAATCCTAACAAGCCTTGCTCACCACTATTTTCAACTTGTGAAACTATTGATATAAATAGATTCAACTTGCTTGCTCTGGGTTTATTATCAAACCAGTAAACAGAGCCATCCTTTAACATGGCGTACCAGCGACTCGAATCACCAGGAGATTGAAACAGTCCCAGTAGTTCATTTAATTTGGGCAACTCGGGAAAAGCGGCCTGCAGATGAATACCCGTATTAGGACCCTCTCCATTATCTGTAACCCCACAGGCGGCTCTGGTTGAATCTGCTAAAGCGCCAAACGAGCACAGGAAAAAAAATGTCAATGTCATCATTAACACAGGGTATTCGAGCTTTTGTCTATTGAATTTCATAAATACTCTTATAGTTGAGGTATTTTGCAAATGAACTAACCTGCTGCCTTAACTGCAGAACATAACACAGTACTGGTTATTAATGAACTTAACTACTGTATCCATTAAGGTACTGAACAATCAAAAATAAAAAATATTGTTTGTATTTAAAATTCAGCCATTATAGCCAAAACATTCGCTGAATTTATCGGACAAGCTTTAGATAAGATATTTTATTACCTCAAAAGACAGAAGCCGGGTTTGAGATCAATTAAATCTCAAATTACCAGGTTTGTGCTCAATAAGATAAGCCTTACATTCACAACACTTTGGTGTTCACATCTGCCATTTGTTTATCTTTCATGTATTGTGTGTTTAAATAAAAGTTCGAAAGGGTGAGATTGACGTAATATGATGATTGATTGTTAGTTTCAATGGTTTTTTTTATAGCCAATCTAGGTTTCATCGGCTTTGGGTGTAAAAATAAAGAGCGCTTTGGAGAGCATATTGAACAAGGCAGGCACTTTTATTGCCAGTGATGGCACTATTTATGTGGATAACAAGCGTTATTTTTGGTGGGTTACTCTGATACTGCCCTGTGCCGCTGTGGTCGGCCCTCTGTTATATCAGGTTTTTAACCATGAATTCTTGCTCTGGTTATTTTTTATTTTAGTTTATAGCATTTTCCCTATTATTGATTATCTGATGGGAGAAGATAGCAGCAACCCGCCTGAGTCTGTCATAGCTTTACTTGAAGCGGATCCCTATTACACAAAGATCATCCGGCTGAACGTTCCTGTCGTTATAGCCTCGTTTATCTTTTGTGCCTGGTTTGTCGCCAGCTATCAACTCAGTTTTTCCGGCTATCTGGCGGTTGCCCTGCTGGCCGGCAGTATAGGCGGGCACGGTTTAAATATTGGCCATGAATTAGGTCATAAAAGAAACAAGCTAGATATATGGCTGGCTAAAATTGTGCTTGCGCCTGCGGCATACGGCCACTTTTTTATAGAGCACAACCGCGGCCATCATAAACATGTCGCCACGCCGGAAGATCCCGCCTCGGCCAAAATGGGCGAAAGCATCTATCGTTTTGCCATAAGAGAATTGCCCGGTGCAATATTACGGGCCCACAACATAGAAATACAGCGCCTGAAAAAAGCCGGTAAGTCACCCTGGTCATTGGAAAATGAATTCCTGCAAGCCATGTTGATGACCTTAGGGCTTTTCGTTAGCCTGGTTGTGTGGTTAGGCTCAGGGGTTGTACCTTATTTATTCATTTGTGCTTTCTGGTCTATGTGGCAGCTCACTTCTGCCAACTACGTCGAACATTATGGTCTGTTGCGACAAAAACTGCCAAGCGGTCGTTACGAACGTCCGCAACCGCATCATAGCTGGAATAGTAATCATATTTTCTCAAATTGGGCACTGTTCCACTTGCAGCGCCACTCAGATCATCATGCCAATGCAACGCGCAGCTATCAGTCGCTGCGCCATTTCAGCGGATTGCCTACGCTGCCAAGTGGTTATTTTGGTATGTATGTCGTCGCCTACTTTCCCTGGTTATGGTTTAAAGTAATGGATAAACGCCTGCTGCAAGTGACTGGTGGCGATCTTGCTAAAATAAATATGCTGGCGCAAAAACGTGAGAAGTTAATTAAAAAGTATCAGTCTACTTTTCAAACAGAGGGTTGCGAGGTAAAGAGTCGTAGTACATTAATATAGGTAAAGAGGTCTTAGTAAGTAATGATTTGATCAACAACGCCGATTTTATTACCTATTTATGGCGGTATTAAAGAAGCAAAGTCCGAATGTTTTTTTTCATCAACAATGACCACCATTTGACAACACTTAATACTTCTCACTTAAAGCTCCTCACCACTGGTTGTTGGTGTTCAGTTTATTACATTAAGGGTAACATTTCGTATACCAATGAATATATCTGAAAAACTCACATTAGCTATAGCAAAATTCATAGCCTCGTGAGGCAGTGTCTTTGATACTTGTTTCCAGATACTTGTTTCCAGATACTTGTTTCCAGATACCTGTTTTAAAAGTTTTCGAGGAATTCTCTGGGCCTTTTCATTGGTCTTTCTGTCATGTTGCGCTGGGTAACTTAATTCTCTTCAAAGTATGATATAAAACATTAAAGTAGTTTTTCAGACGATATGTAAAATTTAAATATATAAACTGTTAATATAATTAGCGTTTTATCAATCTACTGCCTACTATAAATATTGATTCCTTTTTTCTTAAAGACTGTTTAATAATAAGATAAAGAATATTTTAATATTCAATTATCAAACTTAAAATATTCTACTGCAAAGGAGATGGCAAATTATGGTTAAGAACTCCTCGATTGATAGATCTACCAGGCAAAGTATTTTCATTACATTTTGCTTTATAGCTGCTATTTGTCAAAGCTCGCCAATATTTGCTGATGTCAGTATCGTCGATGCAAAAGTTACCTACAATGGGACTAATGGGCTGTATAACGAAGTAATGAATTATACATGTAATAAATGCCATCAAGCCTCAGAACATCCTTCTGATGAATATTATATGCAAAGCCCCGATATGAGCAGTTTATTACTTGCATAAGCAATGAGTAGTAATATCGCAGACAGAGGTGGTAGTGGTTCAATGCCGCCTGTTTATGATGATGTATTGAAACTCGATGCTGCTAAAAGACTAATAGCAGGTGCCTGGCATGTTGACGGAGCACTTGAATTTGCCAATCCTGCTGTTGATGCAGAAGCAACAGTATCAGCAATAACTAAAACAAGCGCGACTTTAACAGGATTCGCCAATGACAATGGCCGATCATCCAGCTACTATTATCAATACGGTCCCCAAGATTATAATACTCGGACAATTGACGGAACTCAAAGTAATCTCGGTACAGGTGGAGATGGGTCTGTAACCAGTAAAACTGTAACAAACACGATTTCCGGTCTTAATTGTGGTACTTCATATTTGTATCGCATGCGTGGCCATGATCAAGACGCTACTTCAACGCGACTAACGACAGGACTTGGTAGTTCTTTTACTACATCAGCTTGTAATGCAGCACCAACGATTAGCGGCACTCCGGCAACCAGTATCGTACAGGATGTAGTATATAGCTTTATTCCTGCAGCCTTTGATGATGAAAATGACGCATTAACCTTCAGTATTGTTAATAAACCGACTTGGGCCAGCTTTAGTACCACCACGGGTGCATTAACCGGTTCACCCACAAATGTCGATGTAGGAACTACCACTACAGGCATTGTTATTACGGTCACAGACACCAGTAATGCATCGAACTCATTGGGGGGCTTTAATCTGACAGTAATCAACATCAATGGGTGTAGTTCTTTTAAATCGACGGATTTTATCAATTATCCATCCACCAATTTAAAGTTTGTATAAAGTCGCTTT
>JABSOI010000132.1 GCA_013216015.1 Alteromonadaceae bacterium | reverse complement strand
CTGGAGTCATGGATAAAAGTGCGTACGTTATCTGGTTAAGTTTGCTAACAAATGATTTTGTTCTCATTGTCCTGCACTTCAATAAGTTACGTTCATTTATAAGTATAGACAACAATTAGCTACAACAGTGCCTCGTCTGTACAGTTAGACCTTTTAGTATTCAATAGCTATACCCTGTGAAGGTACGGGATAAATCCGTACAAATTGGAGGATTTATGGCAACGGCTCGACTTGATATCCGATTAGATGAAGAAATCAAAGCTAAAGCTGAAAAAGCATCAGCTTTACTCGGTTTAAAAAGCTTAACTGAATATGTGGTTCGCTTAATGGACGAAAACTCTACTCAAGTAATTGCAGAGCATGAAAGTATTACGGTTGAAGGTAATGTATTCGACCAATTTATGAGTGCATGTGATCAAGCTAAAGCACCGAATAAAGCGTTATTTGATGCAGCAGGGTTTACATGTGATGGAAATTTCAAGTGAGTTATTCGAAAACTTTTCAAGAGTTGGATAAATCGATCCATGATAGAATCTCTTTTGATTGTGGTGTAAAAGAATTGAACGATTTTATTCAAACACGCGCAGCTAAACACATGCAAGCGGGCATTAGTCGTACGATGGTTTTACCTGCTAGTGTTCCTTTGCCAAATAAAAAATATCCTATTTGCTCTTTTTATAGCATCACACCAAGTTCAATTAGTCGTGAAACGCTGCCTTAAACAATGGCAAAAAAGTTACTCAGTTATCCGATCCCCGTCTTTTTATTAGCTCAATTAACCGTGCACATGGAGTTTCATGGCTGTAGTTTAGGTAAAGTGAGTTTAGTTAAAGCGCTAGAATATTTATCAGAAATTAATTCTCATATGCGAGCCTATGCCATTGTCGTTGATTGCTTAACGAAACAGGCTGAGTCTTTTTATGCTAAATATGGTTTTGAAGTGTTATGTGAGATAAATGGTCGAATTAGAATGTTTATTCCGATGAAAACAGTGATTCAGCTTTTTAACTAGGTGCATTAATTCGTTATTTTCCATTATGTACAAGTTACGTTGATTTGCATCAATAAAAAGCCGTCAGCATAGGACGGCTTTCTTAATGTCTGATTTTTTTATGATCAAATTACTTATGATCAAATTAATTATGGTAGAAGTTATTTATGTACTCTATATTTTGGATCTGTCCAACACTTAGGTAATTCCTCACCTGAAAGAAAAACCAAGTCAGCTTTGCTAAATTCCTGTGGCTCTTGTAATTCTTCTCCTACTTGATAGCTGCCTAGTACTTTTTCATGATATAAGTTGGTTAAATCTTTTAGTTTTACAACATCGACCATATCGCCGTTGTTTCTACTTTTTAAAAACATGGCACACCTCTGTAATAATTAAAATTACCCTATAAGTATAGTCGCTATACTTGACTTAGCCTATTGTACAGGTAGTATTTCTATATCTGCCCTTACATTTGAAATTTTATGTCTAATATTCATATTTCTACAAATATCACCGATTTGATTGGTAATACCGATTTATTGCGGATAAATAGTTTATCGGACTTAACCAATTGCGAAATTTTATTAAAATGTGAACAGCAAAATCCCGGAGGATCAATTAAAGACCGGGCGGCTTTGCAATTGGTTCAAGATGCTATTGAATCAGGCAAACTTAAACCCGGCATGACGATTGTTGAAGGAACGGCTGGCAATACAGGTATAGGTTTGGCGCTGGTCGCCAGGGCCTATGGATTTAAAATGTTAGTAGTGATGCCAAAGGGACAAGCAAAAGAAAAAGAACAAATGATTGCTCTTTATGGCGCTGAATTATTACTGGTTGAAGCCTGTCCTTTTGCAGATCCTAATCACTTTTATCACACGGCCAAACGCCTAGGTGAGGAAAATGAACATTATTGGTGGGCAGATCAGTTTGAAAATACCAGCAATAGTAAAGCACATCTCTTAAATACTGGCCCTGAAATTTGGCAACAGACACAGGGTAAAATTGACGCTTTGGTATCTGTAGTGGGTACGGGCGGTACTATTTCAGGTAACTCCTGTTATTTGTCAGAGAAAAATTCTGATCTGCAAACCTGGTTGGTAGATCCCTATGGATCCGGAATATATGCTTACCTGAAAAATGGTAAACATAGTGCGAATGGCAGTTCATTTACCGAAGGTATTGGTATTATGCGTTGTGTTGAGAACTTCAGAATAGCCAAAATAGATAAAGCAATTACATTACCAGATCAGGATTTAGTGAATATTTCACGTTTAGTCAGTGAAGCCGATGGTATTTTGTTAGGCAGTAGCTCTGCTCTAAATGTTGCAGGAGCATTATTTGCCGCGGCGAAAATGGGTGCCGAAAAAACCATTGTTACTTTCAGTTGTGACTTGGCTGAACGTTCTTATTCAAAATTGTATAACCAAAACTTTTTGGTTGAAAAAAACATTTCAATCGGACAAGAAACTTTAGAACAAATGTTTGCCCGTTATAAGGCTGAACCTGAAGCTTCTATTGTTAATGTTGTAAGTTAATAGCAGATTAAAAGTATTCTACGTTTGAATTGTGGAATCTATTTGAAGTTATTAATGGGCAAAATAAATTTTCCCTGTCAAAAATTCTATTTTACGCACGCTTATTATTTAAGCTTAACCATATGTTATTCTCCATTTTTTTTGTTTGCATTTAATTTCACCTCTGAATTTTCTTTGTGATATTTACAGAGATCCGTCAAGTTTGGATAATGCTGCTATACTTTAGTTGAACATAGGATGCAAATAATCCTTATTATTTTATCTTGCAAATTATTGTGAGTAAACACAAAACATTCGTATAGTTGGAGTAAGTAATGATTAGACACTATTACGTGACAGAGGATCTTGATGAACTGGAACAAGTTGAGCAAGAACTGGAGTCACAAGGGTTTACAGAGCCTCAAATTCACGTACTCAGTGAAAATGACGCAGAAGTAGAAAACCATCATTTACATGAAGTGGAATCGGTATTAAAACAAGATGTCGTGCATTCCACAGAAGTTGGAGCTGTAGTTGGTATACTTGGTGCAGCATGTACTCTGATCGTTGCTTATGCTATGGGTTGGACTGACTCAGCTGTAGGTTGGATGCCGTTTATATTCCTAGCCATTATCGTACTGGGATTTTGTACCTGGGAAGGTGGCTTTATAGGTATTCAAAAACCAAACATTAATTTTGAACCTTTTCAAGAGTTGCTTCATAAAGGCAAACACGTTTTGTTTGTTGATGTTGACGCTGATCAGGAAGATACAATAGCGGCAGTAATGAGAAACCATCCAGACCTTCAAGTTGCTGGTATAGGAGAAGCAACGCCTCATTGGGTAGTCAGGGGGCAGGATAAATATAGAAGTTTTATGAAATCAATGCCATAACATTATATATGTAAAATATCAGGCCTTTTTACCTTTTTTTGGGTTAGGGGCCTTTTTTTTGCTTTTAATTAGGTCTGATTGAGAATTATGGTCTATGTTAATAATAAGGTTATTAAATTTTTACGTAATCAAACCAATAATAAAAATAATATTGAATTAAGTTTGTCTTTGTCATTGGTAGAAATCGAGCTCATTTTATAATTTTGTTTAATCAGTAGTTAATGAAAGATTTAATGAGTGATATTTACTAACTTTCTCGAGTCATTTATTTTTCATTTACACAGATTGATTACATTGTGACTGAATAATGAATGGTAAATTTTGAGTTATTACTAACTTGGATGAGTTATGGCAATATCAATTGTAATCGTTCTGCTGGTTATTGGTTCACTAATTTTTCATTACGTCAGCCCATGGTGGTTTACACCTTTGGCCTCTAATTGGGGAGCCATAGACGATACTATAAATATCACTTTGTGGGTAACGGGTGTTGTTTTTGTTCTCGTTAGTTTGTTTCTTGCCTATGTTGTTTTTCGTTTTCAATATAATAAAAATAGGCGAGCCCATTATGAACCCGAGAATAAAAAACTTGAGGGTTGGCTAACCGCCATTACCGCTCTTGGTGTTGCCGCAATGTTGGCTCCCGGATTATTTGTCTGGGGTTCATTTATTACCGTTCCTGATGAAAGTGATGTATTTGAGGCTGTAGGTCAACAATGGCACTGGAGTTTCAGATTACCTGGTGATGACGGGAAATTAGGCCGGACAGCAATTCAACTCATCAGTGAAAGAAATCCCTTCGGTTTAGATATAAACGATCCTTCAGGTCAGGACGATATTCTTATTTTAAGCAATGAAATGCATATTCCGATAGAACGATCGGTAAAAGTTTTATTGCGTTCAAAAGATGTTTTGCATAATTTCGCCGTTCCCCAGTTTAGAGTGAAAATGGATTTAGTACCCGGCGCGGTTACGTATTTGTGGTTTAAGCCGACCAAAATAGGGCGTTATGAAATTCTTTGTGAAGAATTATGCGGCGTTGCTCACTATACCATGCGAGGCCATGTTGTGGTTGATTCTGCAGAGGATTACCAAAAGTGGTTGTCTGAGCAGCAAACCTTTGCTCAAAGTATGGCGCTTCCTTTGGGGGATTTAGATAAAGGACGGCAAATATATGCTGGATGTATTAGTTGTCATGGTCCAAAAGGTGAGGGAAATGAAAGTTTAAATGCCCCCCGCCTAGCAGGGATGAGCTCTTGGTATATCAAACGTCAATTAGCATATTTTCAGAAAAAAATTCGCGGAACTGAATCTAACGACACATTTGGGCAATTGATGTCCCGGATGTCTACATTACTTCCTGATCAGTCTGCGATTAACGATGTAGCCTTTTATATTAATTCGTTAGTACCTGATGAAGCAGAGCATTCAAGTATTGGGGATTTAGTTAAAGGAAAACAGTTATACAGCACATGCTCGTTTTGTCATGGGGAACAGGCACAAGGTAATTTCGCTATGAATGCACCTAAGTTGAGTGGTCAACATGACTGGTATCTCAGTAGACAGCTTAAGAGTTATAAAAATGGAACACGAGGCAATCACCCGTTTGATTTATATGGTAGTCAAATGATGTTGATGTCGAGATTATTGCACGATGAACAAGATATAACAGATGTGATTTCTTACATAGGTACATTAGACAAAGGTTTATTAGGTAAGGCTTCATTAAGCAAGGGCTCATTGCCCAAGAGTACATTGCCCAAAGGTTCAGCAGAAACGGATTCGTCAGACACTGCTTCATTAAAAAAGTCAGACTAATCAGGTCGAAAATAAAAATAAAGGAGGATTAGTGTGACGCAAACTACACATACAGCAATTGCCGATCAGGTTGATGACTCTCATCATCCACAGAGCTTCATAAGTAAATATATTTGGAGTCAAGATCACAAGGTTATAGCTATTCAATATTCTATTACGGCTATTGGCGTAGGATTAGTTGCTTTAGTTCTTTCAGGCATGATGAGACTGCAATTAGGATTTCCGGACCAGTTTTCATTTATTGATCCTAGTTCATATCTTCAGTTTGTGACCATGCATGGCATGATCATGGTTATATATTTGTTAACAGCATTGTTGTTAGGAGGGTTTGGTAATTATCTGATCCCTTTAATGATAGGTGCCAGAGACATGGTATTTCCTTATTTGAATATGCTCAGTTACTGGACTTACTTATTGGCGGTGATCGTACTGCTGGCGAGCTTTTTTGTTTCAGGAGGGCCAACCGGGGCCGGCTGGACGCTATATCCTCCCCAGGCCATTTTAAATGGAACGCCGGGCGCTGATAATGGCATTGTCTTTATGTTGATTTCTTTAGCTATTTTTATTGTTGCTTTTACTATGGGGGGATTGAATTACGTCACCACTATTTTACAAGCCAGAGCTAAAGGCATGACTTTAATGCGGATGCCACTGACTGTGTGGGGTATTTTTGTTGCAACTATTTTAGGGTTATTAGCATTTCCTGCGCTACTTGTCAGTGCGATTATGATGCTTTTCGACAAGCTTGTTGGCACCAGTTTTTTTATGCCGGCGATATTATCGCTAGGTGAAAACATCGATTATAAGGGCGGCAGTCCGATACTGTTTCAACATTTGTTTTGGTTCTTTGGTCATCCTGAAGTTTATATTGTGGCATTACCCGCATTTGGCATGGTGTCTGACGTAATTGCAACACATGCGCGTAAAAATATTTTTGGTTACCGCATGATGGTATGGGCAATTATCGCTATTGGAGGCTTGAGTTTTGTCGTTTGGGCGCATCATATGTATGTCAGTGGTATGAATCCATATTTTGGCTTCTTCTTTGCGACCACCACCTTAATTATTGCTGTTCCAACGGCTATTAAAGTTTATAACTGGCTGTTGACGCTATGGCAGGGAAATATTCACCTGACTATTCCAATGTTATTTGCCATAGGTTTCATTTTTACTTTTACCCACGGTGGGTTGACGGGGTTGATGTTGGGCAATGTAGTGGTCGATTTGCCACTGTCTGATACTTATTTTGTTGTTGCCCATTTTCATATGGTGATGGGAGTGTCGCCTGTAATGGTGCTTTTTGCCGCCATATATCATTGGTTTCCAAAAGTTAGCGGTAAGTTTTTACATACAGGTCTTGGGAAAGTACATTTCTGGGGCACTTTTCTTGGTACTTATGCCATTTATTTACCTATGCATTATCTTGGTTTTCTTGGTGTTCCCAGACGTTATTACGCCATGGGAACAACAGACTTTATTCCTGAATCAGCGCAAGCATTAAACGCTAGTATCACCATCTCAGCGATTATTGTTGGTGTTATACAATTAGTATTCGTTTTTAATGTTATCTGGAGTGTATTTAAAGGGAAAAAAGCGGGCGATAATCCTTGGAATTCGACAACACTCGAATGGCAAACATCTCAAACGCCACCTGTACACGGAAATTGGGGGCCAAGTTTGCCGGTAGTTCATCGATGGGCATACGATTTCAGTGTTCCCGGTGTTAAAGACGATTTTATTCCACAAAATGTTCATCCCGATCAAGTGATTATGCTGGAAAAGGAGGACGGGGCTGAAATGGTGAAAGGGGCTGAAAATGAAGAAGGGATGCAAAATAATAAGTCGGGAGATATCACATGACTTTTTTTCGGGAATTGACTGATAAACCATGGTTGACTGAATATGTACCACTGGAATTGACTGAAACTAAAGCTGAATCTAATGAATTACCAGCAAAAACGGCACTAAAATTCTTTTTGGTCGTAGTAACTGTTTTATTTGTTCTTTTTACTATTACTTTTTTATCGCGCTCACAGGCAAATGATTTTCAGGCATTGTCAGGTGAACCATGGCTGCCTTTTACTGATGCTTCTCAGCTTTGGATAAATACAACGATACTGTTATTTGCAGGGGTTTGTATGCAACTTACTGTTTTCTTTTTAAAAAAAGAGCAAATTAATCGCTTTATTTTATTAATTAGCTGCGGATGTTTATTAAGTTGTCTATTTATTTTTGGTCAAATCAATGTATGGCAACAATTATATTACGCTGGTTTTGCACTTACAGAAAACCCTGCAAACAGTTATTTCTATTTGTTAACGGGTATTCACGGCTTACATATAATTGGTGGTGTGTTGGCATTAAGCTATGTGGTTTTTCAGTTTTGGCTAAAAAACAATAAGAAAAGGTTATTGGATAATTTAACATTGTGCACTGTTTATTGGCATTACCTGTTTGTGGTCTGGTTATTTTTGTTTGCTTTATTAACTGGTAATACAGCTACTTATAAATCTATTGCATTGTTTTGCGGTTTTTAGGGGGAAACATGGCTTCTAATGAGGATAAACCGATGGAAGACAAAGCTTGGCAAGGTGTTGTAAAAGATTGGTCTGAAGATAAAGAGACTTTTAATATGCCCTGGGGCAAATTGATGATGTGGTTTTTTTTATTGAGTGATACCTTTATTTTCAGCATTTTTTTAACGAGTTATATGAACGTTAGAATGTCGACAACCAATGATTGGCCAAATGTGAGTGAAATATTTTCTCTGGTTATTGCAGGGCACCATATTCCTTTAATATTAATTGCCATTATGACATTTATATTAATAACCAGCAGCGGCACTATGGCGATGGCGGTTAATTTTGCTTATCGGGGCGACAGGAAAAAGACGGTTATTTTAATGGTAATCACCGCATTGCTGGGAGCATCGTTTGTTGGTATGCAGGCATTCGAATGGACAAAATTAATTGTTGAAGAGGGAATACGGCCATGGGGAAACCCGCTGGGTGCATCTCAATTTGGTGCATCCTTCTTTATGATCACTGGTTTTCACGGGCTGCATGTAACTGGCGGGGTTATCTTTATATCAGTTATTGCTAAACGTGTGCATCAAGGTGTATATGAAAAGAGAGGCTATTCAATTGTTGAAATTACCGGGTTGTATTGGCATTTTGTTGATTTAGTTTGGGTTTTTATTTTTGCACTATTTTATTTATGGTAAATTTATTTATGATAAGTCTATTTATGGTGAGGCATTTTTTATGAGTGAAAAAGTTGAGAATAAAAAAGCTGAGAGTGAACAAGCCCAGAACCAACACCCAATTAGCATGTACCTTAAGATATGGCTTTTACTTTTTGTGCTAAGTAGTTTCTCTTATATGGTTGATTATTATCAACTTCAAGGGGTACTGAGATGGTCTTTGATTTTAATATTTATGGTACTTAAAGCAGGGCTTATTCTTGCTATTTTTATGCATGTAAAATGGGAGCGAATGGCCCTGAAACTTGTCTTGTTTTTACCTCCCGGTGCGATAGCTGTATTCATTATTTTTATGATAATAGAAGCTAATTATATTAATTGGAATCGACTGGTTTCATATCTGACGTTGTGATCGAAGGGCTTGTAATTGAAAAGTTTGTGATCACAATGTTTGTGATAGGAATAAGTGGATTGACGTAAGAAAGGCTGGAATTAGAAGGAAAATAAATGAAGGACATCATAGCTAACGAATCGATTAAAAAGGTTGAATATGCAAGTTGGCGTGACTATGCCACTTTGTGTAAGCCTAAAGTAGTATTACTATTACTTATTACTGCCTGGGTTGGAATGCAACTGGCAAACACGCAAAGTGTTTCTGTAGGGATGATGTTTATTGCCATTTTTGGCATAGGCCTGGCCGCTTGTTCAGCTGCTGTGATTAATCATGTAGTTGATGCTCACATTGATGTGAAAATGAATCGAACTAAATATCGTCCAATGGCAACGGGACAGATCACTGACAGGCAGGCAATAACATTTTCGTTATTGATGGCTGTAACATCAATGGCATTATTAATTATATATGTTAATCCTTTAACGGCTTTGCTGACTTCCTCAGGCTTGATCGGATATGCTTTTGTTTATACAGTTTATCTCAAACATCGTACCCCACAGAATATTGTTTTTGGAGGGGTAGCTGGCGCACTGCCACCCGTGCTGGGCTGGACCAGTATAACCAACTCGGTAGACGTTGAACCATTATTATTGATGTTAATTATCTTTATCTGGACACCTGCTCATTTTTGGGCTTTAGCCATAGACAGGGTTGAAGAGTATAAAAAGGCAAAAGTTCCTATGTTACCTGTTGTTCATGGTATTCCTTACACAAAAAGCTGTGTAGTGAGTTACACATTAGCGTTGAATGTGGTTAGTGTGCTGCCATTTTTTTATGGAATGAGTGGTTGGTTGTATCTTACCAGTGCTTTGTTACTTGGAAGCTGGTTTATGTATTATGCCTTAGAGCTTAAATACTTTCCTAAACCAAATTCAGCAATCAAAACATTTAAAGTGTCGGTTTATTACCTGTTGATTTTGTTTATTGCTTTGTTATTAGATCATTATTTGAAAGGTTTTATCTGATGTATAGACAAGTACGCACTGATGCTACGTACTGATACTAAGTATTAGGGCGAGAGTAAATGAATGCTATTCTTGTGGGTAAAAACCTCGTACGTGAAAAAATATTAATCGCTTTGGTCACCGTCGTGAGTCTGGTAACAGTATTAATTCTGTTGATGATCTTTCTGATAAAGCAAGATCCCGTTCCGTTACCTAAAATACATGGTTATATTCTTAACAACCCAGTTGAAATTACGCCTTTTACTTTAGATGATCATACTCATTCGTCTTTTACCAATAAAAACTTGCTTGGTAAATGGACGGTGATTTCGTTTGGTTATATACAATGCCCTGATGTATGCCCGACAACTTTAATGACTCTGGCAAGTGTAGCGAATAAATTAAAACTTAATAATCAGAATAAAGATGTTCAATTTGTTTTCTATACTATCGATCCCTTTCGAGACACTATTGATATTTTGGCTAATTATGTTGCGTATTTTAATGATGATTTGATTGGCCTCAGGGCAAAAAAGAATAAAAACCATGTTAATTTTGAACAAAGCTTAAGTATTCGTTACAAGATAGAAACTAAACCCCCAAATGTTTATCAGGTAAGCCACAGCATAGCTATTTATGTGATTAATCCTGATGCTAAGTTACAGGCAATATTTAAACCTGTAATGACCCCATTTAAATTAGATCCTTTTAATGATGAACAACTATTTAAGGATTTTCTACAAACTAAAGAATATTTCAATAAATCTATCCTAAAAAAACAATGAATGAGTAACTAATTGAAGATTGTAAATATAGCTGCAATTATAACTGTTTATATTTGGCTCTGTTGTAGTTAATTGTTGGCACCTCAGATGGAGTTAAGGTCAACCCTTAAATTTAGGGCTCTGTGACAAATTAATATTAAAAAACTAATTTTTTATCTAGCCCTTTTAAAATAAGGGCTACATCGAGAGCCAACAGTATTATGGAACAGAGCCTTATATTTACAGGTGTTTTTGGCTTGCTCCATAAATTCAGTGAGTTAACTTGATAAATTTCAGTTATTTACTAATATTAAATTATAAGAAATAAAAAGTGATTTCACTTTCTGAATAAAATTTCAACTGTCAGGAATTAATTTGTCGGCATTCAATCTGTAGTTCGTGAAGAAACTAAATTCAGTACCTTTTATTAGGGGCATCATTTTTTGAATTCTTAGGACTTAATTAAGGATGGAATTAAAATGACTACAGAAATTAATGAAGTACCCGCAGGTTACCGTGTAAATGCCGCTGGTCATCTGGTACCAGAATCTAAAATTGAAGCTATTGATTTATTACGTGATGAGCTGGTTAACGAAATTATCACAGAAGGCCAGATTTTAAGCCAGAAATTGCAAGAATTCAAAATTAATACTTTAAGGAAAATTCAAGACTTTATTGAGCTCTCTGCAGCTGAATACGGGCATAAAGTAGGAGGTAAAAAGGGCAATGTTAGTTTGGCGTCCTTTGATGGCCGTAACATGATCAAACGTTCTATTAATGAAAATATTACTTTTGATGAAAGGTTACAGGTCGCGAAGTCGCTAATTGACGGTTGCATTCATCGTTGGACGGAAGGCGGTAACGATAATATTAAAGCTTTGGTTGAACATGCGTTTCAAACCGACAAAGACGGCAATATATCCGTGACTCGTATTTTAGGTTTACACCGCCTGGAAATTAAAGACGAACAATGGTTAAAGGCAATGGAAGCAATTGCTGATTCAATTAGTATTACGGGCTCTAAAACTTATTTACGTTTGTATAAGCGTAACGATAAAGATGCTCTTGAACAAGTTAGTTTGGATATAGCAAATGTTTAGTAGGGTTTGAGATAGGTATATTGGCATCTCTAAAATACATGATTGAACTGCATAGATATGAAAAGTGTAGGGTGGGTTAGCCGAAGGCGTAACCCACCAAGAATCATCTTCTTATGCAATATATTTTATATTTGTTGTATGCAGTCAAACAGAAAAATTATTTATGATGCAATAGATTCAACATATTCTTCTACATTTTCTAATAAAATTACTTCTACTGGAATTACCCAACTTCCGTTCGATCCTGTAACTATAATATAGGGCACATACTGTCCTTGAAAAATGCCATTATTTTCATATTTTTGCAATTTGTTACCTATTGGACCAGTCCAACCCATTGAATATATTTTTAAACCGTAAGCGTCTTATAAACCACACCTATTAACAAGATCAACGCTGAGGTAAAGTAACATTCCAAGGCAACAGGTGTTCG
>JABSOI010000131.1 GCA_013216015.1 Alteromonadaceae bacterium | reverse complement strand
TCCTTTGAAATTCATGTTTCTTAAATTTAGCTATAAATCCTTTGAATTTAGTATAACTTAATCACTGGCTATTTTTCAACCAACATTTTGGATCGTAGATAAACAAAGGGCTATAATTGGGATTTCCTAGGTATAAGAACAAAAACCCCAACCATCTAGTCTAGTGCAAATATGTAAGTGAAGAACCCCTTATTAATAAAGGGCTCTAGGAGGGATTTCCTAGGTATAATAAAATCAAACTCATTAGAAATATTAATGATAATACAATGATTGCATCCATACATAAATCCCTTTCTTTTATATTATTGTTTTTATTCTGTTTTAAATGACAATATCAAATCTTTGCTCAATATACAAGCTGATACTGCTTTATATACAGCCAGTCAACATTATTATTGGAATACAATGAAGCCCCCTATGAGCGATAGAAAATAATTGTGTGATAATTTTATAGCAAAAGCTGTTAAATATTCGAGGTCATAACAAATAAAATATGAAACACAAGTATGTAACTATATGATAAATACTAAATATTACTACCACTTTAAATTTGTGAATATATTGTAAACTCAGATTAGGCAAATTTGGGGATTCTTCCGCAGACCCCCTATATAAACTTAATTAAATATTATAATTGGTAGCATTGGCCATGCCATTAGATTGCCAAGATACTCAGTCCAAGTTGATTGAAAACTTTCAACGCCTTTTAATTGTTCACTTTTTATCTCACCTATTGCAACACCTTTAATCAATGTTTTAGGGAATATTGAATAATTAACCCCATCAGCATCAGTAAAAATAATTATCACGCTCAATACAAATTCTGGGTATGTAAACTCAACGCGATCCATTGTAAGCTCTATGTTTTTATCTAAAACCACCAACTCTAATAAATACTTAGAATCTAGTTGTTCTTTCCAAAACTCAATATCTTCTGGTGGTATAAGGTGAAGGCTGTTTGAATCATAAGTTTTAGTATAAGCCCAACCTGAAACAACCTCAGCTTTTGAACCTAAATATGGAAAAATTAGTGTATTTTTAGGTTTATCCCAAATAAAAAATACACACACAGTTACGACTAAAATGATTAGTGAGTATTTAGATTGCCTACTATAGTGTTTAATGAGGATGAAGAACGTAAATACAAATGGTAAAGCCCAAAAAAAGCCTGTAACACCTATATTTACTACACCACCCAAGATGAACAGAAGGCTTACTGCTAGGAAAAAAACGTTGTGTTTCATAACTCTCCATAAATCTAACGGTTTACTAAACGGCGATAAATAGTTGGCTAAAATTAGCGAGGAACGAGTACTAACGAAAGCGACTTTGATGCTTTATTATATTTTTGAATTTTTAATAAGTTGATCTATTTTTGACTCTATAACTTCTTGCTTTTCTATGAGGTCATATAAAGTGTACTCCTCAACGCTTTCATGTATTTTTTGATAAAATTCATCGACCTCGACCCACCTAGCACCTTCCTTGTTAAGCCTCGGTTCCAAGATAGTAATGAGCAAGCCTTCGATTTCATTTAGTAAATTTGCACCATCAATTTTGGACGTTTTATCTACATGATCTTTTTGAGAAAGCGTACCATCATTATTTACTCCCCTAAAGCCATACCAACTCACATAGGTCCATCGATTCCATAAGTAATCATTGTTATGTTGCGTTAACCTAGATAATATTGAAGCTTTACCATTTCCTGCTTGCCCTACATATACAGATTGCATATTTTTATCGTAAAGAACAAAAACCCCAATCCTCTACTATGATGTAAATATTTCAAAAACACCACACTAAATTGTCACAAAGTAATAATTAATATTTTTAGACTCCTCTAGAATAAAGGGCTTCAATAGATATTTCCTAGGTATAATAAGAAGCACAATACCCCAGTATCAATATGTCATCGATAATCATCTGAAATCGGCAGAAGTGTTTAAGTTACCCCCTAACGTCGTTATTTTTTAAATGGCAAATTTTTCCCAAGCCTTATATTTTAGATGACAATAACTATTACGAGGACTCCTTTAAGACTGCATCTACCGCTTCACTAAGCTGAAAGATTAGTTAATTATTGAATTACTTCCCATAGAGAAAAACAAGGCACTTAAAACAAAAAGATCAAACCAACAAAAGAGGACACCCTAAAGGGGGCGGACTATATAGAAGCAAGCCTAATGTCCGCGTCCGTTTTAATGATATCATTTTTATAACGTCGAATAGTTCTAATTGATTTATTAGTTAGCTCTGCCAGTAACTTCTGGGTGGGTTTAATACCCTTTCTTCTACAATTACTAACCGCTGCATTAATAATGGTAATGCTACGCTCACGTTTAACCATCGCTGCTTTTATGGCACCTTTGCTCTGATTACATTTTCTTTCGATAGGTGATAAGCGCACCTTATTTACTTGAAAGAGAAATGCTGTATCAATAGCTAAATTGCGTTCTAAATAATCGGCGATAGTATCTTTACGATACCTATAATCAGTATGTTTTGCGGTTTCTAGATATGAAGATAACTCTTCTTTTGATAGATGAATAAATTCATCATTGAGATCTGAAATAACCTCAAAGGCCTGAGTTGGACAACCTTTTATGTGTTTTAATGCTATAAATAACATAAAAGCGGCATAGTCTCTTTGTCCTTCCTTGAACCCATCTTTAAGACTTCTTCCTTTATTAGCGATACTCAAATATATAGAGAACCACCAAGCTTTAATATTGTGTTTTCCTATAACCGCTTTCTGTTCAGAATTAGTTGTTTTTTGTTTACTATTCGCTTTGTTAACAATATAAGAAACATTTGAATTAGGGGTTACTTTAAAGGAATTAAGAAGATCGGAGAAAGCATATTTCTCCGAAATGATGATATGATCTTCAACTTTACGTCCTGATTTAGGATGATAACTGCCAGGTAACCTTAAAACTCTGGACACATCTATTGATGGATCAAGGTCAACTTTCCATAAATCACCACCTTTGAGATTCGAACAAATATTTTTAGTTACTTCAATCCATGCTTCTACGTTATATTTGTAAGCAGGTATCTTATCGTAAACCCAGTAAAGATGTAGGCCACCACTACCAGTTTGAACATAACCGGTCGGCCAGGGTATTCCTGATTCTATAATTTGCTCAAAGACTTCATTAAGTATTATTTCTTCTTGCTCTTTAGTCAGTATTTCATGGCCAATGGTATCTATATCAATAAAATTAGCTTGTAAGAAAGACGTTTGCTTTTTATTTCTCCAAGAAAAAAATTCATTTGGACTGAAATAGATGTGAGAGTTTGGATTATCATCGACGTCTGCAGCAAAAGACTCTAGGCTACAAGTCTTCTTCTTTTCATGACGCCCAATGGCATACCACTTATGCACAGGGGACTCTTCACTATTATTTTTCATAAAACAATAGCGTAAGTTTGATTCGTTGCCGAACTCTAGCAATTCTAATAGGCTAGGGCTCTCAAAATCAGATTTGAAGTTATTTAAAAACAATATCTGTCCATCCTGCTATTAATAGCAAAACAGAGAAACAACATTGCTTGTTTATATCTCTATTTATCATTTACGATCCAAAATATGGTTGTGTTTCCTTAGAAAACACAAACAACACTTGACCAACAATGATTTGAGTTATAAACTTTCGATATTGGTTACAGATTCTGTAACCAATAAAATTAGAAAGTCTCTAGCAATAAATCATTGCTGGGTCGGGGCTGGAAATACATCTTTGGAGTTTGGCGACTATGTGGATGTTTTCCGGCTTTTCTATTTTTATCTGTTCTATCTTTATATAAAACGCTTTTAGTTATTCTGTAATTTTAAGTAACACTTCCTTTAGTCCAACTTCTTTTGCAAGCTTATATGCTGCATCAATACTTTTGAATTCTCTTCGGGCTTTACGACCAGTTTGTAATAATTCTTCTTTTCCTTCAGCGATAATAATATTCATTAAAAAATAATTATTCTCCGCAAGGATATGAACCGATTGAATAGCACCTGCTGCAACCAACCTTTGTAAATCCTGTTTTTGTAACATAGGCAGCTCTTTTATATTTAATAGAATTAATATAAAGGATCTTTTTAATAGGATCAATACAAAAATAGCTTTTTGATGTACAAAAACCATAATACAACCATCTTTAACCATATAAACAAGATCAAAACAGATTAAACAACATTTCTATAAGATATTTAAGTCACAAAAGATCTTATTACTTGAGTTCAGAGCATTTAAATTTAAAATATAATGATATAAAGAAAGGTAAATTTTCATCCATTGGGGATAATCTCCAGCAAAAGACTTTAAGACACAAAGATTCACGTATAAACAAAAATTGTCACGTGTCTCAATTCTGCCATTAATATGAAGGGTTTCTGGTATCTCAGGGCTTGTAATATAAAACAACCCATGACCAATTTTTTTATATATTAATTGAGAGCGGTTTAACTCAAAATCGATATAAAATTCAAAATGCGCTTGCAAACTATATAAAATGTCATCAGAAAAAGGTTGTTTTTCATTGGCAGGTAGATATGTTGAATCTGTATATTCGTTTACGTTTACAGCAACGGACATTGCATTAATTCCTGTTGTGATCAGTTTTTTAATAACCAATAAATACTAACACTTAAAGTGTCACAAAATAAACTATAAATTCACAATTTATTATTCGAATCTTAGTTTTATTCCTAAACCAATCAGAAAAATAAAGTTAAAGTCAGTATCGTTAAAATCAGAATCAAGATAAATAATTACACTTCATAAAACACTTTAAGTATTTTATACTACACTTAAAGTGATAATAAATGTGATAGGGATGCTATGAACACTAAACAACAAGAACGCCAATTATTTGGTCCTTCGGTAAGGCTAGAGGAAATGCTCAGTAAAAATCCTAACTTCAAAGATATTGGCAAAGGGTTAGCAAAAGAAATCGAATTAATTACCAATTTTTCGTATGCCACCGCAAGAAAATGGTTATTTGAAGATGCATTACCAAGAACAGCTGATGAAAGAGTCCGTGTGGCTAAAATATTAGCGATTGATTTGATGTACTGGGAGTATGGCTTTACTGATCCCTCTAAAACGGTTGAAGTATTTAAAGATAATTATTTATTGCATATGAAAATTGCCAATAAAGTAATGGAAATTATTCACAAAAAAGAAGTTGATATAGCTTCTGAAAAAATCATTGAAATAGAATTACTACTTATAGATATTGCTAATAAAACAAATAATGCTGATCCAGATATGAAAATAATAGAATCATTAATAAGCTTGGCCTCGTAATATGGAATATTTAAATATAATCGAAAATGATATCGGGATAGGTGGGATAGGTGAAATACTTCCCTTTATCCCGATCATTATTGCTTTTCTTATTTTTAATAACACCTCACATAAGAATTGCTTAATTTTAATATTTACCTCTTTGGCTTTAGGTCTACAGTCAGACATATTAAATTTTATTTCTGTCGCTGTTATTTCAGGATATGGTGGCTTATGTTATTGGTTTTCTATCTCAAAAAATAAAAGTAAAATTCAAACTCGAATTATCACAATAATCATATTTTTATTAACCATTGCTCTTATGGGCCATATGATCCCAAATATTAACAACCCCATTATTATAAATGATAATTTCGTCAGTCATAATGCAAACAGTTTCAATAAATATCTAAATATAGACAAAGCCTTAGCTGGGCTGTTTCTACTTTTATATGTTGTTCCAAAACCTAAAAAAGTCAGTAACGCGAATAAAGTAACAGGGGTTCTAGTTACCACTACAACGATATTTATCGGTTTGTTATTAGCAAACTTGATTGGGCTCGTCGAAATTGATCCAAAAATTCCAACCATCATTTTGCCATGGGTGATAACAACTCTTTTTTTTACTTGTTATGCAGAAGAAGCTTTTTTCAGAGGTTTTGTTCAAGAAAAATCTGTTTTACTTTTTAAGAAATACAAAGCAAAAAATATAATCGGCATTGCTATTTCAGGCATATTTTTTGGATTAGTTCATTTAGCCGCTGGGCCTGCCTATGTTTCAATCGCCATATTAATAGGTTGTTCATATTCGTTTATCTATTACAAAACCCAAAATATTTATTGGCCTATCGCCGCACATTTTGCCTTCAACTTGGTACATTTTACCTTATTTACCTACCCATATATTGTTTGACCACTTCAGCCACTCAGTGAGAATTATATGAAAAAAATTAGCATATTCATTTTAATATCAATGATATTCAATGTTAATGCGGATGATAAACTTAAATATGGACTAGAAGATGGATTTGAAAACATTGATGTTGATTCAATTTTAACATCTACAAAATTAAAAACATCAAAACATAATGCTCCTGCATCAATTACAAAGATCACAGCAGAGCAAATAGCAATAAACAAGTACCGAAATGTACCTGAAGCATTAAGATCCGTTCCTGGAATGGTTGTTGTTGAAACTCACACATCAAGCCTTATCTATTCCGTTGGATATCATGGCGGTAATGCGTATGTTCCCCGTAGAATGAATGTCTTAATTGACGGAGTATCATTTTACCAGCCAGGCCTTTCTCGCATTCATTGGGAAATACTTCCGGTTGACATGGACAACATATATTCAATTGAAGTTATTCGTGGTCCAGCGGCAAGTTTATACGGCTCTAATTCATTTACTTCAGTTGTAAATATTACAACAAAACGCCCTCAACAACTCGTTGGTAAAAAGGGCGAATATGGTTTCCGTGCAAAAACATTCACTGGTGACTCAGGCGTATTAGATTATTCATTGAAATGGGGTGGAATGCTCGGGGATACCGGGATCAGTTTAAATTATTTTCACAGAGAAGATGATGGATTTGACCTTACTTCAGATATAACAGCTCGGCACGACAGTAAATCAATGGATTCTTTCGGGATCAGAGTTTTACATGAAGTAAACACCAAAAGTAACATTGATATTTCAGCAGGGATCACTAAAGAAAAAGCTCAAGAACAATGGGTAGCTCCACCACAAACCAGTTTTCCTGATTACACAATGGGTGCAAAATATTTTTCACTGAAATACTCTGTTGATACAAGTAAAAACAATAACTTCCTTATTACTCTTTACTCTAAGTCACACGAACACAAGCAATCTTGGAACGCCAATTTACCCGCAATATTATTATCCCCAGAACTTTCAAAATTATTTGATATGAATCCTAATTATGCGACAGCACTCGTTGCAGGGCAAACTCCTACGGGAGGATCACCAGAAGATGACATCCAAGCTTATGTTGTCCTAAAACAATTAGCACAACTAGGCAGTAGTGCATTTGAAAATATCAGTTCAACTGTTCTACAAAATTATACGGAGAAACAGAAAAATTTCGAAATTCAAAATATCCATAGGTACAATAAAGATCTACGCTTTGTAACAGGTGGCAGTATCAATAAAGCTGAAACAATTAACGATGACTGGGTGTTCAATAAACCCCAATCAATAATAACTTACCGTTTGTTTAGCAATATGGAATATTCGTTATCTGAAAGCTCATTCTTTGAAAGCTCATTCTTTGAAAATACTTTTTTTCAAAACACCTTCATCGATAATATGCACCTTAAAAAAATAGTACTAAACCTAGGCGCAATGTACGAACATGACAAAACTAGTGGTAGTTCAATTTCACCCCGTTTTGCAATTAAATACCAATCAAACCCTAACTTATCCTTTCGATATATTATAAGCACCGCAGAACGAACACCTGATCAATTTGAACAATTTGCAAATTGGCGATACATTGGCACTGCACTAAGTTCAAATCCTTTTAATAATGAAGATAAATTAACTTATTACGCCAAAGCAGTAGCCAAAGGCGAATTATTACCAGAAAAAATCGTATCAAATGAAATAGGCGTAATGTTTCTTTCCGACAATAAAAACATTGAATTTGATTTAAGAATATTTAACGAAAAACAAAGTCAGCTCATTAGTGAAAAATTAGCACTAACCGACTTCAACCCTACCAACAATGGCAATGCAACAATCATAGGTGCTGAACTACAATTTTCCTATAAGTTCTCGCCATTTACATTATTAAATGCATCGTATTCCTACACTGATAGTAAAGCCACCACTAATGAAAAAAGCATGTCTGTTAATAATGTTCTATATGTTTCTATTAACCATCAATTAAATGAAAAAACTAGGGCAAATTTCTATTATTATGGGTTAAGTCATTTTAAAGAACAAATAACCCATAACTTTTCTGAATCGTTTACAGGTAAGTCATTAGATCATTTTGATGCAAATATTTCCTATACAGATGACATTGATAACATAGATAACATAGGTGAATTCGAAATATCATTACATCTAAAACATAGAAATAGTCACTCAGAATTTGACGTTGACAATTTTTATAAGAAAAGTAATGCCTTATATTTAAATACCAGCATTTCCTTTTAACATGTTTAAATATTTTAGTTTTTTTGCTCTGCTTATTTGTGTTAGCAGTATTAGCTGTAATGCTTTTGCTGAATTGCCAGCCACAATAAATATTATATCTGTTAGCGAAAGCTCAACTAAAACCGAATATGTTAAAAAATTAAAACCGCAATTAAATGCAGAATTTAATGAGATAAATTTAATTAAAACACCTGCTCCAATACAACAAAAGGGTGTGTATTTAATTATTGGTCGTGACGCTTTAACAAAATTTATAGATTTAAAATTTAATGCCCCTTCAATAGCCGTATTTATCAAAAACAGCTCATTTCACCATACGATAATCAGTGCTGAACATTCTTATTATGCTCAAGGTGAACAATTAAACACAACTCATATTGGCGCAATATTTTCTGATCCCTTATTGAGTAAACAGATCAATATCGTTAAGCAGATAATTGGAGAAGAGCAATCTTTTGGTGTGATCTTATCTCCAATAACCCTTTTTTTAAAACCATTAATCAATCAGTACGCAACTCAAAATAATATCAAAGTTAAATTTATAGAATATCAAAAAGAAGATAGTATAAATAAAGCCTTAAATTCGTTAAACAAGCAAAAAGCAATTCTAGCAATACCTGACAGAATTGTTTGGAATTCAACGACATTAAAAAATATAATTATATCAACATACAAAAATGAACAACCCGTCATCGGTTTTAGTCGAACTTTAGTTAAAGCAGGGGCTGTAGCTACACTTTATTCAAACTTAGATGACATAGTAAAAGAAACATTTGATAGAATTAACCAACTTTATACAAAGAAAAAAAGCATTAATAAAAAAGCATTGATAACAAACTCCCCTAAATACTATTCCTTAAAAACCAATAGGGATGTACTTTTAAGTTTAAATTTAAGAGAACCAAAGTTGTAATGAAAATTCTTAGATATATGTCAATTAGAACGCGAATGGTTTTACCTATATTTATCGGCATTGTTATTTTATCAGCAGGGCTATCGTCTTACTTTATTTCAACCATTACAAGTAATGGGGATAGAAGCCTCAAAGACTTAGCCCAAAGAACCGTTGGCATTCTGTCTCATTCTTTGGAATATACAGTAAGCACTAAAAATTTTGACGACTCTAAACTTCTTATTAATTGGTTAATTCAACAACCTGACATTTATAGCATTAAAATTTCAGATCATGAAAAAGTTATCCTTTTTGAAAAACGAGATGAGATAATCGAGGAAAAATACTTACAAACCTACAGGCAAGACATCAAGCTAAGAACATTACAAGACTCTTTAACGTCAAATAACGATATTAGCCTCGACACCCAAAATAGCAGCCTGAATTTTCAAACCATTGGACATGTTGAAGTTGTCGTATCCTCTTTAATTACAGAAAAAGAAATATCAGAATGGCTGTCTGGTGCTTTAATTTTCGCCCTACTTTTACTCATTATTTCTATCAGCTTTGCACTATTAACAAGCCATTCAACAACTACCGCCATTAAAACAATCATTAAAAGCATTAATAAAATGGCCGAAGGTGATCTTTCTTCCAGAATCGAAATAAAGCAGAGAAGGGAAATAGGGGAAATAGCAGGCAGTTTTAATAAAATGGCCGACAAAGTTCAACATGCTGAAAGTGAATTGGTTCATTCGAATGAATTACAAAAGCGATTCATGGCAACAATGTCACACGATTTACGCTCACCTTTAGGCATAATGCTGTCAATGATTGAATTAACCATCAGAGGCGGAAAATTAGCACCTCATTCAAAGATGCATCTTTCAAGTGGTTATGCCGCAGGGAAACAACTTCTTAGACTAGTTGATGATGTTTTAGATGTTGGAAAAATTGAAAACGGTGAAGAAATATTAAATTGTGTTGAGTTCAATTTAAAAAAGGAATTATTCGAAAGTATCGAGGTAAAAAGAGCAATAATAAATAAAGACATTCACTTAACATTCAACTTCGAAGATTTTAAACATGATATCAAGGTAGTAGGGGACAAAAACAAAATTCTCAGAATTATTAATAACCTACTTGGCAACTCCATAAAATTTACCAACGCAGGTTGCATCAGTATTTTTTGCAAATACATAGACACTAAACACGATGAAATAATTTTTTCTTTTGAAATTAAAGATACTGGCATTGGCATTCCAACACAAAGCATTAAATCAATATTCGCCCCCTTTAAACAAGGAGAGGTAGATACATCAGTAAAATATGGTGGTTCAGGACTTGGCTTATCTATCGTTCACGAATACTGTAAAATGATGCAAGGCGAAATATCAGTAGAAAGTAAAGAGGGCATAGGGACAAAATTCATCTTCAATATTCCATTACAATATAAAATCACTCCTTCTACCAAAGTAAATATGCAGCATAATAATATCGTCAAAATAAAGAAAAAAAATAATAATAAAAGCAATACAAGAAATAAAAATAGCAATACTAATGATGTTTCAGTACTAATGATTGACGATAACGAAGATTATATTGAAATAATCAAGCAGTACCTGACTAATGATAAATTCACAATTCACCCATGTACTAACGGGTTAGACGGTATTAAACATTTTAAACTAAATAATGTCGATATCGTTTTATTAGATTGCCAGATGCCCGGGCTTTCAGGATTTGATGTCAGTAAAGAGATCCGAAAATATGAACATGAAAATGGCATTCAAAAAACACCTATTTTAGCGGTAACCGCCAATAAAACAATAGATATTGAACAGAAGTGTCATAACGCTGGAATGTGCAAAGTTTTAACCAAACCATTCAACAAAGCTGAGCTTATTGAGAACATTGCTCAACTTTATAGTCGATAGGGGTAAACCTGATAGTTAAAAAACCAAGTCCTGATAAAGTTCAGATGCTACCAAAGTCTGTACATTGACGAAATAATTCAATGGTCATTAGGAAGATATTAACTCACCCTTGATCCCTTTAAAATAAAGCCAATCTTTCACTGAAGCATGTGGCAATGTTCCACCATCTTTCAATAAATCCAAAATACAATCCTCATTAAAATCATTAATAATTGTACTATCACGGGACGCAGCTAAATGATGATGTGAAATGATGAATTTACATAGTTTTAATGCGTTTTGTGTTTCTACAATAGAAATACCTGGCGCGTTACAATGTCTAACTCCATTTATAACATGAACTTGCAAACCCGTTTTAAAAAAACCATCATTATTTGCGTTATAATCAGCCATCTTAATGTTATGTCGCATTCATTATTCCCAGTTATACCGTATTATTTACAAATTTTACACATTTGATGCCAGAATCTACATCGTGTACGAAAGTATACACATGAAACCGCCAAAATAAACGCATTTTGTTCAAAAAACTATCAATTAATGACTATTTTATTCAACAATATTTTTTTCACCAAAACAACGTGATAGCATTCATTAACTTTTTTTTTAATAATTGGAACCTGATAAATGACAAAGGACATAGATGAGCAAAAAAAATTGAATTCTCGCCATTTTGTTCAAGTCTCAATGCCAGAATGGATGTTCCAAGCATGGTCTGATTATTCAGCGGATATAGGAAAAGAACGACGATATGTGATAGAAACATTTATCGACGATTTCATAAAAAGTAAAGAAGCATATAAAAATCAAAAAGATAAATATGTAATTTTATATGCTTCACCGGCAAAATCTAAAGCTCGTTCATTATGGATTTCAAAAGGTCATTATCAAAAAGTTGAAGAATTTGCTGAAGAACATTCGAATAGGGCGAATAGGGTGGTATTTACTGCTTGTTTGGAAGGGTTGATTCGAAATAAAAGGGTTGAGATTTAGTTTTTCCTATGATGGGTTAATTAACCCCTTGAAGCAATAGCAAATGCTACGAACCCTAACAGTGCTACAAGTTTATTGTTGCAACTAGAAGGAAACTAGCTGTCATACAGTGAGCTTACGAGAACATAGTTTAACTTTATAAATTTGATCTGATTAAATCATTGCAACCAATTACTAAGGATGCAACATGTCAAATCAAGATCAACTATCAATCGTCGTCACCGCCTTTGAACAAGAAAGTGTAATATATTGAGTTTTCACAATGGCGAATTTAAAACTACTGTCTTCCATTTATTGTCCCAATCATTGCTATG
>JABSOI010000130.1 GCA_013216015.1 Alteromonadaceae bacterium | reverse complement strand
ATGTTGCTTATTTCACCTTTTTGATAAATATGAGAACTTATTTAAGCTCTCATTGCAACCATTCTGACAGAGGGGGGAAAAACACATTGAAAAGTTATTCATAGAAAATAACAAGATAGAGCGTTGGCAAAAAACCTTGGCTAACGTATCAGAAAATCAAGAGTTTAAAGATAACTTATCAAACTCTGCCTGGAGAGAAGAGAGGACTAATGAAATAAAGTCTGAAATAAAAGAAATTGAAAGTTTAGACAAATCTATCATTAATCTCGAAAGCCAAATAAATAAATTTTCATCAAATCTATTTAAAGCAGCTAGTTTTCTCTCATCTGAATTTAAGGTTGGTACAAATTTACTCGGATTTTTTGAAAGTTTCGACATAGGTACTGGAGGTGACAAAAACTTATCGCTGAGAACTAGAGGGGATGGAGTACAAGCTCGTTTCATTCCAGAAATGCTAGACTTTATGGATTCTATATCTCACGAGAAAAAGTATTTTATTTGGGGGTTTGAAGAACCAGAGAACTCGGCTGAATATAAGAACCAACAAATATTAGCTAAGAAACTTAAAGAGCACTTTTCATTACCTAAGCAAATTTTTATAACCACTCATTCTGAGGAGTTTTTATCTTTGTACGATGGCTCTAACATTGAGTTTTCCAAAAGAAAGTCAAATCTTTACCATGTTAAAAAAATCACTCATAGCACATCTACAGAAAGCTATTCGACAATAAATCAATTCGATGTTGATAAGCACAGCTTTGATTTTGCTAATGTTAAATCAGACCTTGAAAGCGATATAGGCACATCCTTACTTAGAGCGAAGTACTCTAAAGAGATAAAGGAAAAAGAAAAAAAATTGCTTGAGGACATTAAGCAACTAGAAGCAAATGCGAAAGAATATAAGGAATCAAATAAGTGGTTTCTTTTTCTAGAGGATAAACATACCAATATTTATAAAATAGCCTATTTGAAATTAAATGAGATCGATTTTGATGCTGAAAATCTAAATGAGAAATTCAATCAAGCATCTCCATTTAACATCTATTCAAAAAATGGAGATACTCAACTAAATATGTTCTTAGGCTCTGTTGTAATAGATGAATGGGCAAATAAAAAGGTAATAGGTTTGTTTGATTTTGATACTGCTTACAACCAATTTAACGGACTTAACAAGGGCAGATGGGAACCAGTAACAGGCAATGAAAGTACCTGTCTTTATCGAAAAAGAAAAGACCATGAACACTTTTATTCCTTGGTTATTCCTGTTCCAGACTTTAGAAAAACTTACGCAAATAAAAGACTAGGAAGCTCTTCTGCGTTAGAGATTGAAATGTTATTTACGGATGACAAATTGGAAGAGTTAAATTCATTAACCAAGAAAGAGGTAGCTGGTACATTAGATAAGATCAGCCAGTTCTCAGGAAAGAAGTCTGAATTTTGGAAACTTTTAATTGACCTTGATACTGATGACTTTATAAATTTCAAACCTTTGTTTGATAAAATAACTGAACTACTTAGTTAATGGACATTTACATCAGAACTGCCACTCATTACCATCCAAATCTGCGACCTAATACCATTTAATGTAACCACTGAATAACATTAGGTTTACCACGAATAAAAATTTTCACTTTGTGCGCTTTACGTTAGCTACTGACTTCTCTTGAGGTCAACTGATAGCCATAAGCCGACATTAGCTTTTGTGAAACCACGATCATAATCAGAGCATTAATAGCCAAATATTTCTTAACATTGGCGGGGCTGGTTTAAGGCTCATTGCTGCCGTTGGTATTTCTCACCTTAACGATAACTAATGCCGCAATGCGCTCAAAGGGGATTAACGTTGAAATGCCTTTCGGATTAGATTTTGTTATCGACAAGCCCTAACAAGGGGATAAAATTAGCACTTGCGCCCCACATCAAGGCGCGTTGCTATGTGTCGACACTTAAGTTTGGTTGTGCTCAAAGTAGTCCCAAGCAAGCTTGGCAATATCTGCAATTATTTTCTTATTCACTTCACGCGTCTCCATGGAATCACCGACTAAAACACTGATATAAAAATGACTACCATCGGGTAAAAATACGATACCTATATCATTTTGAGCCGCTGTTAATCCCGCTTTATTTTGCCCTGAATGCCCCGTTTTATGTGCAACAATAGTACCTTTCGGTAATTTACCTTTGATTGCCTTTTTCCCATAAGGTGATGCTTTCATGATATCCCATAAAAAACGATGACTATCTGGAGACAATAAACTGTCTTTATTTTCATAAAATAGTTTTAACGCAGTAATAGAGGCTTCGGCAGTTGTCCAATTTTCATATTGACGTTCCCAAACTGCTTGTTGCGTTATCTCATCATATAAAATAGCGATATCCGCAATCCCTTTCTGGTGTAAAAATTTTTCCACAACTTTTGGCCCACCAAGAATCTTGAATAAGAGGTCGCATCCAACATTGTCGCTGCTAGCTACGGTATATTCTAATATTTCAGCTAGAGGCAACCTAGCACCATTGGGATATTTTCTACGAATCGGACTCCATAGGTTATTGTCTAAATCCTTTTTAGTAATGGTTATTTTATCCGCAAGATTCATATTGCCATTATCAACTTGCTCTAAAACAGCTAAGGCAAGATGGTATTTGAAGACACTATGCATTACTTGTCGCTTGTTGCCGTTTATTGAGAGGTAATCACTTGAATTCCCTCCTAAGATAGCAACGCCAACCGTTGCACTTTTCCCTTCTAATACTGAGTTAATTTGCTGTTTCAAAGATTCAATATTTTTCCCATGTGAATGAAAAGAAATTAAAAAAATAATGATTAGAAATAATAGTTTATAGTTCATGTTATCCGTAATATTTAATTTAAAAAATTTTAGGTTAATAGCATCCATAGGCATCTACACATAGTAAAAATAATGAAAATTATTGTTGGTTAACAAATGCCTATGTCGACTACTGTTTTTCGTCCGCAGTATATATTATGAGTTTTGCTATAACAATGTTCAACTCATGATGAATTATGGCAAAAAAATGACAACTTAATATACGGAGGAGTTAGTAATATGACGTAAGTTAACTCATTAGAAAGATATCTATGATTTTGACGCTAATGTAAAGTGCACAAAATTAACATTAGAGTTTAATGATGAATGACCGCTGTGGTGGCATTTTTGCCAGTCAGGTTATTCGACTTACTGGCAAAAAAACATAATTTAAAGTCCCATATACTCATCTGTGAGGAACGTCCGCTATCGTATCTTTGCTGACTGTTTTGAGGTCGATTCTTCATTACTAAAAGGGTCAGCAGTGTGGTAACAGTGACCATAAGAGGTGAATCTCATTTGATGAGTGCTAGCCTCAAACATTATCCGTAGTCACAGCAGTCATAAAACGCAACTAATATGCAAACTTTCTCAGCCGGTGATTTCATGATTTGTGACTTAGTCACTCTTCCTTTTGTGACTTAGTCACACGGCAATGTCACTATGATTTTTATGTCCGATCACCATCCTGATCACCCGCCTGTGACTTAGTCACATGACAATACCAACATGGTTTTTATGTCCGAACCAGGTAATAACAAGATACTGGCTTCTCTATTCGCCCGATAGGGCGGCATAGATAAAGATTGTTATTTAAGTTGGAGAAGTAGCCGCGTAGCGACCACCAATCACTATTTTTGTTGTGCTACGAGCAAGGCTTTAATTTCTTTCAGCTCTTGTTGTAATTCGATTAATGAAGGTTGCTTTTCTGCTTTTTCAGCACGAGCTGCTTGATGCTCTTCTTCCATGACATTTACGACAATACCGATGACCATATTTAAAAATGCAAAGGCAGTAAAGAAGATAAACGTGAGGTAGAAAATCCAGCTATAAGGATAAACTTCCATGGTCTCATATTGGATATCAGTCCAGTCCTCGAACGTCATAACCCTGAATAACGTCAACATTGATATGGCAATATCACCCCAGAGTTTTGGATTGATTTGACTAAACATGAAGCTGCCAAATGCCGCATATATATAGAAAATTATAAACATCAAAAGTACAACATAGCCTAATTGCGGTAAGGCTTTTATGAGAGAGTTAATTAGAATTCGCAACTCAGGTACAACGGATATCATACGTAATACACGGAATATACGCACTAGGCGAGCTAAGAGCGCCATCTCGCTATTATCGATAGGTATCAAGCTTATCGCAACAACCAAGGTGTCAAACACATTCCAACCCTTTTTAAGAAATGAACGTTTATCATCATCACCAATAAAGCGTATCGTTAATTCAAAAAGAAAGAAAACCGTGATAAAAACATCTAGAATATCTGTAAATGAAACAGCGCTATCAGGTAATTGAAATGTTTTTGCACCTATCTCCAATGCTGACATAATTATCACTGAGACGACAAGTAGCTCAAAAATTTTATTGTTTTTGAGCGCATTCATATTCATTTTTATGGCTTTATACATAGTTTATTCTGTCAACAATTAAATATAGGGTTCATAAATTGCGTGCATTATACTTAATTATGATATGGTTTTCTTTAAAAAGTTATTTCAAAATGTTGACAATGGGTATTTGAAAGGAATAATAGTAACCTATGTACACTGGTACTGGGCTGTCTACCTACCCACCCACCTATGTCAACAAAAAAACACCCAGATAAGACCGATGTGATGTACGAAATAATGGAAGTTTATCCCATTGCCTGGCTTTATTTTTTATCTTTTATATTCTTAACGACCTTCGCCTTTTTGAATATGGTTATTGGTATTGTGGTTAATGTACTCGAAGATGAACATTCAAAAGAGCGGGAAGCGCAAGACAAACTGGATGGAAAGATAACCATCGAAGATTTGTCAAGGCAACTAAATGAGCTGAAAACATTATTAGTAAATAAAGAATTAGTAAATAAAGAATTAGTAAATAAAGAATTAGTAAATAAAGAGTTAATAAATAAAGAGTTAGCTAACAAATAATTAGCTTATTTATTGCTTTCAAATTTGTTTATCGCATAAGCTAAATGCTTGTGCGAAAACATCAAAACTATCGGACGCATTATAAAAAAATAACCAGCAATAATTCCCGCAATTGAAACGGCTATCAATACCCCATTTAATGCGGCTATATATAAAAACAATGGGATCAACATCGCAAGTTTAACGATATTAATAATGAATTTTTCTGGTGCTGAAAATTTTAAAGCAGCTATAGTTAGTATTGCTTGTCGTTGTTTTAGGTTGTATTTAGCTAATTCAGGGATGTTATTCGAAGAAAAATAAAGAGTCATTTTAACTTAATTGCTTAGCAAGGGAAGGTCGATAATACCTTATCGACGGTATTTCTGGAATTATCTTTGTTGTTTATCATTATATTCATAGATACTTCATTTCCCTCTAACATGATATTTTGGTAGAATGCCGAAAATTTTAACCATAGGTGATTTATAAATGAATATCATAGAAGCAAATTTTGAAGCGTCAGGTAAAAAAATTGCGATTGTAGTATCGCGGTTTAATAGTTTTGTTGTTGAAAGTTTACTTGAGGGTGCTATTGATGCGTTAAAACGTCATGGCAATGTTGCTGATAATGATATTACGGTTGTACGTGTTCCGGGTGCCTATGAACTACCAGTAGCTGCAAAACGCATTGCCGCTAAAGGTGAATTCGATGCTATTATTGCAATTGGTGCTGTTATTCGTGGCGGTACGCCTCATTTTGATTTTGTTGCCGGCGAATGTAATAAAGGTTTAGCACAAGTTGCAATGGAATTTACTGTTCCTGTAGCTTTTGGTGTAATTACTACAGACACCATAGAGCAGGCAATTGACCGTGCCGGTACTAAAGCCGGTAATAAAGGTGCTGAAGCAGCATTAAGTGCATTAGAAATGGTTAATGTTTTAGCTAAAATTTAACGTTAATTTATTGGAACCATATTATTGTGAAACCATCACCTAGAAGAAAAGCACGTGAGTTGGCCTTTCAAGCTATTTATTCATGGCAACTCAGTCAAAACTCAGTAACAGATATTGAAGCAAATTTCTTAACCGAAAATCGTGCACGCCGCTTTGACATCCCATATTTCCAGCAATTACTACGTGGTGTAACCGCGAGTGCAAGTGAACTTGATTTAGCTATTTCCCCTCATGTAGACCGTCCAATTGATGGTGTTGATCATGTTGAAAAAGCTATTTTACGCGTGGCAATTTATGAATTAAGAGATTGCCGGGATGTACCCTATAAAGTTGTGATAAATGAGGCTATTGAGTTAGCAAAGTCTTTTGCTGCCGATGACAGTCATAAATTTGTAAACGGTGTCCTTGATAAAGCAGTTAAGTTAATCCGTCCTAACGAATAATCTTATTTATCATTTCTACAAGGAAAGTATTTTATGAAAGAATTTGATCTTATAAAGCGCTTTTTTACTGAGCAAGTAGTAAAGCGTAAAGATGTAGTACTTGGTATAGGAGACGATTGTGCGCTTATTCATGTAAGTGGTCTCAATAATATTGCAGTAACGACAGATACTTTAATTGCAGGGGTTCATTTCCCGCATGATACTTCGCCCCGGTCAATAGGGCATAAATCCATTGCCGTCAGTTTATCTGATTTAGCGGCAATGGGCGCTGATCCAACCTGGCTTTCATTGGCACTAACACTTCCGCAAACCGATGAAAAATGGTTAACCGAGTTTTGTGCCGGTGTTTTTGAATTGTGTGAATATTACAATGTTCAGCTTATTGGCGGTGATACAACTCAGGGACCTTTAAGTATTACTGTTACTGCACAAGGACTTACACCTGAAGGTAAACATATAACACGCTCAGGAGCTAAAGCGGGTGACTGGCTTTATGTTACCGGTGAAATAGGCGACGCAGCGCTTGCTTTAAAACACATCAAAGGTATGGTCACTATTGAAGATGTGTTCAAGGAACAAATTTTATCAAAGCTTGATTATCCTAAACCTCGCGTGCTTGCCGGACAAGCTTTGCGTGAATATGCATCGTCGGCAATTGACCTTTCTGATGGTTTGATTTCCGATTTAGGTCATATTTGCAAAGCGTCTGGTGTTGGCGCAAACATTGTGATGGAAGCTTTACCTATTTCCTCTGCAATGAAGGATACTTTAGGCAGTGAACAAGCTGCGCAGTTAGCGTTAAGCGGTGGTGATGATTATGAATTGTTATTTACCGTTTCTGACGATAAAAAAGTAGGTATGGAAACGGCTCTTGCTAATAGTGGAATAGCTATTACTTGTATCGGGCAATTGAATGCCTCTGAAAAAATTACCACAACACTTAATAGTAAACCTGTACCAATAACAGCTTCTGGTTTTGAACATTTTTCATCCGGCTCTATTAATGAAGTTGAGTGATGATCTCTATTAATGCAATGGCTATGTACCAGTTAAGTGTGGCCATGGCCGTAAGGAATTGTTTAGTTGATGATTATCTGTAAAGTAGAGATTTCAGCGCGTAGGATGGGTTAGCCGAAGGCGTAACCCATCAAAACACCAGTTTTTATTTATATTATTAGATAGTTGCGTGCTACAAAGTGATGGGTTACGCCGTTGGCTAACCCATCCTACAACGATAACAGCAACACTTAACTGGTACATAGCCAATGGAATTGGTATAAAAATTGATACCAGTTATTTATGCTAACGGGTCTGTCTCATGGTGGAAAGTAGTAATGAGTAAATCAACGGCTAAATCAACGGTTAAATTTCGTTTATCTGATCCTGTCCACTTTTTGGCGCTTGGTTTTGGCAGTGGTTTAGCGCCAAAGGCACCTGGTACTTTTGGTACTTTGGCGGCAATTCCTGTGTATTTATTATGTGCACCATTAGCCGCCAGTTATTATGCTGCAATTGTATTAATAATGAGTCTGTGCGGCATTTACATCTGCGATAAAGCCGCATTAGATGCAGGTGTTCCTGATCACGGCGCTATTGTCTGGGATGAAATTGTTGGATTTATGATCACCATGTTCATGATCCCGTTAAGTTGGCAAAGCATTGTCGTGGGCTTTTTGTTATTTCGTCTGTTTGATATTTTCAAACCCTGGCCAATTTCTTATATCGATAAAAATTGTCATGGTGGGTTGGGCATCATGCTCGATGATGTACTTGCCGGGCTTTTAGCCTTAGGGTGTATGCATTTAATTTTTTGATCACAAATTGCACATGATTAATTAAGTTGTTGATTAACTGCCTGGATAATCAGCAGCATAATATTAAGTTGTAGGATGGGTTAGCCAACGGCGTAACCCATCAATTTATAGCACCAACTGGTTAATAATATTGTTAAAAGCTTGTGTTTTGATGGGTTACGCCTTCGGCTAATTTTACGCGTAAACACAGAGAAAATACTCAATTACTGTCATTATCACAGGCACAATTACTGGGATATGGCCATACCAAGTATCATAAAGTAAATCTGATTGACACTAAAGTAGCATTGTAAATCGAATCGTAAATAAGCCATTATCTTGGTATTCCTAATTTTCATGACTATTTCTAATGTTATTTAAAATAAAAAAAATTATTACTATATTTTGTTTGCTGTCGATCTTTTCCAGCTTTGCCAATTATAGCTTTGCTAATTTTAAGCCTCTCGATCATTTTGGTGACAATCCTGGAGATTTAACCGCGAGCTATTATCAACCATCACCTTCCGCAAAGGTTATTGTTATGTTTCTGCACGGTTGTGTGCAAAATGCACAAGAACTTGCAAAACAAAGTGGTTTTGTTGAACTTGCCATAAAGCATAATTTCATTTTATTACTGCCTCAGCAAAAACAAAAAAATAATGTTAAGTCCTGTTTTAACTGGTTTTCTGATCTTGATAGTGAAAAAGATGCCGGGGAAAGTCTTTCACTTAAAAATATGATCATCAGTCTTAAAGAGCAGTCTAAAATTGAACAAGTTTATATCGCCGGCCTTTCAGCCGGTGGTGCAATGACAAGTGCTATGTTAGTCAATTATCCTGATTTATTTGTTGCTGGTGCCGTTATTGCTGGCTTACCTTATCCTTGCGCCAATGATCTTATTAAAGCTATTGCTTGTATGCGAAGTGGCCCGTCTCAGTCTGTTGAAGAGTTAGTTAATTTTGTCCGTTCAAAACAATCAACTATAAAACAAGCAACTATAAAACAATCAACCATAAAACAATCAATTATAAAACAATGGCCTAAATTAATTGTTGTTACCGGTGATAAGGATAAGGTGGTTAGCCCTAAGAACTCAATGAGCCTGGCTCTACAATGGGCAAAGTTAGGTTCAGCTCAAAAAAGTACCGTGAAAATAAACCGTGATGACCATCAAATAAGCGAATGGTTAACAAGCAATAATGAAACTCAAGTTAAATTAATAGAGATTAATAATATTGGCCACGGAATGAGTGTTGACCCTTCAAGTAAAGATGGAGGTATTGAAGCTGTTTTTTTACCGGTAGCCTCAATAAATACGGCAAAAGCAATAGTGGATTTCTGGGGAATTTGATATAAAACCAATAAAATTCAACAGTTAAATGGCATGGTACTATAGTGTAAGTTATTTTTTTTCAATTTTGTTATAGAGTTTCAGCATCAGTAAAAAATATCAAAGCACATTGATTATAATTATAATAAGGCACGATTATGAAACGTAATAACAAAAAATTAAACTATCTCGTTTTGGCCATTTCTACCGCATTAACCAGCAATATTTCACTGGCTGAAGAAATAACGGATACATCTGCTGCACACAAAGATAAAGGTTTAGAGCGTATTGAAGTTACTGCCCGTAAAACACTGGAAAGTTTACAAAATGTACCTGTATCAGTCACCTCGGTTGGTGCTGAGCAACTCGCACAAAATGGTATAAGTGTGATGACAGAAGTGCAGCAGTTTTCACCTAATACAACTTTACAGAGTAGTCGTGGTACAAACTCAACTTTAACGGCTTTTATTCGTGGTGTTGGACAAGACGATCCGCTTTGGGGTTATGAACCTGGTGTCGGTATTTATGTTGATGATGTTTATATCGCTCGTCCTCAAGGTGCTGTGCTTGACATATTAGACGTTGAACGAATTGAGGTTTTACGTGGTCCACAAGGAAGTTTATACGGTAAAAACACCATTGGTGGTGCGATAAAATATGTGACCAAAAAAATGTCAGGGGATAGAGAGTTTGATCTTCAGGCTACCTTTGGTAATTATGCCCGTAAAGACTATAAGGTTTCAGGAAAAATTCCTGTTGTAGAAGATAAACTTTATGTTGGCTTTGCCTTCGCAAATTTAACCCGTGATGGTTTTGGTGAGTTTTTACAGTCTGCCTTACCGAATCAAGATTTAGAAAATTACAATAAAGACGTTTTTGCCGGCCGTTTTACTCTGGAATATACCCCAAGCGATGACTTGTTTTTCCGCTTCAATTACGATAAAACCGTCGATGATTCTAATGCAAAAGGCGGCTATCGTTTATTACCAAGTGTAGTTACTGATGCTCCTGTTCCCGATAGTGTTTATGATTCTTATACCAGTATGCCAACTTGGAACAGTGTTGAATCCCAGGGCATGAGCTTTACGGCTGAGTATAACATTAATGATACCTGGTCGATTAAATCTATAACTTCAAGTAGAGAAAACTATTCAAAAACTAATATTGATTTTGACAATACCCCTGAACGTATTTTTGATGTACCCGCCATTTATGACGATGAACAATTCACTCAGGAATTTCAGTTAAATTATGATTCAGATAACCTGACTTTTGTTTCTGGTTTATATTATTTTGATGGTGAATCCTGTGGTCATTTTGATGCCATTTTGGAGCATTTAGGTAATGTGTTAGGGGCCGCCGGCTTAACACGTGAAGTTTCGGGTTGTAATAACAGTGAAAGTTCTGCGGTTTATGCACAGGGTTCATATAACCTGACAGAAAAATTATCATTTACTTTAGGTGCACGTTATACCCAGGAAGAAAAAGATGCGGTTGTGAATAATGGCGTGCAAATGCTAACAGTTTACCCCGAAAATAACTGGGTATCAGGTTATTCTCGTGGCGATATTGAGTTCCCAGAAGTATTGAATGATAGTGAGGATTGGTCAAGATTTTCCCCGCGAGCCGGCGTTGAATATCAATACTCAGGCGATATGATGTTTTTTGCCAGTTATTCTCAGGGCTTTAAATCAGGTACTTTTAATCCAAGAGCCAGTGGGCCAGAGCCAGCGGTTGATCCTGAAATTGTTGATTCTTATGAAATGGGTATGAAGAGTGAGTGGAATAATAATTTACGTATTAATGCCACAGTATTCTATTTAGATCATCAAGATCGTCAGTTTGTAACTGTATTGCCGGTAGAAGGTGGTAATGGCAGCGAATTAAGTCAACGTTTAGGTAACATAGGTCAGTCGACCGCTTCCGGTCTTGAATTAGAAATACAATACGCTGCAACAGACAGTCTGAATATTTTTGCCAATGTAGGTTTAATCGATTCTTCTTTTGAAGAAGTTAACTCATTTGATGCTGAAGGTAATCCTATGGATATTACCGATACCTTCACGATTACCAATACACCGGATACCACAGCAAATATTGGTTTTAGCTACGATATTGAAACATCAGTGGGTGGTTTTGTTGTCAATGGTAATTACTATTACCGCAGTGATTATGACTTGAATGTAACAGATAACTTACTTACTCAAGATGGTTATGGTTTACTTAACTTGGGGATTAACTGGTACAGTGATGATGGCGACTGGACTGCTGCATTACATTGGAAAAATATTACCGGTGAAGAATACCTGGTGGGTAACTATGCCTTCCTTGGTGCTAAGAATGATGATGGCAGTTATGCACCCGGTTTAGGTGGCGACACCACACTGATTGGTTACTACGGAGATCCATCTACTGTAGCATTAACAATAGGTTATTCTTTTTAAAAATAATTTATTGCGAAAGAGCTGGTTTTTACCGGCTCTTTTTTTCATAATCATCTTTTAAAACCTTTTTAAAACTCTCTTTTTGGAAACTCTTTTTTAACACTCTTATTTTAAACACCATATTTTTAGCAGCATAAATGTTTACCATGTGTTTTACCAAGAGATTAGTACCAATAGTTAATACCAATAGATATAACCAAGAAAAGCATCAAGGAAATTAAACATGACTCAACCGAAAGTAATAATTGCCGATGACCATCCATTATTCAGAGCTGCTTTAAAACAAGCGGTGGTTGAAAGCTTTTCTGCTACAGATATTTTAGAAACAGACAATTTTACAAGTTTACTTAAAATAGTTGAGCAAACCCCATCTTTGGAAATTGTATTTTTAGACTTGCATATGCCGGGGAATAACGGTTTTACGGGGTTAAGTCAATTACGAAATCATTATCCTGATCTTGTCGTTATTATGGTTTCTTCTGATGATAATCCAGAGATAATGCGTAAAGCGATAGACCTTGGGGCTGCAGCATTTATTCCCAAATCAGCCGACTTAGTGACAATTTCAAATGCAATATCGTGCGTACTTGAAGGGGAAGAGTGGCTACCTGAAAACGTTGAAAACTCGTTTGATTCTCAATCAGTAAATGCAATAAATGAACATCAACGATTAGCGAAACAATTGAGTAAACTTACGCCACAACAATATATTGTTCTGACTTACATTGCTGACGGGCAACTGAATAAACAAATAGCCTATGATTTAGATATTAAAGAAACGACAGTTAAAAAGCATGTGTCTGCCATTTTAGCCAAACTTCAAGTTAATAATAGAACGCTGGCAGGACTAGCCTATCAACAATTGCATTTAACCAATACTGAAAATAAACCAATAGCCATTTAATGGGACTGGCTATGTCCCAGTTAAGTGTGGCTATAATAGTTGTAGGATGGGTTAGCCAACGGCGTAACCCATCACATTTGGTGACCACCAAGC